>PNMF01000060.1 GCA_013823485.1 Comamonadaceae bacterium
CCGCCACCAGCTACAGCGTGCACGGCCTGGCCATGCTGCCGTTCTACATCTACTACTCCATGTTCGGCTTCCAGCGCGTGGGCGACGCCATCTGGGCCGCTGCCGACCAGCGCGCCCGGGGCTTCCTGCTGGGCGCCACCTCGGGCCGCACCACGCTGGGCGGCGAGGGGCTGCAGCACCAGGACGGCAGCAGCCACCTGGTGGCCGCCACCATCCCCAACTGCCGCGCCTGGGACCCGGCCTTTGCCGGCGAACTGGCCGTCATCCTGGACGCCGGCATGCGCGAAATGCTGGTGGAGCAGCGCGATGTCTTCCACTACATCACGCTGATGAACGAGAACGTCGCCATGCCCGACCTGCCCGAGGGCGCGGCCGAGGGCGTGCTGCGCGGCGCCTACCGCTTCGCGCGTTTCGGCGAGGGTCTGCCGCAACGGGTGGTGCTGATGGCTTCCGGTGCCATCGTGGGCGAAACGCTCAAGGCGGCCCAGCTGCTGGAAGCGCAGGGGGCAGGAGCCGACGTGATCAGCGTCACCAGCTGGAGCGAGCTGGCCCGCGACGGGCAGCGTTGCGACGACAGCGGCACCGGCACACCCTGGATCGCGCAGTTGCTGCAGCAGTCACCCGGCCGCATCGTCATGGCCAGCGACTATGTGCGCGCGCTGCCCGACAGCATCCGGGCCTGGCTGCCATCCGAGCGGCCCTGCACCACGCTGGGCACCGACGGCTTCGGCCGCAGCGACACGCGCGCGGCACTGCGGGCTTGCTTCAAGGTCGACGCGGCCTCCATCGCGCAGGCGGCCTTGCGGGGTTAAGCTGCCGGCCGTGCGACCGGTCGTCATCCACATCCACCCCGAAGCGCCGCCCAAACCGGCGCTGGGCCAGCCCTGCAACGGCTGCGGTCTGTGCTGTCTGGCCGAGCCATGCCCGGTGGGCATGGTGGTTTCGCGCAAACGCACCGGCGCCTGCGACGCGCTGCGCTGGCAGGCCGATGCCGCGCAGTACCGCTGCGGCCTGCTGACCGACACCGCCGGTGTGATGGGCCCGCGCTGGGCCTGGGCGGCGCCGCTGCTGCGGCGGCTGGCGCGGCGCTGGATATCGGCCGGCAGCGGGTGTGATGCCGAGCTGGAGCGCGGGCCGGGCTGAGCGATCTGTCTGAGGTCAGCGCACCAGCAACGTCACCACGCCGGCCGTCAGCGCCAGCACCGCCCAGATCAGCATCCGCGAGCGCAGTCGCAGCTTGTTCACCGCGTCCACCAGCCGGGCGTTCTGTTCGGCCAGCTCGGTCACCATCTGAGCGGTCTGCTGCTGCACCACGGCCTGCTGGTCGATCAGCTGGCGGGCCTCGATCAGCCGGTTGCGCAGCTCGCCCAGGCTGGGCGGCTCGGCGTTCGGGTCCAGCGGCGGGCCGGGGGGCACCACCGGAGCCGGCGTGGCGGACTGCCGCTCCATGAGCTTGCGGGCGGCGTTCAGGACCTTGGGTGCGTGTTCGATCACATCGCCCCAGGGGATGTATTTGAGGGCAGCGATCCAGGGCAGGGCCATGCGGTTCCTTTCAGTCGGTGGTGGATGGAGTGGCGCGGGGTGCGCCGGGTTCCCGCAGCAGCCACACCCCCAGCGCCGCCACCCCCAGCAGCAGCACCGGGAAACCCAGGGTGGGCGCCCACTGCAGCGCAGCAGCGCCCAGCACCGGGGCCAGCACGCCGCCCAGGGTGTAGCTGAGTACCAGCACGGCGGTGCTGTTGACCAGGGTGATGCCTTCCTCGCGCGAGCCGATGTCGATCATGGCCAGGGTGTAGAGGCAGCCGCCGGCACCGCCCCACACGAAGGCCACCGGCGCGGCCAGCCATGGCGTGCCGGCCACGAAGGGAATGGCCACGGTGGCCCCCAGCGTGATCCAGGCGCAGACCCGCATGAGGGTGTGTCGCGCCTGGGCCTCATTGCCCCAGCGCTGCTGCGGGTGGTGGCCCATGCGGTCGGCCAGCAGGCCGGCGGGCAGCATCATCAGCGCGCTGCCCAGCCCGCTGGCCGAAACCAGCAGGGCGGCCAGCGTGGCGCCCAGGCCCAGGGCCAGGCCGTAGAGCGGCAGGATGGCGGTCAGGCCGCTCTCGAAGAAGCCGCCCACAAAGCCCACCGCCATCACCATCGGGTGGGCCAGCACGGCATGCCACACGCCGCCCAGACCTACCCGGGCCTCGTGGGCGTCGGGTGCGGCCGGCAGGCGCGGGATCAGCAGGCTCCACAGCAGGCCGCCCGCCATGAAGGCCAGCGCGGTCCAGATGGCGGCATCGTTCTGCGGGCCGATCCAGGCCAGCAGCGCCGGCCCGACCACGAAGGTGACGCCCACCATGGTCTCGAACAGGCCCACGTAGCGCCCGCGTTGGCCGGGCGGCGAGAACTCGGCCACCACCGCCTCGGCCAGCACCCAGCGCAGGCCCGAGGCCATGCCGGCCGCCAGCTTCAGGGCAAACCACACCCCCAGCAGCGGCGACAGCGCAAAGCCGGCGGTGGCCACGGTGGGGATGAGGGCGGCCAGCCACAGCGTGGGCCGGCGGCCGAGGCGGCGGGTCACGGCGGAGGCAAAGGGCGTCATCAGGAACACGCCCAGCCAGCCGGTGGCGGCAAACACCCCGGCCATGGCGGTGGACACGCCGTCGTCCTTCAGCCGCAGGATCAGCAGCGGCGTGAGCATGAAATAGCCCACCAGCTCCAGAAAGGTGCTGCCGAAGATGGCCAGCAGGCCGAGTCGGGCCTGTGGCGGTGGTGGCACGGAAGGGCCGGGGGATCGGGCGGGGGTGGTCTGCATGGAGCGCGGCAGTTTCTCACAGGGACAACCCCCTCGAATGGACGGGAATGGACCCCGGCCGCTACAATTGCGGGCTTCCGAGGAGCGTTGCAGCGTTCCCCCCATGCAGCAGCATGGCGCGGGGCGTGAGGCTCGGACTGTTCTGCAACGACGCTCATCCACTTGCTGTGCGATGGGCTTTTTTTTCGCCCGGCCGGTGGCCTACACCCTCAACTGGAGCGAAAACATGAATGCACGACTGAACACCGCCGTCAACGCCGACTGCGTCATTGCCGACATCGGCCTGGCCGAATGGGGCCGCAAGGAAATCAAGATCGCCGAGACCGAAATGCCGGGTCTCATGGCCATCCGTGACGAGTTCGCCGCCAGCCAGCCGCTCAAGGGCGCCCGCATCACCGGCTCGCTGCACATGACCATCCAGACCGCCGTGCTGATCGAGACCCTGCAGGCGCTGGGCGCGCAGGTCCGCTGGGCCTCGTGCAACATCTTCTCCACCCAGGACCACGCCGCCGCTGCCATCGCAGCCAACGGCACCCCGGTGTTCGCCATCAAGGGCGAGACCCTGGCCGACTACTGGGACTACACCCACCGCATCTTCGAATTCGGCGCCGCCGGCACCCCGGGCGAAGGCCCCAACATGATCCTGGACGACGGCGGCGACGCCACGCTGCTGATGCACCTGGGTCAGCGCGCCGAGAAGGACGCCTCCCTGCTGAACAACCCGCAGAGCGAGGAAGAGACCTGCCTGTTCAACTCGATCAAGGCCAAGCTGGCCCAGGACCCGACCTGGTACACCCGCAAGGCCGCCGAGATCATCGGCGTGACCGAAGAGACCACCACCGGCGTGCTGCGCCTGAACGAGATGTCGGCCAAGGGCACGCTGCAGTTCCGTGCCATCAACGTCAACGACAGCGTCACCAAGAGCAAGTTCGACAACCTCTACGGCTGCCGCGAGTCGCTGGTGGACTCCATCAAGCGCGCCACCGACGTCATGATCGCCGGCAAGGTCGCCGTGGTGGCCGGCTATGGTGACGTGGGCAAGGGTTCCGCCCAGGCCCTGCGCGCCCTGAGCGCCCAGGTCTGGGTGACCGAGATCGACCCGATCAACGCCCTGCAGGCCGCCATGGAAGGCTACAAGGTCGTGACCATGGAATACGCCGCCGACAAGGCCGACATCTTCGTGTCCGCCACCGGCAACAAGAACGTGATCCGCTACGAGCACATGGCCGCCATGAAGGACGAAGCCATCGTCTGCAACATCGGCCACTTCGACAACGAGATCGATGTCGCCAGCCTGGAAAAGCTGCAGTGGGACGAGATCAAGCCGCAGGTCGACCACGTCATCTTCCCCGACGGCAAGAAGATCACCCTGCTGGCCAAGGGCCGTCTGGTGAACCTGGGCTGCGCCACCGGCCACCCCAGCTTCGTGATGTCCAGCTCCTTCGCCAACCAGACCATCGCCCAGATCGAGCTGTTCACCAAGAAGGAGCAGTACGAGAACGGCAAGGTCTATGTGCTGCCCAAGCACCTGGACGAGAAGGTGGCCCGCCTGCACCTGAAGAAGGTCGGCGCCATGCTGACCGAGCTGTCCGACGAGCAGGCCGCCTACATCGGCGTCAAGAAGGAAGGCCCGTACAAGGCCGACACCTACCGCTATTGATCTCCCCGCACCGCCTTGCGGGTTGATCAGTTGCTGGTGGAGCGTGCGCTGGCGACCTCGCGGTCGCAGGCGCAGCGTCTGGTGGCCGCCGGCGTGCGCTGGCGGTTGCCGGGTGGCACCTGGCGCACGGTCACCAAGAACGGCGAAGACCTGCCCGGCACGGCCGAACTGGAGCTGCTGGACAACGCCGAGACGCGCTTCGTCTCGCGCGGTGGACTGAAGCTCGACGGCGCGCTGGACCATGTCGGCCTGTCGGTGACCGGTCTGCGCTGCCTTGATGTCGGGCAGAGCAGCGGTGGTTTCACCGACTGCCTGCTGCAGCGCGGTGTGGCGCAGGTGGTGGGTGTGGATGTCGGCTCCGGCCAGCTGCACCCGTCGCTGCGGAACCATCCGCGCGTGGTGTGCATCGAGCACACCAACGCCCGCGACCTGACGCTCGACGCCGTGGGTGCGCCGCCGCTGTTCGACCTGCTGGTGGGCGACCTGTCGTTCATCTCGCAGACGCTGGTCTGGCCGGCGCTGGTGCCGCTGATGGTCCCGGGTGGCCACGGCCTGATGCTGGTCAAGCCGCAGTTCGAGCTGCAGCCGGCCGACATCGGCAAGGGCGGTCTGGTGCGCAGTGCCGACAGCTACCCGCTGGTGCGCAGCCGCATCGGCGACGCATTGCAGGCCCTGGGGCTGCAGATGCTCGACTGGTTCGACAGCCCGATCACCGGGGGTGACGGCAACCGGGAATTTTTTGTCTTTGTCAGGAGGCCCCTGTGAGCCTGCCCATCAGCCTTGAATTCTTTCCCCCCAAGACGCCCGAGGGCGCCGACAAGCTGCGCGCGGTGCGCCAGCAGCTCTATGGCCTGAAGCCGGAGTTCTGCTCGGTCACCTACGGTGCCGGCGGCTCCACCCAGGAAGGCACCTTCAACACGGTGCGCGAGATCCTGGCCGAGGGCGTGGATGCAGCGTCGCACTTCTCGTGCATCGGTGCCACCCGCGCTTCGGTGCGCGAGCAGCTCGCCACGCTGAAGGCCATGGGCGTCAAACGCCTGGTGGCCCTGCGCGGCGACCTGCCCAGCGGCTACGGTGCCGGCGGCGAGTTCCAGTACGCCAGCGACCTGGTGGCCTTCATCCGCGCCGAGACCGGTTCGGACTTCCACATCGAAGTGGCGGCCTACCCCGAGGTGCATCCCCAGGCGCGTTCGCCCGAGTCCGACCTGCAGGCCTTCGTGGCCAAGGTCAAAGCCGGTGCCGATTCGGCCATCACCCAGTATTTCTACAACTCGGACGCCTACTTCCGCTTTGTCGACGACGCGTTCCGGCTGGGTGCCGACGTGCCGGTGGTGCCCGGCATCATGCCCATCACCAGCTCGACCCAGCTCATGCGCTTCTCGGATGCCTGTGGCGCCGAGATCCCGCGCTGGATACGGCTGCGCCTGCAGGCCTATGGCGACGACACCGCGTCCATCCGCGCCTTCGGCCTGGACGTGGTCACCGACCTGTGCGACCAGCTGCGCAACGGCGGCGTGCCGGCCCTCCACTTCTACACCATGAACCAGAGCGCAGCCACGCTGGAGATCGTCCAGCGCCTGCAGCCGCTCTGACACGCCCATGGCCACCACCCACCGCGCGCTGCTCTGGGGGGTGCTGATGCCGGCGCTCTGGCTGGCCGGGTGCGCCACGCGCGCCCCGGTCCCGCCGCCGGTGCAGCCGCCGGCCGCCGGGCAGACCGATCCGCGCGAGATCGAGCGCGGCATCGGTTCCTGGTACGGCGAGGGTTTTCAGGGCCGCAAGACCGCCAGTGGCGAGATCTTCGACACCAACGCCCTGACGGCGGCCCACCGCACCTTGCCCTTCGGCACGCGGGTGCGGGTGCGCAACCCGGCCAACGGGCAGGAGGTGGTGGTGCGCATCAACGACCGCGGCCCGCACATCGGTGGTCGCGTCATCGACCTCAGCCGCGCGGCGGCGGCCCGCATCGGGCTGCTGCGGTCAGGTGTGGCGCCGCTCGTCCTGTTGCGCGAGTGAGGGCAGCATCAGCAATGCATCAAAGCATTGCTTCCGGCGCAGGCGCTCGTACTCCGTGCGCAACTGCTGCACCACCTGGCCGGTGATCTGCAGCGCTGCGTAGCCAGGTGATGGCCGCATGGCGGGCTTGCCCGTGCGTTCCGTGGTCCGGCCCCGCGGCTCTTCCTCCTGTTCGCTGGATTCAACAGGGACTCGAAATGGAGTCTTGAGCAACAAGTCCCACCGAGCTCGCGAGATGTCTTCAAAGCTGAGGTCGGTGTCCGTCAATGCGTCGGGATGGATCACCAGGCCGTTCGCATCACCCGCGATGCAGCCCATCTGCACGGTGGGCAGGCCCAGTGCGGGTCCGAGGCCAACGCAGTCGGTCGCCCAGACGGGGTCTGCATTCGGGTGCCTCAACGACGCAGATGGATGGCTCTTGCGGGCATGTCCGGAACCGCAGCAGACAACGTACTTTCCAGGTTGGCTGTCCTTCGCCGGCCTGCGTGCTTCATGGAACAGGATGACGTTGCGCGCAACGTGATTGAACGATGCGATTCGCCCTGTGGTGAAGACCCGCTGATCGTTGGCTTTATCTGCGGTGTGAGTCGGGCGGACTTCATGTGCATCGAGCCCGATGACCTGGATGTTGCAGCGGGCAGCTGCTTCCACCACAGGTTGCCACTTGGCCGGCGCCTTCGATGTGGGCGGCGATTCGCTGATGTCCAGCCAGGGCTGGTCATCGATCGTGAATCCTTCGGTGTAGAGGGTGGTGTACCCGTTGCGCGCCAGATCCTCCATGTGCTCCACCAGGAACCGGACCACCGACGTTTCGTTGGTCCCATGCTGGTAGCCCAGCACGAAGGAATGGCTCAACAGTCCATCGAGTATCCAGGGCCTGATGTCGGAGGGTGTGTGGATCACCTCGCCCTGGCGCAGGGACAGCGGGCTGGAGGGGTCCCTGGCCAGCAGCTCGGGTTCCATCTGCGAGAACCACTGCCGCGCCAGCAGGGTGCAGTTGTCGTCCAGCAGCGCTGCTCCGACAGGGTCCCAGTGCCGTTCGACACCCGGACAGCCATCGCGGGCCTCATGAAACAGGACGGTGACCTGGTCCGTCGACATCGACAGGTGGATGCATTCGCCATCGGCAAGCCACCCATCGGTCGCTCCATGCAGACGTGCCAGGGCGAATCGGTCTGCATCGTCTCGGGTCGGGAACTGGAGGGTGCCGATGCGCTGCCCCGTCCTGCCCTGGTGGAAGCGGACGGGCACCTGGATGTCCACCGGGTCTGCAAACAGCTGTGTCGGGGGACGCTCGGGGAGTTTGGGGGTTTCGGGCTGGCGCCTGGCCGGCATGAATCGGGGAGGGAGTGTTGATGAAATCATGAAGGTTTCGTCACTTTCCCGCCGGAGCCCGTTCCTCTGGTCCCGATGAACGTAGCGCCCGCCTGCGGCTTCTGCGCCGCTCCGGCAGGTCTCCGCGCCCGCCCGGGGCGCGTCAGCGCTCGTCGAAGCTCACCACCACCCGGTCGGTGGTGGGGCGCGCCTGGCAGCTCAGCACGAAGCCCTGCTCGGCCTCCCACGGCTCCAGGGTGAAGTTCTTCTCCATCTCCACCGAGCCCTCCATCACCTTGGCGCGGCAGGTGCAGCACACGCCGCCGCGGCAGGACCAGGGCAGGTCCAGTCCGGCGTCGAGCGCCACGTCGAGCACACGCTCGTCACGCTCCATGCGCAGCTCGTGGGCCTTGCCGTCGAGCAGCACGGTGAGGGCCACGCTGCCGGAGCCGTCGGCCGCATGGGCCTCGCGCCGGGGCCGCGCCGGCACCGGGGCCGCACCGCTGCTGAAGCGTTCGGTGTGGATGCGCTCGGGCTTGACGCCGGCTTCGCGCAGCGCGGCTTCGGTGGCGTCGATCATGGCCTCGGGGCCGCAGATGAACACCTCATCCAGGCTGGGCACCGGCAGCAGGGTGTCGAGCAGGGCCCGCACCTTGTCGCCATCGATCCGACCTTCCAGCAACGGCACTTCCTGCGCCTGGCGCGACAGCACATGCACCAGGGTCAGCCGGTCGCGGTAACGGTCCTTGAGGTCCTGCAGCGTCTCGTTGAACATCACGCTGCCCATGCGGCGGTTGCCATAGACCAGGGTGAACTTGGCCTGGGGCGATTCTTCGAGCGTGCTGTGCAGGATCGACAGGATCGGCGTGATGCCCGAGCCGGCCGCAAAACCCACCCGGTGCAGCGCGCGCGGCCGCTGCACGGTGAAGCGGCCGTCCGGCGGCATGACCTGCAGCGCCATGCCGGGCTGCAGCGTGCGGGCTGCCCAGTTCGAGAACACGCCGCCTTCCACCGCGCGGATGCCCAGCGTGAGTTCGCCGCGCTCGCGGAACAGGCTGCGCGGGCTGCTGATGGAATAGCTGCGCCGCACGTCCTGCCCGTCGATGCTGGCGCGCACCGTGAGGAACTGGCCCGGCTCGAAGGCAAAGGACCCACGCAGCGCGGGCGGCACCGCCAGGGTGACGGCGACCGCTTCACCGGCCTCGGGCTGCACGCGGGTGATGGTCAGGTCGTGGAAGCGCGGGGCGGCGGTGGAGACACTCATGCGGGAGCCCGGTCAGTAGGGTTTGAAGTAGTCGAACGGCTCCAGGCAGTCCAGACAGCGGTAAAGCGCCTTGCAGGCGGTGGAGCCGAACGGCGATGTCTCGGTGGTGCGGGTCGATCCGCACTGCGGGCAGGCGATGGCGGGTGCGCTGCCGGGTGGCGGCGCGAAGCGGACCACGTTGGCATGGCCGGTGGGCGTGGCGCCGCAGTGCGGCGGCGCGATGCCGTAGGCGCGCAGCTTCTCGCGGGCGGCGGGGGTCATCCAGTCGGTGGTCCAGGCCGGGGCGAGCTGCGTGACCACGCGCGCCTGCAGCCCCGCCGATGCGACGGCCTGGCGCACGTCGTCCTCGATCTGCCCCATGGCCGGGCAGCCGCTGTAGGTGGGGGTGATCACCACCTCGGCCACGCCGTCGAGGCCGCG
The DNA here is from genome assembly GCA_013823485.1 of Comamonadaceae bacterium. GTDB lineage: Bacteria > Pseudomonadota > Gammaproteobacteria > Burkholderiales > Burkholderiaceae_C > Hydrogenophaga. The sequence continues at coordinate 9,478 of PNMF01000060.1, forward strand.
CCGCACGTCCCGCAGGATGCCCAGCTCGCGCAGGCTCACCACCGGAATCTCGGGGTCGGTGAGCGGCTCCAGCACCGCCCACAGCGGCGCCAGCGACGCATCGACAGCCGCTTCGGCGGACATCACCAGACCGCGTCCGGGTGGGCCCGGGCCAGGCTCTGCATTTCGGCCAGCAGGAAGCCCATGTGTTCGGAATGCACGCCGCGCTTGCCGGTGGGCACAAAGCCGCCGTCGGCCGGCCGCTGCAGCGTGGCCTGGGCCAGGGCGGCGTCCACCGTGGTGTTCCAGGCATCGCGCAGGCTGCTCAGGGCCACGCCGGTGCCGTCATCGGCGGCCTGCTGCTCGGCCGGGCTGGTCACCCAGAATTCCTGGCAGAACGGCATCAGGTGGTCCAGCGCGGCCTGGGTGCGGGCGTGCGACTCGTCGGTGCCGTCGCCCAGGCGTACCAGCCAGTCGCCGGCATGGCGCTGGTGGTAGCGCGCTTCCTTCAGCGACTTGGCGGCGATGCCGGCCAGATGCGCGTCGGCGCTGTCCTGCAGCGCGGTCCAGAGCGGCACGGTGAGGGCGCTGAACAGGAAGTTGCGCACCACCGTGGTGGCGAAGTCGCGGTCGGTGCGCGCAGGTCCGGCCAGCGGGCCGTGGTGCGGCAGCTCGGCCAGGGTGTGGTTGCGGAATTCGTTCGCGTCGCGGAAGTAAGCCAGCGTGTCCTCGGTCAGCACGCCGCCTTGGCGGGCGCCCCGCAGGTGTGCAAAACGGGCGGCTTCACCGGCGTCGGCCTCGATGCAGCGGGCGGCGTGCTGGTACAGCAGGCGGGCCAGACCGAGATGGTCCAGGCTGTGGTTGGCCAGCGCCAGGTCTTCCTCCAGGATGGGGCCGTGGCCACACCACTCGGCATTGCGCTGGCCCAGCACCAGGGCGTCGTCGGCCAGCTGCAGCAGGTAGTCGACCGGCGCCGTGCGGGTTGCGGCTTCGACGGGGGCAGCGGCGTCCATCACATGTGCCCCACGCGGTCGGGGATCTCGTAGAAGGTCGGGTGGCGGTAGACCTTGTCGGCCGACGGATCAAAGAAGCTGTCCTTGCTGTCGGGCTCGCTGGCCACGATGCTGGCCGAGGGCACCACCCAGATGCTCACGCCTTCCTGGCGGCGGGTGTACACATCGCGCGCCATCTGCAGCGCGTGGCGGGCGTCGCTGGCGTGCAGGCTGCCGCAGTGCTTGTGCTCCAGGCCCTGCTTGCTGCGGACGAACACTTCCCACAGTGGCCATTCCTTGAGTGCGGGCGCGGCGGTGTTCGGCGGGTTGGTCATGCGGCCTCCTGACGGGCACGTTGTTCCTGCTTGCGGGCATGGGCCAGTGCGGCCTCGCGCACCCAGGCACCGTCTTCCCAGGCCTTGACCCGGGTGGCCAGGCGTTCCTGGTTGCACGGGCCGTTGCCGTTGACCACCTGCCAGAACTCGTCCCAGTCGATGGCGCCGAAGTCGTGGTGGCCGCGCTCGGCATTCCACTTCAGGTCGGGGTCGGGCAGGGTCACGCCCAGCACCTCGGCCTGCGGCACCGTGGCGTCGACGAACTTCTGCCGCAGGTCGTCGTTGCTGATGCGCTTGATGCCCCAGCGCATGCCCTGCACGCTGTTGGGGCTGTCGGTGTCGGGCGGCCCGAACATGGCCAGGCACTTCCACCACCAGCGGTTCACCGCGTCCTGCACCATGGCCTTCTGCTCGGGGGTGCCCTGCATCATGGTCAGCAGGGCTTCATAGCCCTGGCGCTGGTGGAAGCTCTCTTCCTTGCAGACGCGGATCATGGCGCGGGCATAGGGCCCGTAGCTGCAGCGGCACAGCGGGATCTGGTTCATGATCGCCGCGCCATCCACCAGCCAGCCGATCACGCCGACGTCGGCCCAGGTGAGGGTGGGGTAGTTGAAGATGGAGCTGTACTTGGCGCGGCCGCTGTGCAGGGCGTCGAACATCTGGTCGCGGCTGGTGCCCAGGGTCTCGGCGGCGCTGTACAGGTACAGCCCGTGGCCGCCTTCGTCCTGCACCTTCGCCACCAGGATGGTCTTGCGCTTGAGGCTCGGAGCCCGGCTGATCCAGTTGCCCTCGGGCAGCATGCCAACGATCTCGGAGTGCGCGTGCTGGCTGATCTGGCGCACCAGCGTCTTGCGGTAGGCGTCGGGCATCCAGTCGCGCGGCTCGATCTTGCCGTCGGCGTCGATGACGGCATCGAACCGGGCCTGCAGGTCGGCGTCGACCGGGGCCGGCACGGCCTGCAGTGTGGGGGTGCCGCCGTCGGGCACGTTGAACGACTGGGTGTACATGGCTGTCTCCTCGGGGTGTCCGGGCGCACATCGGCTCCGGTCTGGGGCGCAGTATAGCCAGTTACCCAACCGATCGGTCGGTTAATTGAAAATCCGTCTGAAGCAGTCGGATGAAGCCGGGGTCCGAGCGCCCGAGACAGGCCGGGCGCACCATCCATGGATGCCTGCTGTCGTTACTCGAAATCCCTCCCGTCGGCCGTTGGCCCGGTCGCTGGCTGCGGTGGTGTTGGGCGCGGCAGCGGCATGGCCGGCGGCGGCCGAAGGCACCCGCAGCGGCCCGGAGCCTGCTGCGGCCGACCGCTGCAGCCTGCCGGCTTTCCAGGCTACCTTGCTGCAGGCGGTCAACGAGGCCCGCTCCCGGCCGCGCCAGTGCGGCCAGCAGTCGATGCCGGCTGCTTCGCCCCTGCGCTGGGAGCGCCGGCTGATGGCCGCAGCCCGGGGCCATTCCGCCGACATGGCGCGGCTGGACTACCTGTCGCACACCGGCCGCGACGGCCGCTCGGTGGCCCAGCGCGTGCTGGCTCAGGGCTATCCGTGGTCGGTGGTGGGCGAAAACCTGGCGGCCGGTCCGCAGACGGTGGACGAGGTGGTGGACGGCTGGCTGGCCAGCCCGGGCCACTGCGTCAACCTCATGAAGCGCGACTTTGCCGAGGTGGCCGTGGCCTGCGTGCAGCGCGAGGGCACCACCTGGGGCCGTTACTGGACGATGGTGCTGGCGAGCGAGTGATGCCCGCCGGGCGGCCGGGGCGGTCGGTCAGCCGGCCGATTCGAGCGTCTGCGCCTGGCCCCGTCCCCGGCCCAGCACGTTCAGCAGCACTGGCAGGGCTTCCTGCAGCTGGGCCTTGAGCGTGTAGGGCGGGTTGATCACGAACATGCCGCTGGCGGTGAGCCCGGGCCGGTCGTCCGGGCCATGGGTCGGGTCCTGACCGATGGCCAGCGTGGCATGCAGCCAGGGACGCTGGGCCTGATTGGCCAGGGTGCGCAGGCGCTTGGGGAGATCATGGGCCTCCGGCCGTGGAATCACCGGGTACCAGACCAGGTAGCAACCGGTGGGGAACCGCTTGAGGCTCTCCTGCATGCAGGCGCTCACTTTCTGGTAATCGCTCTTGATCTCGTAGCTCGGGTCCATCAGGACCAGCGCCCGTCGGGAGCCGCCCGCTCCGGGGGGTGGCGGCAGCAGCGGGCGCAAGGCGGCAAACCCGTCTTCGCGGTGCACGCTGATCACCCGGCCGGCCTCCAGCTGGGCCATGTTGGCGGTCAGGGTCCGGCTGTCGGTCGGGTGCAGCTCGTACAGGCGCAGGCGGTCGCGCGAAGCGGCCCGCAGCGTGCTCTGGATCACGAAGGGCGATCCCGGGTAGACCCGCAGCTGGCCGGACGGATTGAAGCCGGCGATCAGGTCGAGGTAGTCGTCCACCGCTTCGGCGCTGGCGGCGGGCTGTCCGCTGGCGGGCCGCAAGGCGCCCATCAGCTTCACCACACCGTCGCGGGCCTCGTCGCCCTTGTCGGTGAATTCGCTGTCGAGCCGGTACAGGCCCGCGCCGGCGTGGGTGTCGATCAGGGTCAGGCCACCCTCCTTGTGCATCAGGTGGCGCAGGGTGGCCAGCAGGACGACGTGTTTGAGCACGTCGGCATGGTTGCCGGCGTGAAAGGCGTGGCGGTAACTGAACATCGGGCGATGGTAGCGCCGGAAATTGCCCTGCAGGCCGCAATTTCGTACAATGGCGGGCTTCGCAGCGATCAGCTGGCTCCGCGGCGAAGTACTTCAACCCCACCTAAGAGGGTCCCGACAGAGGACCACCGACCGTGGAAAAGAGCCGCCAAACCCTCGTAACAGAGCAAGACTCATGACCAAAACGTTCAGCGCCAAACCCGCTGACGTGACGCACGAGTGGTTTGTGATTGACGCGACCGACAAGGTCCTCGGACGAGTTGCCAGTGAAGTGGCTCTCCGACTGCGCGGCAAGCACAAGGCCATCTACACGCCTCACGTCGATACCGGTGACTACATCGTCATCATCAACGCAGCCAAACTCCGCGTCACGGGCAACAAGGCCCTCGACAAGGTGTACTACCGCCACTCGGGCTTCCCGGGCGGCATCTATGGCACCAACTTCCGCGACATGCAGGCCAAGCACCCTGGCCGCGCGCTCGAGAAGGCCGTCAAGGGCATGCTGCCCAAGGGTCCTCTGGGCTACGCCATGATCAAGAAGCTCAAGGTGTACGGCGGTGCAGACCATCCGCACACCGCCCAACAGCCGCAAGTGCTGGACATCTGAAGGAGCCTTGAATGATTGGTGAATGGAACAATGGCACCGGCCGTCGCAAATCCAGCGTCGCCCGCGTGTTTCTGAAAAAAGGCACCGGCAAGATCACGATCAATGGCAAGGACATCCAGGCCTACTTCGGCCGCGAGACCTCCATCATGATCGCCAAGCAGCCGCTGATGCTGACCAACCACGCCGAGACCTTCGACGTGCAGGTCAACGTCCACGGTGGTGGTGAATCCGGCCAGGCCGGCGCCGTGCGCCACGGCATCACCCGCGCCCTGATCGACTACGACGCAGCGCTCAAGCCGCAGCTGTCGCAAGCCGGTTACGTGACCCGCGATGCCCGCGAGGTCGAGCGCAAGAAAGTCGGTCTGCGTTCGGCACGCCGTCGCAAGCAGTTCAGCAAGCGCTGATCGGCATGCCCCGAAAAAACCGCCCACAAGTTCGACTTGGGGCGGTTTTTGCATTTCGGGCCTGCATTTTTTTACGTTCCTTTGAAAGGGTTGCATGGGACTGAGGCTCCTGCGTCGAAGGCTCGCCGCCAGCACCCCGCGCATGGCGGTGCGCAGCAGCATGCCGTGGCCATTGCGCTGGCTGGCGGTGGCCACCGTGCTGGGCTTTTCGGCGGCCGTGGCGGTGTGGGCATTCGAGTTCGGCAAGGACATCGCCGGTCTGGACCGGCATGCCCAGGAGGAGCTGCAGCAGCTGCGGCGCGAGGTCGTCCGGCTGCGGGCCGACCTTGACGCCGCCCGCTCGGTCAGCAGCGCGGCCGACAGCCTGATCACCACCGAGCGGGTGGCGCAGGAACAGTTGCAGTTGCAGATACGCCAGCTCGAAGCCGAGAACCAGTCGCTGCGCGCAGATCTGGGGTTCTTCGAGCGGCTGTTGCCTGCGCAGACCGGCGAGGCGCTGGACATCCGCGGCCTGCACGCCGAGCCGGGCGAGTCCGGCCTTTGGCGCTGGCAGGTGCTGGTCATCCAGCCCGGCCGCCAGACGCCGGACTTCAAAGGCACACTGGAAATCAGCTTGTCGGGTACCCTGGCCGGCCAGCCGTGGACCTTGTCCACGCCGGTTCGACAACCGGTCTCGATCCGCCGTTACCTGCGTCAGGAGGGCACGATCCCGGTGCCGGCGCAGGTCTCGGTGAAATGGGTCACCGCCCGGGTGTTGCAAGGTGCCACCGTTCGCTCCACGCAGACTTTCGCCCTGTAGCTTCGGCATGATCGCCAGCCCGTCACCTGAGAGGATTGTTCATGTTCGGTAAAAAAGCCCCGCCCCCCATCAAGAGCCTGATCGCCCACGGCACCCGGATCGATGGAGACGTCACGTTCAGCGAGGGTCTGCGGGTCGATGGCGCCGTGATCGGCCAGATCCGGGCAGCAGAGGGCAAGGTCAGCATCCTGGTGGTCAGCGAGGTGGCCGAGGTGACCGGCTGCATCGAGGCCGACCACGTCATCATCAACGGCCGGGTCAAGGGGCCGGTGGTGGCCCATGGCCTGCTGGAACTGCAGCCCAAGGCCTGCATCGAGGGCGATGTGTCCTACAAGTCGCTCGAAATGCACCAGGGCGCCACCATCAGCGGCCAACTCAGGCCGCTGTCGGGCGAAAGCCGCGAAAAGCCCACACTGCTGTTGGCGTCTAACGGCCAATAGGGCGATTTCCCGAGCGAACTGATTTAGTATTCGCATTCGCCGGCCATCCAGTGCCCGGCTCCGTTTGACAGAGGAATGCCATGAGTGCCGTTGCCGAAAACATCCAGACCGAGATGCCCGCCCCCCTGGTCTTCACCGACAGTGCCGCCAACAAGGTGGCCGAACTGGTGGCCGAGGAAGGCAATCCCGACCTGAAGCTGCGTGTGTTCGTTCAAGGTGGCGGCTGCTCGGGTTTCCAGTACGGATTCACCTTCGACGAGGTGGTCAACGAAGACGACACCACCATGACCAAGAACGGTGTGTCCCTGCTGATCGACGCCATGAGCTACCAGTACCTGGTCGGTGCCGAGATCGACTACAAGGAAGACCTTGAGGGCGCGCAGTTCGTCATCAAGAACCCGAACGCTTCCACCACCTGCGGTTGCGGATCGAGCTTCAGCGTCTGATGTGCCCAGCGGCCTCCGGGCCGCTGCACCCATGAAAAAAGGAGCCTTGTGGCTCCTTTTTTGTTGTCAGGCCCAGGCGTTCACTGGGCGCTGGCCTGTTGCAGGCTGGCTGCCGCTTCCAGCGTGATGCGCTGCTGCTGGGCCACTGCCTCGAAGGCCGGCCGAAGCTCGACTGGCAGCCGGATTGCCTCGCTCTGGCGGGCGATCACCAGCGGATCCCGGTGCTGGCCGTTGTCGCGGAACTCGAAATGCAGGTGCGGTCCGGTGGACATGCCGGTGGAGCCGACCGCCCCGATGCGCTCACCCTGATCGACGCGCTCGCCCTTGCGCACGAAGATGCGGCTGAGGTGCGCATACACGGTGACCTGATTGTTGCGGTGCCGCACATAGATCACATTGCCGTAGCCGCCCTGCACGCCAGCAAATTCGACCGTGCCGTCGCCAACGGTGCGGACCGGTGTGCCGGTGGGGGCGGCGTAGTCGACACCCAGGTGGGCCTTGTGCTGCCCGGTGACCGGGTGGAACCGCATGCCATAGCCGCTGCTGACCCGCGAGAACTCCAGGGGAGACGAGAGGTAGAAGCGGCGCGAGCTTTCACCGGCGAAGTTGTAGTAACCACCGCGGTGGCCGGGGGCCTCGAACCAGACCGCGTCGTAGGCGCGACCGTCATTCACGAACTCGGCGCTCAGCACGCGACCCACGGTCAACGGTTCGCCATCGGCCTCCAGGCTCTCGTAGACCACGGTGAAGCGGTCGCCCTGGCGCAGGTCGCGCCGGAAGTCGATGTCGCTGGAGAACATCTCGGCGAGCTGGATGGCCACGCTGTCCGGAATGCCCGCAGCGTCCGAGGCCGCGAACAGGGAGGAGCGGATCACGCCGCTGCCCAGCCGGGCCGAAGCGGCGAGGGTGCCGGTCTCCAGCCGGGACTGCAGGCCATCGGCGGTGGACTCGACCACCAGGCGCTGGAAGGTCTTGCCGTCGCTGTTGGCCCAGCGGGCGGTCAGGCGCTGCAGTTCCTGGCGTTCGTTGGCTTCCACATGCACCAGCCGGCCATTGCGGCCCACCACCTGGCGGATGTTGGGATCGGTCCGCAGCTTGGCCACGGCGGCGGAGTCGTTGACGCCCAGCCGCTGCAGCAGGCTTTGCAGGGTGTCGTCGCTGCGGGTGGTGTCCGAGCGGTAGAGCACCCACGGGGTGCTGGACGCTGGAAGGATCTCGATGGCAGGGGCGGC
>PNMF01000061.1 GCA_013823485.1 Comamonadaceae bacterium
AAGAGCTTGAGCTGGAGATCGACGACGGCGAATCCCTGTCGGAGGAGGGGCGTGAAGCCCGCCGGCAGTACTTCCGGGAACTGGTCCGCCTGCAGGGCGAACTGGTCAAGCTGCAGGACTGGGTGGTGTCGACCGGCCACAAGGTGGTGGTGGTGTTCGAAGGCCGTGACGCTGCCGGCAAGGGTGGCGTCATCAAGCGCATCACCCAGCGGCTCAACCCCCGGGTCTGCCGGGTGGTGGCCTTGCCGGCACCCAACGACCGGGAGCGCACCCAGTGGTACTTCCAGCGCTATGTGACCCACCTGCCGGCGGGTGGCGAGATCGTGCTGTTCGACCGCAGCTGGTACAACCGCGCCGGCGTCGAGCGGGTCATGGGCTTTTGCACCGAAGAGCAGGTCGAGGCCTTCTTCGGCGCGGTGCCGGAATTCGAGAAGATGCTGGTCCGCTCCGGCATCCAGCTGGTGAAGTACTGGTTCTCGATCAGCGACGAAGAGCAGGAGGCCCGTTTCCTGGGCCGCATCCACGACCCGCTCAAGCAGTGGAAGCTCAGCCCCATGGACCTGGAGAGCCGGCGCCGCTGGGAGCTCTACACCAAGGCCAAGGAAGACATGCTGGCCCGTACCCACACGCCGGAGTCACCGTGGTGGGTGGTGCCGGCCGACGACAAGAAGAAGGCCCGGCTCAACTGCATCCAGCACCTGCTGTCGCTCATTCCGTACCACGAGGTGGAGCGGCCCTCCATCGTGCTGCCGGAGCGCATCCGGCACGAAGGCTACCGCCGTCACCAGGTGCCCGGCGAGATCTACGTGCCCCAGGTGTACTGAGGCACGGCAGATCACTTGAAGCCGACCCGGTCCAGCATCTGCTGGACTTTGGTCATGTTTTTCGCCACCGAGGCCAGGGGCACGGTCTCGGCCTTGAAGTTGTCGCCGCCCATGGTCTTGAGGGCTGAGTTGTCCACCTTCACACCCTTGGCGGCGGCAAATTCGTTGTTGCCGTTGGCAAAGTACTCCTGGGCGAACGGGCTGGCCAGGAATTCCATGAACTGGACCGCGGCGTCTCGGTTCTTGGCGTGTTTGGCCACCGCAGCGCCGGCGATGTTGACATGGGTGCCGCTGGTGCCCTGGTTCGGGAACACGACGCGGACCCGCTCGGTCACGGCACGGTCTTCCGGCTTGTTGGACTTGATCAGGCGGGCCAGGTAGTAGGTGTTGGTGATGGCCACGCCGCATTCGCCGGAGGCCACGGCGCGGATCTGGTCGGTGTCGCCACCCTTGGGTGCGCGGGCCATGTTGTCCACCATGCCCTTGAGCCAGGCTTCACCCTTCTGGTCGCCCAGGCGCTCGACCACGGTCGAGAACAGCGACAGGTTGTAGGGGTGCGAGCCCGAGCGGGTGCACAGCAGGCCCTTGAGCTTGGGGTCGGCCAGCTGTTCGTAGTTGGCCACGTCGGCGGCCTTCACGCGCAGCGGGTCGTACACCACCACGCGGGCGCGGGTGGAGAAGCCGGTCCAGGTCACGCCGTCGGCGGTGGCCGCGGCGCGCAAGTTGGCGGGGATGGCCGCGTCCAGCTTGGCCGACTTGATCGGCTGGAACAGGCCTTGCGCGTCGGCAGCGGCCATGCGGGCTGCGTCCACCAGCAGCACCACGTCGGCGGGGGAGGCGGCGCCTTCGGCACGCAGGCGCGCCACAATGCCGGCGTCGTCGGCATCGACCCGGTTGATCCGGATGCCGGTGGTCTTGGTGAAGGTGTCGTACATCACCTCGTCGGTCTGGTAGTGACGCGCCGAGTAGATGTTGAGCACCTTGTCCTGCGCCAGCGCGGGCAGGGTGGAGGCAGCGGCCAGGGCGACAGCAACGGCAGAGAAGCGGAGTTTCATGGGTCGTCGGATCGAGTGAAGGGATTCAGGAGCGGAAGCAGGGCGGATGCGGTCGGGAGTGGCCGTGGCGGCGCTGCGTCACAATGATCGTCATGCTAACACAAACGCGAATTGTTCTTAATACCATAATCGGCCTGAGGGCTTCCGGCCTCGGCCTGCTGCTGGCCCTGTTGCTGGCGGGCTGTTCCACCGTCAGCGTCCAGCCGGACATCCCGGTCGGTCCCGGAGCAACGGGGGGGCCCGAGGCACCGGTCACGACCGTGCCGCCGGGGGTCGATCCGGTTCAGCCGCCACCGCCGGTGGTTCAGATGCGTCCCCCCCGGCTCGGCCTGGCGCTGGGCGGCGGCGCTGCCCGGGGCTTTGCCCATGTGGGCGTGATCCAGGTGCTGGAGCAGAACGGCATCCGCCCCGATCTGGTGGTGGGCACCTCGGCCGGCAGCCTGGTGGCGGCGCTGTACGCCAGCGGCATGAACGCCGCCGAACTGGAGCGCGCCGCACTCGCCATGGAAGAGGCCACCTTGACCGACTGGACCCTGCCGCTGCTGGGGCGCGGCATGCTGCGCGGCGAGGCGCTGGGCCGTTATGTGCGCAAGGCGGTGAACGGACGGCTGATCGAGCAGATGCAGATCCCCCTCGGCGTGCTGGCCACCGACCTGTCCAACGGTCAGGGCATCGTGTTCCGCCGCGGCGACACCGCGCAGGCGGTGCGGGCGTCCAGCGCGGTGCCGGGCGTGTTCTCGCCGGTGCCGATCGCCGGCCGCGAGTATGTGGACGGTGGCCTGGTGGCGCCGGTGCCGGTGCGTCAGGCCCGCGAGATGGGCGCCGAGCTGGTGCTGGCCATCGACATTTCCAGCGCACCCGACGGCAACCGGGCCGACGGCAGCCTGGAAGTGCTGCTGCAGACCTTCGCCATCATGGGGCAGAGCATCAACCGGCACGAACTGACCGGTGCCGATCTGGTCGTCCGGCCGGCGCTCAAGGGTGTGGGCAGTGCCGACTTTGCCGCCCGCAAGCGCTCCATCGAAGCCGGCCGCCTGGCCATGAAGGCGGCGCTGCCCCAGCTGCAGGCCCAGCTGGCCCGGCTGCGGCCGCGCTGACGGGCATAAAAAAAGCCCTCACCGAAGGGTGAGGGCTTTGAAAGGGTCCCGTGAAACCGTTTCCATCAGTGACCCGAGGAGACAACCAGAAACTGGGGTTGATGAAGCACGATTCAAGTATCAACGGGCCGGCGATGGGGCAATGCCCCGATCAGCGGCCCGTTTCACCGGTTGATCTGCGGACCGATCAGCGCTTGCGGGCGGCGGTCTTGGTGGCGTTGACGGCGGTGGCGGTCACGGTGTTGAAGTTGGCTTCGGCCATTTCGGTGGCCTGCTTCACAGCCTTCTGAACCGATTCCATGGCGTTGTTGGCAGCGGACACGGCGCTCTTCATCACGGCCACGGCGGTTTCGGAACCGGCGGGGGCGTTCTTGGCAGCGTTGTCGACGACGGCCAGGATCTTCTTCTGGGTGTCGACGGCGGTGGCTTCAGCGGCCTTGGTGAACTCGGCGCTGGTGCCCGAGGCGATGTCGTACAGGTGGCGGCTGTAGGCCACGGTCTTTTCGGCCAGGGGCTGCATCAGGCTGGCTTGCAGGGTCAGCAGTTCCTGGGCGTCCTTGACGCTCATGAGCGCCTGGGCGTTCGAGGCGGATTCGGTCAGCGCGGCTTTGGTGGCCTGCACATTGAGTTCCACCAGCTTTTCCACGCCTTCGAAGGCTTTGTGGGTAAGACCGAAGAGGGTCTCGAGGTGGGCTTTCTGGGCGGCAACGATTTGTTCGGCGGTCAGCATGTTCAGGCTCCTGAGGTGGGTGGGTGACAAGGGTCTGTTGAAGGCTGCCGGTCGGGCCGAGGGGGCCGCTTCCGTTTTGCTGCGCTGCAACATGGATCGAATGATAAGGATCGGTTCCGGGGAGTGCAAGTGTTTTTTGTTGCAATGCAGCATTCTGGAGGGGCTTGCCTAAATCCGAGCCCGGGCGGACCTGGCTGCATCCGCCGCAGAATCCGCCGGTGCACGCTTATTACGCCGACCATTTCGTCCTGCCGCTGCCCCCCGGGCACCGGTTCCCCATGGCCAAGTACGCCCGGCTGCGTGAGCGGCTGGCGCAGGAGCTGCCGCAGATCCGGCTCCATGAAGCGCTGCCGGCCACCGATGGCGAGCTGGCGCTGGTGCACAGCCCCGCGTACGTCGACGCCATTGCGCAGGGCACCCTGGCCCCGGCACTGCAGCGCGAAATCGGCTTCCCCTGGAGTCCCGCCATGGCGGAGCGCGCCCGCCGCTCGGTGGGTGCCACGCTGCAGGCGGCCCGGCAGGTCATGGCCCGGGGCGGCGTGGCCGCCAACCTGGCCGGCGGGACCCACCACGCGTATGCGGACAAGGGCGGCGGCTTCTGCGTCTTCAACGACTTTGCCGTCGCCGCGCGGCTGATGCAGGCCGAGCATGCGCGCCAGCGCGGCCGGGCGCCGCTGCGGGTGGCCATCATCGACCTGGACGTCCACCAGGGCAACGGCACTGCGCGCATCTTTGCCGACGACGCATCGGTCTTCACCCTGTCGCTGCACGGCGCCCGCAACTTCCCGTTCCGCAAGGAGCCGAGCGACCTGGATGTGGAGCTGCCCGATGGCTGTGCCGACGCCGAGTACCTGGACGCGGTCGACCGTGCCCTGGACGAACTGGCCCACCGGTTCGATCCCGGGCTGGTGCTGTACCTGGCCGGTGCCGATCCGCACGAGGGCGACCGGCTCGGCCGGTTGAAGGTCGGCTTCGATGGCATGGAGGCGCGCGACCGCCGGGTCATGGACTGGGCCTGGCAGCGCCGGCTGCCGGTGGTCATGGCCATGGGCGGCGGTTACGGCCACGACCTCGAGACCACGGTTCAGGTGCAGGTCAACAGCTACCGGGTGGCGCTCGAGTACCACCAGCGCTGGGAGTGCCTGGCCGCAGCGGCGGCGACAGCGGCCTGATGGCGGCGCTGGCACAATGCCGGCCCATGCCGAACAGCCCGTCCCCGCGCCCCCAGGCCCTGCCGCGCAGCCACTACCGAGCCTTCCGCGCCATCGGCACCCGCTGGGGCGACAACGACGTCTATGGCCATGTGAACAACGTGGTGTACTACAGCTGGTTCGACACCGCGGTCAACGCCCACCTGATCGAGGCCGGCGCCCTGGACATCCACCACGGCGAAGTCATCGGGCTGGTGATCGAGACCCGCTGCAACTACTTCGCCCCGCTGGCCTTCCCGCAGACCGTGTGGGCCGGGTTGCGGGTGGCGCACCTGGGCACGTCGAGCGTCCGGTACGAGGTCGGCCTGTTCGCCGACGGACAGGATCTGTGCGCCGCCTGCGGCCATTTCGTGCATGTGTATGTGGACCGCCAGACGCGCCGCCCGGTGCCGCTGCCGGACCGGCTCAAAACCACCCTGGAGACTTTGCAATGACCTCTGTGCCCGCCGCCGTGATCGATGCCGCCAGCGTCGATGCGGCCATCACCAGCCGCATGTCGGCCCGCGCCTTCCTGCCGCAAGCCGTGCCGCGCAGCACCCTGGAGCACATCCTGCAGGTGGCCAGCCGCGCGCCGTCGGGCACCAACACGCAGCCCTGGAAGGTGTACGTGCTGCAGGGCGCCAGCCGCGACACCCTGGTGGACAAGGTGTGTGCCGCCCACGACGCGCTGCGCGCCGACCCCTCGCTGGCCGAGCAGTACCGCGAGGAATACGACTACTACCCCGAAAAATGGGTCAGCCCCTACATCGACCGCCGGCGCGAGAACGGCTGGGGCCTGTACGGGCTGCTGGGCATCGGCAAGGGCGACAAGGACAAGATGCACCTGCAGCACCAGCGCAATTTCCGCTTCTTCGATGCGCCGGTGGGCCTGATGTTCACGCTGGACAAGGTGATGGGCCGAGGCTCGCTGGTGGACTACGGCATGTTCCTGCAGAACATCATGGTGGCCGCCCGTGCCCAGGGCCTGCACACCTGCCCGCAGGCGGCCTGGAACGGCTTCGCCAGGATCATCCTGCCGCACATCGGTGCGGCCGACAACGAAATGCTGGTCTGCGGCATGGCCCTGGGCTTTGCCGATCCGGCCGATCCGGTCAACGGCTTCCACACGCCGCGCGAGACCGTTGCCTCCTTCACCACCTGGCTCTGATGCCGGTTCCCCGTTTCATTCAGGAGTTTCCATGAGCATGATCACCACCCCCAGCGGCCTGCAGTATGAGGACACCGTCGTCGGTCAGGGCGCAGAAGCCCGCGCCGGCCGCCCGGTGCAGGTGCACTACACCGGCTGGCTCTACACCGACGGCCAGCAGGGTCGCAAGTTCGACTCCAGCAAGGACCGTGGCCAGCCCTTCGAGTTCCCGCTGGGCGCCGGCCATGTGATCAAGGGCTGGGACGAAGGCGTGCAGGGCATGAAGGTCGGCGGCACCCGCCGGCTGGTGATTCCCGCCGCCCTGGGTTATGGCGCACGCGGCGCCGGCGGCGTGATCCCGCCCAATGCCACGCTGCTGTTCGAGGTGGACCTGCTGGCCGTCTGAGCCCCACAAGCAGGACACGGAGGAGTCCGAAGATGAACAAGAAAATGCTGCCAGTCTTGCTGGCGGGCTGGCTGTTGCCGGCCGTGGCCTTTGCGGCCGATCTCGACGGCGCGCAGCTGTCGGTGCTGTGGGGCGTGCCGTTTGCCGGCGTGCTGCTGTCCATCGCCCTGGTGCCGCTGCTGGCGCCGGTGTTCTGGCACCACCACTTCGGCAAGGTGGCGGCCGCCTGGGGCCTGGCCTTTCTGGTGCCGTTCGCACTCACCTTCGGCTTCTCCGCAGCCGGTGCGGCGGTGGTGCATGCGGCGCTGGCCGAGTACATCCCGTTCATCATCCTGCTCACCGCGCTGTTCACCGTGGCAGGCGGCATCTTCGTCAAGGGCAACCTGCATGGCAGCCCGGGCCTGAACACCGGCCTGCTGGCCATCGGTGCGCTGCTGGCCAGCTTCATGGGCACCACCGGCGCTTCCATGCTGCTGATCCGGCCGCTGATCCGGGCCAACGACAACCGCAAGCACCAGGTGCATGTGGTGGTGTTCTTCATCTTCATCGTCTCGAACGCCGGCGGCGCACTCACCCCGCTGGGCGATCCGCCGCTGTTCCTGGGCTTTCTGAAGGGCGTGGACTTCTTCTGGACCGTCACCCACCTCTGGAGCCAGACCCTGTTCATGCTCGGTGCGCTGCTGGCCCTGTTCTACGCCGTCGACTGGTACCTCTACCACCGGCGGGAAGAGGTGCGGCCGGTCGACCCGACGCCCGACACCACCCGGCTGGGCTTCGAGGGCGGCGTCAACTTCCTGCTGCTCGGGGTGGTCGTGGCACTGGTGCTGGTGAGCGGCCTGTGGAAGTCGCCGGTGGCGTTCAACATCGCCGGCACCGAGGTCGGCCTGCCGGGCATCGTGCGCGACGTCGGGCTGATCATCGTCACCCTGATCTCGCTGCGCATCACGCCGGCCAGTGCCCACGACGGCAACCAGTTCGGCTGGGGACCGATGCTGGAGGTGGCCAAGCTGTTCGCGGCCATCTTCCTGACCATCATCCCGGTGATCGCCATGCTCAAGGCCGGCGTCGAGGGCCCGTTCGGAGCCATCGTCCGTGCGGTCACCCGGGCCGACGGCACGCCCGACCCGGCCATGTACTTCTGGGCCACCGGCGCACTCAGCTCGTTCCTGGACAACGCGCCCACCTACCTGGTGTTCTTCAACACCGCCGGCGGTGACCCGGCCGTGCTCATGACCACGCTGGCCACCACGCTGGTGGCGGTGTCGGCCGGCGCAGTGTTCATGGGCGCCAACACCTACATCGGCAATGCGCCGAACCTGATGGTCAAGGCGATCGCCGAAGACCGTGGCGTGAAGATGCCCAGCTTCTTCGGCTACATGGTCTGGTCGTGCGGCATCCTGCTGCCGCTGTTCGCGGTCATGACCTGGATCTGGTTCGTCTGAGCCATCCCCCGCTTTCACCTACACAACATCAAGGAGACCCCCCCATGAGCCAGAAACCGGCCATCTTCATCGCCCGCAAGGTGTTCCCCGAGGTGGTGGCCCACCTGGGCCAGCACTTCCAGGTGGACATGAACGAGTCCGACGAGGTGCTGCCCCCGGCCGAACTGATCGCCCGCCTGCAGGGCAAGCAGGGCGCCCTGACCACCGGCAGCGAGCGGGTCGACGCCGCGCTGCTGGCGGCCTGCCCGCAGCTGAAGATTGCGGCCAACATTGCCGTGGGCTTCAACAATTTCGACGTGCCGGCCATGACGGCTGCCGGCGTGCTGGCCACCAACACCCCCGACGTGCTGACCGAAACCACCGCCGACTTCGGTTTTGCGCTGGTCATGGCCACCGCCCGCCGGGTCACCGAGAGCGAGCATTTCCTGCGCGCCGGACTGTGGAACAAGTGGAGCCTGGACATGTTCGCCGGTGCCGAGGTGCACGGCAGCACGCTGGGCATCCTGGGCATGGGGCGCATCGGCCAGGCCATTGCCCGCCGCGGCGCCCACGGCTTCGGCATGAAGGTGATCTACCACAACCGCTCGCGCCTGGACGCCGCGCTGGAGGCCGAATGCAAGGCCAGCTATGTGGACAAGGCCACGCTGCTGGCGCAGGCCGACCACCTGATCCTGGTGCTGCCCTACAGCGCTTCGTCGCACCACGCCATCGGGGCGGCAGAGATCGCGCAGATGAAGCCCACCGCCACGCTGATCAACATCGCCCGCGGCGGCATCGTCGACGATGCGGCGCTGGCCGTGGCCCTGCGGGAGCGCCGCATCGCGGCCGCCGGCCTCGACGTGTTCGAGGGCGAGCCCAAGGTCCATCCCGACCTGCTGACCGTGCCCAACGTGGTGCTCACGCCCCACATCGCCAGCGCCACCATCGCCACCCGCAAGGCCATGGCCATGCTGGCGGCCGACAACGTCATTGCCTACCTGACCCAGGGCCGGCCGGTGACGCCGCTGAACGCCGAGATCATCGGTGCCGGCGCACGCGCCTGAGCGGCGGTTTCAGGACCGCATCACTCCACCCGGGCCAGGGAGGAGTGGTGCAGCACGATGCGCACCCCCTCCGGCCCCCGGCGGTAGCCCCAGGTCTTGTCGACCTCGGTGACCCGGCCGTCGGCGTCGGTCAGCACCGCCCGGGACATCACCATGGCGGTGTCGTGCCGGATCTGCAGGCCGATGTTGCGGATGCGGACGCTGCGCCAGGGCTTCAGGGCAAAACCGGTGTCGTCGGGGAAATTCGCGTCGCCGCCGGCAAAGTAGGCGAGGGCGCCGGCCCGGGTGGTCCGGAAGGTCTGTGTTCCGCCGGCCAGCGTGGGCTTGAACAGCACCGGACCCCAGGCGTAGGCGCACAGGCGGTCGATCATGCGGGCTGCGCGCGCCCGGGCCGCCTCGGGCCCATGGGTTTCACGCGTGCGGGCGATGTCCAGCAGACCGGCCTCCCACTCGCGCTGAGCCGCCACAATGTCGGCTTCGTTCAGAGCGCGTCGGCGGTTGTCGGCCGCAGCCGGTGGCGCTGCGGCGAGGGTCGCCGAAGCGAGCAGGAGCGCCAGTGATTGGCGCCGGTTCATCGGCTGGGTGGGGGACATCGGATACCTCCGTGAAAAAGCGCTGCAGTCTAGGGAGATTGGTGAAATGAAGACTGATGAATTCATCTCCGCTTGGCGGAGCCTGGGGCACGCATGTCGGACCCGATGAACCTGGGGCTGGCGGCGGTCCTGCTGGTCGCGCTGGGGCTGGCGGTCTGGATGTTGTGGCGGGTGCAGACCACCGTGGCCGAACTGGCGCGCCAGGCCGCCCAGACCACGTCGCGGCTGGCCGAGCTGGACCAGTCGCGACAGCAGGGCGAACGCGAGCTGCGGCGCGAACTGGCCGACGCCTCGCGCGAGCAGCGGCAGGAGCTGACCCATGCCCTGGGCAGCTTCCAGGAGGCCCTGCTGCGACAGGGCGCCGAGGCCACCCGCACCCAGAACGCCCAGATCGATGCCTTCGCCCAGCAGCTGGTGCAGCTGCGCGGCACCCTGGGCGACACCCTGGTGCGCCAGCTGCAGGAGCTAAGCGAATCGAATGCCCGGCGCATGGCCGAGGTGCGGGCCACCCTGGAAGCGCAGCTGACCCAGCTGCAGCAGGGCAACGCCGCCAAGCTCGACGAAATGCGCGCCACGGTGGACGAAAAGCTCCAGAGCACGCTGCAGGCCCGGCTGGGCGAGAGCTTCAAGCAGGTGGCCGACCGGCTGGAACAGGTGCACAAGGGGCTGGGCGAGATGCAGACCCTGGCCCAGGGCGTGGGCGACCTCAAGCACCTGCTGAGCAACGTCAAGACGCGCGGCATGTTCGGCGAGGCCCAGCTGGCCGCCTTGCTGGAGCAGGTGTTCGCGCCCGACCAGTACGCCACCCAGGTGGCCACCCGGCCGGGCAGCCGCAACGTGGTCGACTTCGCCATCCGCCTGCCCGGCCGTGGCGACGACGGCGCGCCCTGCTGGCTGCCGATCGACGCCAAGTTTCCCAACGAGGACTACGAACGCCTGCTCGATGCGCAACAGCGGGCCGATGCCGAAGCCGCGGAACTGGCGGCCCGGGGGCTGGAGCAGCGCATCCGGCTGGAGGCGAAGTCGATGGCCGACAAATACCTGGAGCCGCCGCACACCACCGACTTCGCCATCCTGTTCCTGCCCACCGAGGGCCTGTATGCCGAGGTGCTGCGCCGCCCGGGCCTGATGGAGCAGCTGCAGCGCGAATACCGCGTCACGCTGGCCGGGCCGACCACGCTCATGGCCATGCTCAATTCGCTGCAGATGGGTTTCCGGACCCTGGCGCTGGAGAAGCGCAGCTCCGAGGTCTGGCAGGTGCTGGGCGCGGTCAAGACCGAGTTCGGCAAGTTCGGCGACGTGCTGGCCAAGGTCAAGAGCCAGACCCAGACGGTGCTCAACACGCTGGACAGTGCCGAGGTGCGCAGCCGCGCGATGGGCCGGGCGCTCAAGGCGGTGGAGGCCCTGCCAGCCGACCAGGCCGGGCGCCTGCTGCCGGCCGATCCGGCCGACCGCGACGGGGCCTGAGGGGGCCTGAGGGGGCCTGAGGGGGCCTGTCAGTCCCGGTTCAGGCGGGAACCCCGGGGGGTGGCTTATGATCTTAAGTCTCTCTTAAATCATGGCAGCCACCTCTCCCGACACTCCCCACGCCGGCCTTTCGCTGGCCGCACGCAGCGCCTTCGTGGCGTTGCCGCTGCTGTCGTTGTGCCTGCTGGTCGGCCTGCTGCTGGTGCACGACCTGCCCTGGGTCTGGCGGGTGGACTGGGTGCCGGCACTCGGCATCGAGGCGGCCTTCCGGGTCGATGGCCTCTCGGTGCTGATGCTGCTCATGATCACCGGGGTGGGCACGGCGGTGTTCGTGTACGCCGGCGGCTACCTGGCCGGCGACCCGAACCAGCACAAGCTGCTGACCATGCTCTCGCTGTTCATGCTGGCCATGGTCGGCTGCGTGACGGCCGACAACCTGTTCGTGCTGTTCCTGTTCTGGGAGATGACCAGCCTCACCTCGTTCGCGCTGGTGGGTTACCACCACCACCAGGCCAGCAGCCGGCAGTCGGCCCAGCAGGCGCTGCTGGTCACCGGCACCGGCGGGCTGGCGCTGCTGGCCGGCTTCATCCTGCTGGCGCAGGTGATGGGCACCTCGCGCATCAGCGAGATCGTGGCCCGCCTGCCCGATGTCGCGCAGACCCCGGCGCTCACCACCGCGCTGGTGCTGATCCTGGTGGGCGCCTTCACCAAGAGCGCGCAGTTCCCGTTCCATTTCTGGCTGCCCAACGCCATGGCGGCGCCCACGCCGGTGTCGGCCTATCTGCACTCGGCCACCATGGTGAAGCTGGGTGTGTACCTGCTGGCGCGGCTGGACCCGGGCTTTGGCGAATGGCCGCTCTGGATCTGGTCGCTCAAGCTGGCCGGCAGCATGACGGCGGCCTGGGGCATGGTGCTGGCGCTGCGCGAGCGCGACCTCAAGCGCATCCTGGCCTGGTCGACCGTGGCCACCCTGGGCACGCTGGTGACCCTGGTCGGCCTGCTGGGCGAGAGCGCCACCGTGGCCGTGGGTGCGCTGCTGCTGGCCCATGCGCTGTACAAGGCGCCGCTGTTCTTCGTGGCCGGCAACATCGACCACGGCACCGGCACCCGCGTCATCGACCGGCTCGGCAACCTGCGCCACGCCATGCCCTGGACGGCCGTGGCCGCGCTGCTGGCCGGCGCCTCCATGGCCGGCATGCCGCTGTCGCTGGGGTTCATTGCCAAGGACGTGATCCTGGTGGCCAAGACCGAGGGCGACGTGGCGGCCTTCGCCAACGTGGCCAACACCATCTTCGGCGCGATCGCGGTGGCGGTGGCCGGCGTGGCCGCCATCCGGGTGTTCTGGCGCCATCCCGGCACCAACGAGACCCCGGCCGACGCGCACGAGGGCGGTCTTTCGCTGGTGGCACCGCCGCTGGCGCTGGCCTTCCTGAGCGTGATCCTGGGCCTGTTCCCCTGGCTGCTGGACGACCTGCTCGCGCAGGCTTCGGTGGCCATGACGCCGACCAACGATCTGGTGCTGCTCGACCTCACGCCCTCGTACGGACCCATGCTGGGCTCGTTGGCGGTCACGCTGGGCATCGGGGTGGCGGTGTACCTGCTGTGGGACCCGCTGCACCGCATCTTTGAACGCGTCGACCGGCTGCTTGGCCGGGTGTCGATGGCGGCCACCTACGAGCGCTCGCTGGTGGCCATACCGCGCGTGGCGTCCGGTCTGACACGGCTGTTTCAACACGGTCGGCTGCCGGGTTACGGCCTGCTCATGATGGGCACCCTGGCAACGGCCCTGCTGGCGCTGGTCGCGGCCGGGCACGGGCAATGGCAGTGGCCTGTACTGGGGGCGCTGCCCGGCGCCGGACTGCTGGGTGCCGGTGCCCTGATCATGTTCGGTGCGCTGGCCTCGTTGTGCGTCCGCGACCGGCTGGTGCTGCTGCTCACCGTGGGTCTCACCGGCTTCGGCAGCGCCGTGTTCTTCCTGTTCGCGGGCGCCCCCGATGTGGCCTTCACCCAGTTCGTGGTGGAAGCGGTGCTGGTGATCGTGGTGGCCTCGGTGCTGCTCACCCTGCGCCGGCTGGGCCGGGGGCAGGGCCTGCCGGAAACCTGGCGGCCCGGTGCGGCGCTGGTCGCCCTCGCCATGGGTCTGGCCACCGCCCTGTTGCTGTTGCTGACCAGCGCTCCGGCGCTGGACACCGCCCTGACCGACTTCTTTGCGCAGGCCAGCGTGCCCGACGCCTTCGGCCGCAACGTGGTCAACGTGATCCTGGTCGATTTCCGGGCGCTCGACACCCTGGGCGAGGTCACCGTGGTGATGCTGTCCTTCCTCGCGGCCTGGGGGCTGCTGGCCGCCGCCCGGCGTGAACCCAAGGGGGATGCATGAAGCCCGAGCCGCGCATGGGCCAGCCCCGGCTGGTGATTCTGGCGGTGCTGGCGCGCCCGCTGTACGCACTGATCCTGCTGGCTTCGGTGTGGGTGCTGCTGCGTGGCCACAACGAGCCCGGCGGCGGGTTCATCGGCGGCCTGCTGGCGGTGAGCGCCACCGTGCTGTGGGCGGTGGCCCAGGACGCCTCGGCCGCACGCGCCCGGTTGCCGATGGGCGACCCGGTGCGCCTGGCCGCGCTGGGTGCCGGGCTGGCGGCGGTGTCGGGCCTGCCCTCCTTACTTGATGGGCAGGCCTACCTGACCCACTGGTGGGGCAGCCTCGACCTGTTCGTGACCTCGGTCAAGGTGTCCACCGTGATGCTGTTCGACCTGGGCGTGTACCTGTGCGTCTGGGGTGGCCTGGCCGGTTATGCCCTGGCCCTGCTGGGGCTGGACGAGCCCGCACCGGAGGACGCGCCATGATTTTCTGGACCGCGCTGACGGTGGGCGTGACCGTGGCCGCCGGCACCTACCTGGCGCTTTCCCGCGATGTGTTCCGCAGCGTCATGGGCTTCGTGCTCATGGGCGCGGCGGTCAACCTGGCGCTGTTTGCCTCCGGCCGGCTCGGCTCTTCGCTGCCGGCGGTGGTGCCGGCCGGGCAGCAGGCGCTGGGCGAGGCCGCCAACAGCCTGCCGCAGGCCCTGGTGCTGACCGCCATCGTGATCGGCCTGGCCCTGGTCTGCTTTGCGCTGGTGCTGGTGGTGCGGCTGGTGCAGCGCACCGGCAGCGACGATTCGCTCACGCTGCGCGAGGCCGAGCCGGTCCCGACCGATCCGGTCAAGCCCCCGGAGTCGGTGGCATGAGCGCGCTGGTGGTCGCCCCGGTGCTGGTGCCGCTGGCCACGGCGGTGCTCACCGCTGCGGTGCGTGAGCGCCGCGGCCTGCAGTCCGGGCTGAGTGCGGCCGGCGTGGTCCTGCTGTTGCTGTGCGGTGTGGCGCTGGTGGAGCAGGCCCTGGGCGGCGCGGTGCCGTCGATGGCCTTCGGCGGCTGGGCCGCGCCCTACGGCATCGAATTCCGGATCGACCGCACCAGTGCGGCACTGTTGCTGATCACCGCGCTGATGGGGGCGGCCTGCCTGCTGTTCATGGCCAGCGACGCCGACCCCGGCAGCCACCAGCCCCTGCGGCTGCCGCTGCTGCACGGCCTGCTGGCCGGGGTGGGGGGTGCCTTTGCCACCGCCGACCTGTTCAACCTGTATGTGTGGTTCGAGGTGATGCTGATCTGCTCGGTGGGTCTGTTCGCCATCGGCGGGCGCACCGACCAGCTCGACGCCACCTGGAAGTACCTCAGCCTGAACCTCATGGGCACCTTGCTGCTGCTGCTGGCGGTGGGTATGGTGTACGCCGCCACCGGCCACCTGAACTACGGTGCATTGGCCCAGGCATCGACCGGTCTGCAGCCGGCGCTGGGCGCCCTGGTGCTGGGCACCTTGTTGCTGGCCTTCCTGGCCAAGTCGGGCGCCTTCCCGCTGTACGCCTGGCTGCCGGCGGCGTACCACACGCTGCCGGCGCCGGTGCTGGCCCTGTTCGCCGGCCTGCTGACCAAGGTGGGTGTGTACGCCGTGCTCAAGGCCACCACCGACATGCTGCCCGGCGCCATGACGCCGTGGCTGTCCGAGGCCCTGGGCTGGGTGGCGGCCGCCACCATGCTGATGGGCGTGCTGGGCGCCGCCTACCACTGGGACATGCGGCGCATCCTGGCCTTCCACATCGTCAGCCAGATCGGCTACATCCTGCTGGCCATTGCCCTGGGGGGCGACGCCGGCCAGGCCGCGACCCTGTTCTACACGCTGCACCACATCGTGGTGAAGGCCAACCTGTTCCTGGTGGCGGCACTCATCTGGCGCGCCACCGGCAGCTACGACCTGCGCCGCATCGGCGGCCTGTATGCCGCGCAACCGGCGCTGGCGCTGCTGTTCCTGGTGCCGGCGCTGTCGCTGGTGGGCATACCGCCGCTCTCGGGCTTCTGGGCCAAGCTGCTGGTGCTGCAGGAGGCGCTGGCCCAGGGCCGCGTGGCCTGGACTGTGGTGGCCCTGGCGGTCAGCGTGCTGACCCTCTATTCCATGATGAAGATCTGGATGCAGGCCTTCTGGAAACCGCACCCCGATCCGCAGTGGCGCCCCGACACCTCGGCCCGGGTGGCCCCGGGCTGGGTGGCCTGCCTGCTGCTGGCCGCCATCACCCTGGCCATCGGGCTGAACCCGCAGTGGCTGATCGATTATTCGCAGGCAGCAGCGCTGCAGCTCGGGAGGCTGCCATGACCCGGGTGAAGGCCGCCGTCGGCCTGCTGGGCCGCTTCGTGCGGGCGCTGGTGCTGTCGGCCTGGCAGACGGTGCAGACCATCATGCGGGCCAGCGGCCGCTCCGGCCGGGCGCCGGTGCCGGCCTTCGTGCGGGTCCGTTTCGCGCCCATGAGCGAGACCGGTGCGGCCCTGCTGGGCTGCATGGTGTCGCTCACCCCGGGCACCACCACGCTGGACATCGACATGGCCGAGCACGAGCTGCTGGTGCATGTGCTGGATGGGTCGGACATCGACGGACTGGTCGCCGGCATCCGCCGCGACTTCGAGCCCGGCCTGCTGGCCCTGTTCGGGCCGGAGGAGGGCGCATGAACGGCTGGACCGTGCCGCTGCTGATCGTGGCCTGCCTGCTGGCGCTCGGCCTGGCCACGGTGCGCCTGCTCAAAGGCCCGACCAGCGCGGACCGCATCGTTGCGCTCGACATATTCCTGGCGGCCTCGGTGGCCCTGTGCGTGGCGGCTTCGCTGGCCACCGCGCGCACCGTGTTCCTGGATGTGGCCATCGGCCTGGCGCTGGTGGGCTTCGTGGGCACCGTGGGCTGGGCACGGCTGGTCGACCGCAGCGCCGATCTGCCCGAAGAAGACCCCCGGGACAAGGACCGCCCATGAACCTGCTCGCCACGCTGTTGTTGATCGCCGGTGCCGTGCTGCTGGTGCTGGCCGCCTGGGGCGTGATTGCCCTGCCCGACGCGCTGGCCCGTCAGCACGCCGCCACCAAGGCCGGCACCCTGGCCCTGGTGCTGGTCTGCCTGGGCGCCGCGCTGGCCATGCCGGAGGGCGAGTGGGCCTGGCGGCTCGGGCTGATCGTGGTGTTCCTGTGGATCACGCTGCCGCTGGCTTCGCACCTGCTGGCGCGCGCCGCGGTGCGGGAGTCGGTGGAGCAGCGCACCCAGGCCGCCCGGGCCGAAGTGCGGTCCACCCGCTGACCCGGCCCGAGGGCCGGGGGGCGGGCGTCAGGCGGCGGGGTGGAAGCCCAGCCCGCGCAGGTAGGCGTCCATGGTCTGGCCGCCGGCCGTGACCAGGTCGAACGCGCCGGGGTCGAGCAGCCAGTTCTGGATCAGGCCGTCGACCATCACATGCAGGCCCAGCGCGGCGGTGGCTTCGTCCACCGGCAGCGCCAGGTCGGCCCGGCGCGCCGCTTCGGTCATGGCGGTCCGGGTCATGGCCATGCATTCGTTGCGCACCCGCAGGTGGCGGTCGCGCACCGCCTGCATCTCGGTCACGTACTCGACCTTGTGGGTGGCCACCTCGAACACACGCCGGGTCTGGGCATGCTGCGCGGTCTGGCGCAGCGCATTCATCATGGAGTGGCGCAGGCCCTCCAGCGGTTCGCGGGTGCTGCTGGCGTTCTCGGCCGCCGATGCCAGCGTGGCCTCCAGCGGCATGGTGACCCGCTCCATCATGGCGTTGAACAGGTCGGC
>PNMF01000062.1 GCA_013823485.1 Comamonadaceae bacterium
CTGAGCTTGTAGCCGTGGTACGGCTCCAGGCGCGCCCACTTCAGGCTGCGGCCCTCGCCTTCACGCACCTCCACCGGGCGGATGACGCGGATGAAGCGCCTGGGCGCGTTCTGGGTGACGATGCCGGCGCTCTGCAGCAAGTACACGAACGAGGCCGACGAGCCATCAAGGATGGGCACCTCTTCGGCCGTGATGTCGACCATGAGGTTGTCCAGCCCCAGGCCGGCACAGGCGCTCATGAGGTGCTCGATGGTGTGCACCTTGGCACCGCCACTGGAAATGGTGGAGGCCAGCCGGGTGTCGGTCACGGCTGTGGCATTGACCGGAATGTCCACTGGCTCGGGCAGGTCGATCCGGCGGAACACGATGCCGGTGTCGGGCGCGGCCGGGCGCAAGGTGAGCTCGACCCGCTGGCCGCTGTGCAGGCCGACGCCGACCGCCTTGGTCAGGGATTTGAGGGTTCGTTGCGCAAGCATCCGGCGATTTTAAGTTTGCGGGCAGGTGGGCGTCGGCTGGAATCTTGATGGCCGCGATAGCCTCGGGCTGCGGGGCGCTCTGCGCAGCGGCATCAAGGAGGAGGCCCGGAACAGCCGGGCCGGGGGACAGCCGCGGAGCAGAGTGCCCCGCAGCCCCTCGGTCACCAGCTGTGCAGGGCCGGCACTTCAGTCGGCCTGCTTGCGCAGGAAGGCCGGGATCTCGAAGTCGTCCATGCCGCCGGAGGCCAGCGCGTCGACCCGGGCGGCGGCCTGGGTGCGGTTGGTGCGCCACACGCTGGGCACGGCCATGCTCTGGTAGTCGGGCTGGGCGGCCGGAGCAGCAGCACCCGGGCCGGCCACGGCGGCGTTCATGGTGGGCACATTGAACGGCACGTTGTCGGTGCCGGTGCGCAGCACCTGCAGCGGGGGCGCGGTGCGGCGGGCACCCTGGCGCGACAGGCCGGTGGCCACCACGGTCACGCGCATCTCGTCGCCCAGGCTGTCGTCGTAGGCGGCACCGTAGATCACGTGCGCTTCCTGCGAGGCGTAGGCGCGGATGGTGTTCATGGCCAGCTTGGATTCGGACAGCTTCAGCGAGCCCTTGGCGGCCGTCACCAGCACCAGCACACCCTTGGCACCCGACAGGTCGATGCCCTCCAGCAGCGGGCAGGCCACGGCCTGCTCGGCGGCGATGCGGGCGCGGTCCGGACCGCTGGCGGTGGCCGTGCCCATCATGGCCTTGCCGGGCTCGCCCATGACGGTGCGCACGTCTTCAAAGTCGACGTTCACGTTGCCGTACTCGTTGATGATCTCGGCGATGCCGCCCACGGCGTTCTTGAGCACATCGTTGGCATGGGCAAAGGCTTCGTCCTGGGTGATGTCGTCGCCCAGCACTTCCTGCAGCTTCTCGTTGAGCACCACGATCAGCGAGTCGACGTTGGCTTCCAGCTCGGCCAGGCCGCCGTCGGCGTTGGTCATGCGGCGGCCGCCTTCCCAGTCGAAGGGCTTGGTGACCACACCCACGGTCAGGATGCCCATTTCCTTGGCCACGCGGGCAATCACCGGTGCCGCGCCGGTGCCGGTGCCGCCGCCCATGCCGGCGGTGATGAACAGCATGTGCGCGCCATCGATGGCTTCGCGGATCTGGTCGACCGCCTGCTCGGCGGCATCGCGGCCCTTCTCGGGCTTGCTGCCGGCGCCCAGGCCGGTGTTGCCGAGCTGGATGGTCTTGTGGGCGGCGCTGCGGGTCAGGGCCTGGGCATCGGTGTTGGCGCAGATGAACTCCACACCCTGGACGTGCCGGGCAATCATGTGTTCGACAGCGTTGCCGCCACCGCCACCGACGCCGATCACCTTGATCTGGGTGCCCTGGTTGAATTCTTCGACTTCGATCATTTCGATGCTCATGGGGATGCTCCTTGTGCAGTTGCCTGTCTGCGGGTTTCTGTGAATCAAATCCGTGTGTTTCGTTCCGGGCTTTCAGCCGTCGGGGGGTCCGGTGCAACATCGTCGCCTTCGGCCGGAGCCGAACAGGCGCGGGGTGTGGGGCATGGTCTGCATCAGAAGGTCCCCACGAACCAGTTCTTCACGCGCTCGAAGGCGCCGGAGACCGAGCCCGCCTTCTGCGCCACCTTGTGGCCGCGCACCCGGGCCAGCCGGGCTTCTTCGAGCAGGCCCATGACGGTCGAGGCGCGGGTCTGGGCCACCATGTCGGACAGGGCGCTGGTGTAGTTGGGCACGCCACGGCGCACCGGCTTGAGGAAGATGTCTTCCCCCAGCTCGACCATGCCGGGCATGACCGCGCTGCCGCCGGTGAGCACGATGCCGCTGGACAGCATCTCTTCATGGCCGCTCTCGCGCACCACCTGCTGCACCAGCGAAAAGATTTCTTCCACACGCGGCTCGATCACGCCGGCGAGGGCCTGGCGGCTGAGCATGCGGGGGCCGCGGTCGCCCAGGCCGGGCACCTCGACCTGCTGGTCCGGGTCGGCCAGCAGCTGCTTGGCGCAGCCGCTCTCGACCTTGATGTCCTCGGCGTCCTTGGTGGGCGTGCGCAGCGCCATGGCGATGTCGCTGGTGATCAGGTCGCCGGCAATCGGGATCACCGCCGTGTGCCGGATGGCGCCGCCGGAGAAGATGGCCACGTCGGTGGTGCCGGCGCCGATGTCGACCAGCGCCACGCCCAGCTCCTTCTCGTCGTCGGTCAGCACCGCCTGGCTGGAGGCCAGCGGGTTGAGCATGAGCTGGTCGACCTCCAGGCCGCAGCGGCGCACGCACTTGATGATGTTCTCGGCCGCACTTTGGGCGCCGGTGACGATGTGCACCTTGGCTTCCAGGCGGATGCCGCTCATGCCGATGGGCTCCTTGACCTCCTGCCCGTCGATCACGAATTCCTGCGGCTCGACCAGCAGCAGGCGCTGGTCGGTGGAGATGTTGATGGCCTTGGCGGTCTCGATCACGCGGGCCACGTCGGTCGGCGTGACCTCGCGGTCCTTGATGGCGACCATGCCGCTGCTGTTGATGCCGCGGATGTGGCTGCCGGTGATGCCGGTGTAGACGCGGGCGATGCGGCAGTCGGCCATCAGCTCGGCCTCTTTCAGGGCCTGCTGGATGCTCTGCACCGTGGCGTCGATGTTGACCACCACGCCGCGCTTGAGGCCGTGGCTGGCCGACACCCCGAGTCCGGCGAGCTTGAGCGTGCCGCCCGGCTGCACCTCGGCCACCACCACCATGATCTTGGCGGTGCCGATGTCCAGTCCGACGACGAGGTCCTTGTATTCCTTGGCCATGATGTTCTGTGGGTCTCGGGTCTAGCGGGTGGTGGTCACGCCGCGCACGCGCAGCGCATAACCGTTGGGGTAACGCAGGTCGACCGATTGCAGTGCACCGGCGTAGCGCTGGGTCAGCTGGTGCAACGTGGCGGTGAAGCGGTGCAGGCGCTGTTGCAGCTCGTCGGGCGTGCCCCGGCCGAGTTCGACCACCGCACCGCTGTCGAGGCGGGCGCGCCAGCTGCCCCGGTCGTTGAGTTCGAGGCGTTCCAGGTCGAGGTCGAGCCGCTGCAGTTCGGGCCGCAGCAGCTGGTAGACCGCCAGCACCTGGGCCGACTGATCGTCCGGCCCGGCCAGTTCGGGCAGGCCGTCGCCATCGTCGGGGGAGGCCTCGAACACCTCGCCCTGCCGGTTGACCAGACGGCCGGAGCCGGACTGGTCCCACCAGGCCACGGCCTCGTGTTCTTCCAGCGTCACCCGCAGGCGGTTGGGGAACTCGCGCTGCACCACGGCGCTGCGCACCCAGGGCACCTGCTCGAACAGCTCGCGCACCTGCTGCAGGTCGACCGTGAGGAAGTTGGACGACACGCGCGACTTCATCTGCGTGGCCAGGTGCGCCCGGAAGCCGACCGCGTTCTGGTGCTGCACATCGCCCTGCACCTCGATGGCCTTGACGGTCCAGACCGGGTGGCGCAGCAGCCAGGTGCCCAGCGCCCCCAGACACATGAGCGCGACCAGGCCCAGCATGAGCTGGGTGGCCAGGGCCATCAGCTTCACGTCCAGGGGCATGTCGGAGGTGCTCATGCGGTCGGGTTTGTCAGGCGTTGTCCAGCGCGGCGCTGGCCAGCAGGGTCAGGCACAGGTCTTCGTAGGCCATGCCGGTGGCGCGGGCCGACATCGGCACCAGCGAATGGCCGGTCATGCCGGGCGAGGTGTTGATCTCCAGCAGGTAGGGCCGGCGGGTGGCGGCGTCGATCATCACGTCGGCACGGGCCCAGCCGCGGCAGTCCAGCGTGCGGTAAGCCTTGAGCACCAGGGCCTGGATGGCGGCTTCCTCGCCCTCGGGCAGGCCGCAGGGCACCAGGTATTTCGTGTCGTCGGTGAAGTACTTGTTCTGGTAGTCGTAGTTGCCGTCGGGTGCCACGATGCGGATCACAGGCAGGGCCCGGGCCTGCTCGCCGGTGCCCAGCACCGGGCAGGTGACCTCGTCGCCGGCAATGAACTGTTCGCACATGACCATCGGGTCCTGGCCGGCGGCCAGGGCGTAGGCGGCGTCGCACTGCTCCAGCGAGCTGACCTTGGTCAGGCCGATGGTGGAGCCTTCGCGCACCGGCTTGACGATCATGGGCGAGCCCAGCGCGGCGAAGGCGGCGCGCGTCTCGGCGGCGCTGCGCACCTGGCGCCAGGCCGGCGTGGGCAGGCCTTCGGCCAGCCAGATGCGCTTGGTCATGAGCTTGTCCATCGCCACCGACGAAGCCATCACGCCCGGTCCGGTGTAGGGGATGCCCATCAGCTCCAGCGCGCCCTGCACCGTGCCGTCTTCGCCGAAACGGCCGTGCAGCGCGATGAAGCAGCGCGCGAAGCCCTCGCGCTTGAGGTCGCCGAGGTCGCGCTCGGCCGGGTCGAAGGCATGGGCATCCACGCCCTTGGACCGCAGCGCCTGCAGCACGCCGGTGCCCGACATGAGCGAGACCTCGCGCTCGGCGGAACGTCCGCCCATGAGCACGGCGACCTTGCCGAATTCCTTCAGGTTCATTTCGCCAACTCCATGATTTTTCCGGCCACTGCGCCAATCGAGCCTGCGCCCATGCACAGCACCACGTCGCCATCCAGGGCGTTGTCCAGCACCGCCTGCGGCATGGCCGCAATCTCGTCCACGAACACCGGCTCCAGCTTGCCGGCCACCCGCAGGGCGCGGGCCAGCGAACGGCCGTCGGCCGCGACGATGGGGGCTTCGCCGGCGGCGTACACCTCGGCCAGCAGCACGGCGTCGGCCTGGCCGATGACCTTGACGAAGTCCTCGAAGCAGTCGCGGGTGCGGCTGTAGCGGTGCGGCTGGAAGGCCAGCACCAGGCGCCGGCCGGGGAATGCGCCGCGCGCCGCAGCCAGGGTGGCCGCCATCTCGACCGGGTGGTGGCCGTAGTCGTCCACCACGGTGCAGTGGCCACCGCCCGGCAGCACCGCATCGCCGTAACGCTGGAAGCGCCGGCCCACACCCTTGAAGCCGGCCAGGGCGCGCTGCACGGCGTCGTCGGGCACGCCCAGCTCCACCGCAATGCCGATGGCGGCCAGTGCGTTGAGCACGTTATGGCGGCCGGGCAGGTTCAGGGTCACGTCCAGGTCGGGCAGCTGCACACCGTTGCGCCGCTGCACCACGAAGCGCATGCAGGGGCCGTCGGCGCGCACGTCGATGGCGCGCACCTGGGCGTCGTCGCTGAAGCCGTAGCTGGTGATGGGACGCGCAATCTGCGGCAGGATCTCGCGGATGGCGGCGTCGTCCACGCACACCACGGCCGCGCCGTAGAACGGCATGCGGTGCAGGAACTCCACAAACGCACCCTTGAGCCGGCCGAAGTCGTGGCCGTAGGTGTCCATGTGGTCGGCGTCGATGTTGGTCACGACCGAGATCACCGGCAGCAGGTTCAGGAACGAGGCATCGGACTCGTCGGCCTCGACCACAATGTATTCGCCCGAGCCCAGCGCCGCGTTGGCACCGGCGCTGTTGAGCCGGCCGCCAATGACGAAGGTGGGGTCCATGCCGGCCTCGGCCAGCACGCTGGCCACCAGGCTGGTGGTGGTGGTCTTGCCGTGGGTGCCGGCAATGGCCACGCCCTTCTTCATGCGCATCAGCTCGGCCAGCATGACCGCGCGCGGCACCACCGGAATCAGCTTGGCGTGGGCAGCCACCACCTCGGGGTTGTCGGCCTTGACCGCGGTGGAGGTGACGATGGCGTCCGCGCCTTCGATGTGCGCGGCGTCGTGGCCCACCTGCACCACCGCGCCGAGCGACTGCAGGCGGCGGGTGACCGCGCTCTCGCCCAGGTCGCTGCCGGAGATGCGGAAGCCCTGGTTGAGCAGCACCTCGGCGATGCCGCTCATGCCGGCGCCGCCGATGCCCACGAAGTGGATGTGACGGATGGCGTGTTTCATGCGGAAGGCACTTTCGCGAGTTCGGCGCAGGCGGCCACCACCGCATCGACCGCGCCGGGCTTGCACTGGGCGCGGGCGCGTTCGGCCATGTCCTGCAGCTGCCGGCGGTTGACGCCCCGCAGCAGGTGGGCGAGCTTCTGGGGGGTCAGGCCGGCCTGGGGTTCGAGCCAGGCGGCACCGGCGTCGACCAGGAAGCGGGCATTGGTGGTCTG
Organism: Comamonadaceae bacterium; assembly: GCA_013823485.1. Taxonomy (GTDB): domain Bacteria; phylum Pseudomonadota; class Gammaproteobacteria; order Burkholderiales; family Burkholderiaceae_C; genus Hydrogenophaga. Next base: position 6,607 of record PNMF01000062.1, read on the forward strand.
GTGGTCGTCGACCGCCGCCGGGAAGGGCACGAACACCGCTGCAGCGCCGACTGCGGCCAGTTCGGTGACGGTGCTGGCGCCGGCCCGGGCGATCACCAGATCGGCCTCGGCATAGGCGCTGGCGGTGTCGTCGATGAAGGGGGTGAGGTCGGCCTGCACGCCGGCCTGGGCATAGGCGGCGCGCAGGGCGTCGATCTGTTTTTCTCCGCTCTGGTGCAGCACCTGCGGGCGCTCCTGCTCCGGCAGCAGGGCCAGCGCCTGCGGAACGATACGGTTGAGGGCCTGCGCCCCCAGGCTGCCGCCCACCACCAGCAGGCGCAGCGGACCGCTGCGGCCCTGGAACCGCTCTGCCGGCGCGGCCTGCTGCAGGAAGGCCGCGCGCAGCGGGTTGCCCACCCAGGTGGCCTTGGACATGGCGCCGGGGAAAGCGGTGAACACCCGGTCGGCCACACCCGCCAGCACCTTGTTGGCCATGCCGGCCACCGAGTTCTGTTCGTGCAGCACCAGCGGGCGGCCCAGCAGCACACCCATCATGCCGCCGGGGAACGTGATGTAGCCGCCCAGGCCCACCAGCACGTCCGGCTGGACCCGGCGCACCACCTGAATGCTTTGCCAGAAGGCGCGCAGCAGGCGCAGCGGGAGCAACGCCAGCGTGAGCGGGCCCTTGCCGCGCACGCCGCCGAAGTCGATGGCTTCAAGCGGGAAGCCGCGCGGCGGCACCAGACGGTTCTCCATGCTGCCGGGCGCGCCCAGCCAGTGCACCCGCCAGCCGCGCTCGCGCAGGGCTTCGGCCACGGCCAGACCGGGGAAGATGTGGCCGCCGGTGCCGCCGGCCATGATCAGTGCGCAGGGTTGGCGGCTCATGCCCGTGCCCCCCGCATCAGCTGGCGGTTTTCGTAATCGACCCGCAGCACGATGGCCAGCGCCACCATGTTGAGCAGGATGGCCGAGCCGCCGTAGCTCATGAACGGCAGCGTCAGACCCTTGGTGGGCAGCGCCCCCAGGTTCACGCCGATGTTGATGAAGGCCTGGAAGCCGAACCACAGGCCCACGCCCTGCGCCACCAGACCGGCGAACACCTGGTCGAGCGCAATGGCCTGACGGCCGATGTGCATGATCCGGCGGGTCAGCCACAGGAACAGGGCGATCAGCACCAGCAGGCCGACCAGACCGAATTCCTCGCCGATGACGGCCAGCAGGAAATCGGTGTGGGCTTCGGGCAGCCAGTGCAGCTTCTCGACGCTGCCGCCCAGACCGACCCCGAACAGCTCGCCCCGGCCGATGGCGATCAGCGAATGGGACAGCTGGTAGCCCTTGCCCAGGGCGTGCTCTTCGCTCCAGGGGTCGAGGTAGGCAAAGATGCGCTCGCGCCGCCAGTCGCTGAGCATGATCATGACGGCGAAGGCGGTGACGGCCAGCAGCGCGATCAGGAAGAACATGCGGGCATTGACACCGCCCAGGAACAGGATGCCCATGGCGATCACCACGATCACCATGAAGGCGCCCATGTCGGGTTCGGCCAGCAGCAGCATGCCCACCACCAGCACGGCCACACCCATGGGGGCCACGGCCTGGAAGAAGCGCTCCTTCACGTCCATCTTGCGCACCATGTAGTCGGCGGCATAGAGCAGCACCGCCAGCTTGGCCAGCTCGGACGGCTGGAAGTTCATGACGCCCAGCGAGATCCAGCGCCGCGCACCGTTGACGCCCTTGCCGATGAAGGGAATGAGCACCAGCACCAGCAGCAGCAGCGCCAGTGCGAACAGCCACGGAGCCATGCGTTCCCAGGCGCGCAGCGGGAACTGGAAGGCCACCAGCGCAGCGATCAGGCCCACCGCGATCGAGAAGGTGTGGCGGATCAGGAAGTGGGTGTGGGCGTAGTTGGCAAAACGCGGGTTGTCCGGCAGGGCCACCGAAGCGGAATAGACCATCACCAGGCCCCAGGCCAGCAGGGCCACCGCCACCCAGGCCAGGGGCTGGTCGAAGCCGAGGTCGCGCACGGCACCGTCGCGGGTGCCGGCGTAGTTGCGGCTGGACAGGCGCACCGGCAGGCCGTCGCCGCCGGTGTTGCCCAGCAGGGCGCGCAGGCGCTGCCACAGCGGCAGGGCTGCCGTGGTGCCGGCGTTGCGGGCGGTGCTCACAGCGATCCCTCCAGGCTCTGGCCGCTGTCGGCCGCCAGTGCGGCCACCGCGTCCACGAAAACGCGGGCGCGGTGCACATAGTTGTCGAACATGTCCAGGCTGGCGCAGGCCGGCGACATCAGCACCGCATCACCCGGCTGGGCCAGACCGGCGCAGGCGTGCACCGCCTCCGGCAGGCCGGCTGCGTCGTGCAGGGGCACGCTGCGTGCGGCCAGCTCGCTGCCGATGGCCTGGCGGATGACCGGTGCGTCGCGGCCGATCAGCACCACGGCGCGCGCATGGCGCGCCAGCGGAGCGGCCAGCGGGGCGAAGTCCTGACCTTTGCCGTCGCCGCCCAGGATCACCACCAGGCGGCGCTCGGCGCCCAGCCCGGTGACGGCCGCCAGCGTGGCGCCCACATTGGTGCCTTTGCTGTCGTCGAAGTACTCCACCTCGCCCACGATGCCCACCGGCTCCACCCGGTGCGGCTCGCCCCGGTAGTCGCGCAGGCCGTGCAGCATGGGCGCGAGCGCGGCCCCGGTCGAGGTGGCCAGGGCCAGCGCGGCCAGCGCATTGGCGGCGTTGTGGCGACCCCGGATGCGCAGGGCGTCGACCGGCATCAGCCGCTGCATGTAGATCTCTTCTTCGCCCGGCGCGCCACGGCCCCGCGCGCGGGTTTCGTCCAGCGCCACGGCGCGCACCAGCCAGGCCATGCCGTTGACGGTTTCCACGCCCCAGTCGCCGGGGCGGGCGGGGGCGTCCAGACCGAAACTGCTCCAGGCCCGCGCCGGCACCTGCCGGTTGCGGTGGGCCACCTTGACCGTGACCAGCGGCGGCTGGAAATCCATGACGGTCCGGTCGTCGCGGTTGAGCACCATCAGCGCCTGGCTGCCGTAGACCGCGCGTTTGGCCTGGGCGTAGGCGCCCATGCTGCCGTGCCAGTCGAGGTGGTCTTCGGTGATGTTGAGCACGGTGGCGGCGGTGGGCACGCCGTCCCAGGCGCCACCCTCGGTGCCGTCGAGCTGGAAGCTGGAGAGCTCCAGCACCCAGACCGTGGGCAGGTGCGGCGGCGGCACATACAGCGGGGCAACCGGGGGGGGCGGCTCATCGGCGTCGGCGGAGGGCGGCAGGGGCTCGTCCTCGGCGGGATCGGGATCGACATCGGATGCGACCTCCGGGGCGGCATCGGCTCCGGTATCGGCTCCGGCGTCGACCTCGATGACGGCAACCGGTGGGTCGGCCAGGGCCTGTCCTTCGGCGTCTGCGGCGGCTTCGGCGGCTTGCCGCTCTGCATCGGCGGCACGGGCCACGGCTTCGGCATCCAGCGCGTCGGCGAGCACATCGAGCAGGGCCGGGCCGATGTTGCCGGCCACGGCCACGCGTTCGCCGGCCCGCTTCAGCAGCAGACCGGTGAGCGAGGTGACCGTGGTCTTGCCGTTGGTGCCGGTGATGCCCAGCACCTGCGGCCGGTACGGCGAGTCTTCGCGCTGTGCCAGGCTCTGCAGGGCCTGGGCGAACAGGTCGAGCTCGCCGGCCAGCGGCACGCCCTGCGCCGCGGTCCAGGCGCGCGCGGCCTGCAGGCTGTCCGGCGACAGGCCGGGGCTGCGGGCGACCAGGGTCCAGGCTTGGCGCTGCATCAGCGCGGCGTCCAGCGGGCCGGCCACGAAGCCGGCCTGCGGGCACTGTTCGCGCAGGGCCTGCAGCTGCGGCGGTGCCGGCCGGGTGTCGGCCACCGTCACGCGGGCACCCTGGCGCGTGCACCAGCGGGCCATGGCCAGGCCCGAGATGCCGAGTCCGAGGATGAGGACGTTCTGGTCGTGCATCGTGCTCAGCGCAGCTTGAGGGTGGACAGACCGACCAGGCACAGCAGCATGGTGATGATCCAGAAGCGGACCACGACCTGGGTCTCCTTCCAGCCGGTCTTCTCGAAGTGGTGGTGCAGCGGCGCCATCTGGAACAGGCGGCGGCCGGTGCCATAGCGCTTGCGGGTGTACTTGAACCAGGTCACCTGCAGCATGACCGACAGCGCCTCGACCACGAAGATGCCGCCCATGATGGCCAGCACGATCTCCTGCCGCACGATCACCGCGATGGTGCCCAGTGCGCCGCCCAGGGCGAGCGCCCCCACATCGCCCATGAACACCTGGGCCGGGTGGGTGTTGAACCACAGGAAGGCCAGGCCGGCACCGGCCATGGCACCGCAGAAGATCAGCAGTTCGCCCGCACCCGGAATGTGCGGCAGCAGCAGGTACGGTGCGAACACCGCGCTGCCGGTGACATAGGCAAACACGCCCAGCGCCGAACCCACCATGACCACCGGCATGATGGCCAGACCGTCCAGCCCGTCGGTCAGGTTGACCGCATTGCTCGACCCCACGATGACCAGATAGGTCATGACCACGAAGCCGGTGACGCCGAGCGGGTAGCTGATCTCCTTGAAGAACGGCACCAGCAGGCCGGACTGCGGCGGCAGGTCGACGGTGAAGCCCGAACTCACCCAGGCCACGAACAGCTCCAGCACCCGGGCGTTGCTGGTCTCGGAAACGGCAAACACCAGGTAGAACGCGGCCACCAGACCGATGACCGACTGCCAGAAGTACTTCTCGCGCGAACGCATGCCTTCCGGGTCCTTGTGCACCACCTTGCGCCAGTCGTCGACCCAGCCGATGGCACCGAAGCCCATCGTGACGATCAGCACGATCCACACGAAGCGGTTGCTCCAGTTGAACCACAGCAGGGTGGAGAGCGCGATCGCGAACAGGATCAGCACGCCGCCCATGGTGGGGGTGCCGCCCTTGCTCAGGTGGGTCTGCATCGCGTATTCCCGGATCGGCTGGCCGATCTTGAGCGCGGCCAGCCGGCGGATGAAGTAGGGCCCGGCGGCCAGGCCGACCAGCAGCGCCGTCATGGACGCCATGACCGCACGGAAAGTGAGGTACTGGAACACCCGCAGGAAGCTCAGGTCGGGGTGAAGGCCTTGCAGCCACTGGGCCAGGCTAGGCAGCATGGGGAGAATCCTTCCGGGTGGATGAACCGGGGTCGAGCGCGGCGATGGCCTGCACCACCCGCTCCATGCGCATGAAGCGCGAACCCTTGATGAGAACGCTGCGCACCGGCACTTCGGTGCAGGTGACCACAGAGGCCATGGCGGCTGCCAGCTCGACCACATCGGTCCAGTGGCGCGGGGCGGCCTCGCCGCCGGCGCTCAAGGCCAGGGTGGCGTTGGCCATGTGGGTGCCGGCCACGTGCACCGAGCGCAGACCGCGCGCGGTGGCGTGGCGCAGCACCTCGAGGTGAAAGGCCAGACCCTGGTCCCCCACTTCGCCCATGTCGCCGAGCACCAGCAGGTGGGGGCCGGGCAGTTCGGCCAGCACATCGATGGCGGCACGGACCGAATCGGGGTTGGCGTTGTAGGTGTCGTCCACCAGCGTGATCGCGCGGCCACCGACGTTCAGGCCGACGGTGCGCGAGCGGCCGCCCACCGGCTCGAAGTCCTGCAGCCCCTGCACCACCGCCGGCAGACCGACCCCGGCGGCCAGCGCACAGGCGGTGGCCGCCAGCGCGTTGCGCACGTTGTGGCGCCCGGCAATGTTGAGCCGCACGCCGGCATCGCCGGCCGGGGTGTGCAGGTGCACGAACCAGCCCTGCCCCTCCCAGCGCGCGGCCAGGGCGTGCACGTCGGCGCTGCGGTCGGTGTCGCTGAAGGTCAGGGTGCGTAGGCTGCCGGCCATCTCGCGCCACAGCGGGGTGTAGGTGTCGTCGCTGGGGAACACCGCCGTGCCGTCCGGCCCGAGGGCGCGGATGACCTGGCCGTTCTCGCGCGCCACGGCTTCGACCGTGGCCATGAATTCCTGGTGCTCGCGCTGGGCGTTGTTCACCAGGGCCACCGTGGGCGCCGCCATGCAGGCCAGGCGCTCGATCTCGCCCGGGTGGTTCATGCCCAGCTCCACCACCGAGAGGCGGTGCCGGGCCCGCAGCCGCAGCAGCGTCAGGGGCACGCCGATGTCGTTGTTGAAGTTGCCCTGGGTGGCGTGGGCCTGGCTGCCGTCGCCACCGACCGCCGCGCGCAGGATGCTGGCCACCATCTGGGTCACGGTGGTCTTGCCGTTGCTGCCGGTCACCGCCACCAGCGGCATGGCGAACTGGGCGCGCCAGCGGGCGGCCAGCTCCATCAGGGCAGCGTGGCTGTCCGGCACCTCGACACCGGGCAGGCCGGCGTCGGCCAGCCCGCGCTCGGCCAGCGCGGCCACGGCGCCGGCGGCACCGGCCTGGCGCAGGAAGTCGTGGGCGTCGAAGCGTTCGCCCTTGAGCGCCACGAACAGGTCACCGGGCTGCAGGCTGCGGGTGTCGGTGTGCACCCGCAGCACCGGCTGTGCCATGCGGCCCACGGCGCGTGCGCCGCTGAGCAGGGGCAGGAGTTCGGTCAGCGACTTCATGCGTTCACCTTGCGGCTGGCCAGCGCCAGGGTCGCCTGCTGGAGGTCGGAGAACGGGTGCTTGACGCCCTGCACCTCCTGGTAGTCCTCGTGGCCCTTGCCGGCGATCAGCACCAGGTCGGCAGGTGCCGCCTGGCGCACGGCGCGGGCAATGGCCTCGGCCCGGTTCTCGATGACCTGCACCGGACGGCCGGACGGCACGCCGGCCTGCATTTGCTGAAGGATGGCCGCCGGCGGCTCGCTGCGGGGGTTGTCGCTGGTCAGCACCACCTGGTCGGCCTCGGCGCAGGCCACACCGGCCATGAGCGGGCGCTTGGTGGCGTCGCGGTCGCCGCCGCAGCCCACCACCACCCACAGCGCACCGCCACGGTGTTGTGCCAGCGGCCGCACGGCCTGCAGCGCCTTCTCCAGCGCATCCGGGGTGTGGGCATAGTCGACCAGCACCAGCGGTTCGTCAGCACCCACGGGTGCCTGCTCCATGCGGCCGGGCACCGAAGTGAGCCGGCGACAGGCCAGCACCGCCTGGCTGAGCGGCACATCCAGCGCGCGGGCAGCGGCCAGCACACCCAGCAGGTTGTGCACGTTGTAGCGGCCCACCACCGGGAGTTCCACCGGGTGGCGCGGGCCGTCACCGGTCTGCGGCAGTTGCTCGATGACGTCGAAGGCCAGGCCGCTGCGGGTGAGCCGCACCTGCTCGGCGCGCAAGCGGGCGGGCGCGTCGATGGCCACAGTCCAGAGCTCGGGGGCGGCGGGATCGGTGTCGGCGCGCCGGGCGATGCGGGCGGCCAGTTCGGCGCCGTGCGGATCGTCCAGATTCACCACCGCGGCCTGCAGGCCGGGCCAGTCGAACAGGCGGGCCTTGGCGGCCCAGTACGCCTCCATGGAGCCATGAAAGTCGAGGTGATCGCGGGTGAAATTGGTGAACACCGCGACCGAGACGCGGGTGGCGTCCAGCCGCTGCTCCACCAGTCCGATGGACGAAGCCTCGATGGCGCAGCCCTGCAGACCTTCGTCGACGAAGGCGCGCAGGCTGCGCTGCAGCTGCACCGGGTCGGGCGTGGTCAGGCCGGTGGGCACCACGCTGCGGCCCGGCCGGCCGATGCCCAGCGTGCCCACCAGGCCGCAGGGGCGGTCGCAGGCGTCCAGCAGCTGCGCCATCCACCAGGCGCTCGACGTCTTGCCGTTGGTGCCGGTGAAGGCCACCATGTCCAGCTGCTGCGAGGGGTGTCCGAAATACGCCGCCGCGATGGCGCCGGCCTGGGCCTTGAGGCCGGGCACCGCCAGCACGCGGCCATCGTTCAGGTCGAAGGCCTCCAGACCGTCCCGCTCCACCACGGCGGCGGCGGCACCGGCGGCCAGCGCACCGGCCACGAAGCGGCGGCCGTCGGTGGCGGCACCGGGCCAGGCGATGAAACCGTCACCGGGCTGCAGCTGGCGGCTGTCGCAGCGCAGGGTGCCCCCCACGGTGGCGTGCAGCCAGCGGGCCACGGCGTCGGGCTGGGGCAGCGTCTGGATCATCAGAACGACTCCTCCACCACTTCGGTGACGATCTGCGGCTTCACGCTCATGTCGGGCTGCACACCCATGATGCGCAGCGTCTGCTGGACCGTCTCCGAAAACACCGGAGCGGCCACCAGGCCGCCGTAGTACACGCCGTTGTTGGGCTCGTCCACCATCACCGCCACCACGATGCGCGGCTTCTCGACCGGGGCCAGCCCGACGAACCAGGAGCGGTATTTTTTCTCGGCGTACCCCTTGCCTTCCTGCTTGCGGGCGGTGCCGGTCTTGCCGCCCACCGAATAACCGATGGTCTGGGCCTTGACCGCGGTGCCGCCGGTGCCGGTGGCCATGGCCAGCATGTGGCGCACCGCCTGGGCGTTCTTCTCGCTGAACACCCGCACGCCGGTGGCGGGCTGGTCGGTCTTGAGCAGCGTCACCGGCACCAGCTCGCCGTCGCGGGCGAACACGGTGTACGACTGGGCCAGCTGGAACAGCGAGGCCGACAGGCCGTAGCCGTAGCTCATGGTGGCCTGCTCGATCGGGCGCCAGGTCTTGTAGGGGCGCAGCCGGCCGGACACCGCACCGGGGAACGGCACCTGCGGCTTCTGGCCGAAACCGGCCTGGGCATAGGTCTCCCACATTTCGCGCGGGCTCATCTGCATGGCCATCTTGACCGTGCCCACGTTGCTCGATTTCTGGATCACCTCGTTGACCGTCAGCACATTGTTCGGGTGGCTGTCGCTGATGGTGGAGCCGCCGATGGAGATGCGGCCGGGCGCCGTGTTGATCGGGGTTTCGGGACGGACCAGGCCCTTCTCCAGCGCCAGTGCGGCAATGAAGGGCTTCATGATCGAGCCGGGCTCGAAGCTGTCGGTCAGCACCCGGTTGCGCAGCTGCTCGCCGGTGAGGTTGCGGCGGCGGTTCGGGTTGTAGCTGGGGTAGTTGGCCAGCGCCAGCACCTCGCCGGTGATGGTGTCGATGACCACCACGCTGCCGGCCTTGGCCTTGTGCGCCTGCACCGCATCCTTGAGCTTCTGGTAGGCAAAGAACTGCACCTTGCTGTCGATGGAGAGCTGCAGGTCGCGGCCGTCCACCGGCGGCACCACATCGCGCACGTCTTCCACCACGCGGCCCAGCCGGTCCTTGATGACCCGGCGCGAGCCGTTGCGGCCGGAGAGCTGTTCGTTGAAGGTCAGCTCCACGCCTTCCTGGCCGCGGTCTTCCACATTGGTGAAGCCCACCACATGCGCTGCGGCCTCGCCCTCGGGGTACTCGCGCTTGTACTCGCGGCGCTGGTAGATGCCCTTGATGTCCAGCGCTGCAATCTGGCGCGCCACCGGCTCGTCGACCTGGCGCTGGATCCAGACGAATGTCTTGTCCTCGTTCACCAGCTTGCGTCGCAGCTCGGCCAGCGGCATGTCCAGCAGGCGCGCCAGCTTGGCCAGCTTGGGGTCGCTCTTGTCGACGTCTTCCGGAATGGCCCAGATGCTCTGGGCCACCACGCTGGAGGCCAGGATCAGCCCGTTGCGGTCCAGCACCTTGCCCCGGTTGGCCGGCAGTTCCAGGGTGCGGGCAAAACGCACCTCGCCCTGGCGCTGGAAGAATTCGTTGCCGAACACCTGCACATAGGCCGCACGCCCGGCCAGACCGGCAAACGCCAGCGCCAGACAGGCGACGATGAACTTGCTGCGCCAGACCGGCGTCTTGCTGGCCAGCAGCGGGCTGGAGGTGTAGTTGATGCTGCGGCTCATCGGGCGGGCTCCGCAGCGGAAGGGGTTGCCGCAACCGGCATCACCACGTACTCGGTGATGCCCGGCGTGACCGGCCGCATGTCGAGCTGGCGTGTGGCCAGCTGCTGCACGCGGGCCGGCGTGGCCTGGGCCCGCTTCTGCACCTGCAGCTGTTCATGCTCCGATTCGAGCTTGCGGGCCTGGGCCTGCGCGCGGTCGATGGCAGTGTAGAGCCGGCGCGATTCGTACTGGGTGTGCACCAGGTAGAAGGCGCTGGCCAGCACCGCCAGCAGCAGGACCAGGTTGAGCCGGATCATGCAACCACCCCGGCCGGCACGTCGGTGCGGGTGGCCACCCGCATGACCGCGCTGCGCGAGCGCGGATTGCCGGCCACTTCGGCGGCCGAGGGCATGACGCGCTGCGCATCGGCCAGGCGCATCGGCTGCGGCTCGGCAAACGGGGCGCGGCGGTCGTACACGGCGCGCGAATGCGACGCCATGAACTGCTTGACGATGCGGTCTTCCAGCGAATGGAAACTGATGACCACCAGACGTCCCCCGGCCTTGAGCACCGACAGGCTGACCTCTAGCGCTTGTTGCAGCTCTTCAAGCTCGGCGTTGATGAAAATCCGAAAAGCCTGAAATGTGCGCGTTGCAGGGTCCTTGCCCGGCTCGCGGGT
>PNMF01000063.1 GCA_013823485.1 Comamonadaceae bacterium
TTCATCTTCTGTTTCACGCGCATGTCCATGCGGTTCTCCTCAGGCGGTTTTTTCCACGTGGCCCTGGCGGGTGTAGAGGAAGTCGATCACGGCCTTGCGGCAACGCTGGTAGCGCGCGTCGTCGGCCAGGGCCAGCCGGTTGCGCGGGCGTTCGATGTCCACCCTCAGCACCTCGCCGATGGTGGCGGCCGGGCCGTTGGTGAGCATCACGATGCGGTCGCTCAGCAGCACCGCCTCGTCCACGTCGTGGGTCACCATGACCACCGTGCTGCGGGTGCGCGCCACGATCTCCAGCAGTTCGTCCTGCAGCCGGGCGCGGGTGAGGGCGTCGAGGGCACCGAAGGGCTCGTCCATCAGCAGCACCTGCGGCTCCATCGACAGCGCGCGGGCAATGCCCACCCGCTGCTTCATGCCGCCCGAGATTTCGCCCGGGCGCTTGGCCGCCGCGTGCGACAGGCCGACCAGTTCGAGCGCGGCGGCGGTGCGTTCGCGCAGCCGGGCCTTGGGTTCGGTGGCACCGAACACCCGCTCCACCGCCAGGTAGACGTTGTCGGCGCAGGTCAGCCAGGGCAGCAGCGAATGGTTCTGGAACACCACCGCGCGTTCCGGGCCCGGCCCCTTGATCTCCCGGTCGGCGCACAGCAGCACGCCGGCGGTGGGCCGGGTCAGGCCGGCGATCAGGTTGAGCAGCGTGGACTTGCCGCAGCCCGAATGGCCGATGAGGGTGACGAACTCGCCCTGCGCCACCGTCAGGTGGATGTCGCGCAGCGCGGTGAAATCGCCCTGGCGGGTCCGGAAGGTCTGCTCGACCGACTGGATGTCGATGAAGCGTTCCGGGTGCATCGGTACAGCCGTGGTGCTCATGCCTTGACCTCCTCGTAGGTGAACAGGGACGCCAGGCGGATGAGGGCGAATTCGAGCAGCAGCCCGACCACGCCGATCACACCGATGGCGATGATGATGGACGCCACATTCAGGTTGTTCCACTCGTCCCAGACCCAGAAGCCGATGCCCACGCCACCGGTCAGCATCTCGGCCGCCACGATCACCAGCCAGGCCGTGCCCACCGCCAGCCGCACGCCGGTCAGCAGGTAGGGCAGCACGGCCGGGAACAGGATGCGGGTGAAGATCTTCCATTCGCTCAGGTTGAGCACCCGGGCCACGTTCATGTAGTCCTGCGGCACCCGCTGCACGCCGACCGCGGTGTTGATGACCATCGGCCAGATGGAGCAGATGAAGATGGTCCAGATGGCGGCCGGGTTGGCGCCCTTGAACACCAGCAGGCCGATCGGCAGCCAGGCCAGCGGCGAGACCGGCCGCAGCAGGCTGATGATCGGGTTGAACATGCGGCCCAGGAACTCGAAGCGGCCGATGGCAAAGCCCGCCGGAATGCCCACCAGCGCGGCCAGGCCGAAGCCCAGCGCCACCCGCTCCAGCGACATGAGCACGTTCCAGCCCACGCCCTGGTCGTTCGGCCCGGCCTGGTAGAACGGGTCGGAGAACACCTCGACCGCCTGGGTCCAGGTCTGGCCCGGTGTGGGGATGCCGTTGTCGCCGGTGCTGGCGATCAGCGACCACACCAGCACCAGGAAACCCAACCCGAGCACCGGCGGCACCACGCGGCGCCAGAAGCCGGCCATGAGCAGCGATGAACGTGATGCAGCCGCGCTCATGCTCAGGCCTTGATCTTGAAGCCGTCGGCGTACTTCGCCGGGTCCTTGCCGTCCCACACCGCGCCGTCGATGAACTTGGCGCTGCGCATTTCCGACTTCGGCAGCGGGGTCTTGGTGGCCTCGGCGGCCTGCTTGTAGATGTCGATCCGGTTGACCGCCTTGGCCACCGCCAGGTAGTCGGGGTGGCTCTTGAGCAGGCCCCAGCGCTTGTGCTGGGTCAGGAACCACATGCCGTCGGACAAGTACGGGAAGTTGACCAGCCCGTCGTTGTAGAACTTCATGTGGTTCGGGTCGTCCCAGGTCTTGCCCATGCCGTTCTGGTAGCGGCCCAGGATGCGCTGGTTGATGGCGTCCACCCCGGTGTTCACATAGGCGCGCTGGGCAATGGTCTCGGCCATGCGGTTCTTGTTCACCAGGCCGGCGTCGATCCACTTGCCGGCCTCCAGGATGGCGGCGGTCACCGCGCGGGCGGTGTTGGGGTACTTCTGCACGAACTCGGCGGTGGTGCCCAGCACCTTCTCGGGGTGATCTTTCCAGATGTCCTGGGTGGTGTTGGCGGTGACCCCGATGCCGTCCATGATGGCCCGGTGGTTCCAGGGCTCGCCCACGCAGAAGCCGTCCATGTTGCCGACCCGCATGTTGGCCACCATCTGCGGCGGCGGCACCACGATGGCGCGCGCGTCCTTGAACGGGTCGATGCCGGCGCTGGCCAGCCAGTAGTACAGCCACATGGCGTGGGTGCCGGTGGGGAAGGTCTGGGCGAAGGTGTATTCGCGCTTCTCGGTGGCCATCAGCTTGGCCAGGCTGGGCGCATCCACCGCGCCCTTTTCGGCCAGCTTCTTGGACAGCGTGATCGCCTGGCCGTTGTGGTTCAGGTTCATCAGCACGGCCATCTCCTTGCGCGGGCCGGCGGTGCCCAGCTGCAGGCCGTAGATCAGGCCGTACAGCACATGGGCCATGTCGAGTTCGCCATTCACCAGCTTGTCGCGCACGCCGGCCCAGCTGGCTTCCTTGTTGGGCACGATCTTCACGCCGTACTTCTTGTCCAGGCCCAGTTCGGCCGCCATCACCACGCTGGCGCAGTCGGTCAGCGGGATGAAGCCGATCTTGACCTCGGCCTTCTCCGGCGCGTCCGATCCGGCTGCCCAGACCGGCTGGTAACCCAGGCTGCCGAAGAGTGCCGCGCCGCCCAGGGCCACACCCTGGCGCAGGAAGTCGCGCCGGCCGCTCTCGGCCGATGCGGCCACCGGGGCGGTGGGGGTGGGGCTGGCGGTGTCGACCGTGGCCGGGGCGGGGCTTTTCTCGAAGGTCATGGCGGGCTCCTGTGGGTGGGTTGTTGAAAAAACGGGTCCGGAAAAACACAACGGCGCCCATCGCCATGGCCTGCGTGAGCAAGCCGGCAATGGACGCCGTTGTCCGTGTCCGGGGTGGACTGTCGACCGGAAGACCGCCGTTGGCCCCCCTGTCATACCCAAGCAATGCAGATACCGTGCCAGCCCCGGGGTCTTTCCGTGCGGCGGGCAGAAAACCCTTGAAAAACAAGGCCCTGCCAGGGCAGGGCGGGTGGGCGGTTGCCGGCGGGCCACCCGGTCCGGGTCGTCCAGATTGGTGCGCCGCACAAAGCCGGTGCGGCGCCTCGGGGTCAGCGGCCGCGCACTGGCAGCACGTCGGCCATGGCCAGCACCGCCTCGGCCACATCGATCAGCCGCTTGTTCTGGTTCATGGCCATCTGGCGCATGGTCTTGTGGGCCTGCTCCTCGGAGAGCTGGCGGTGCGCCATCAGCAGGCCCTTGGCGCGTTCCACCGTCTTGCGCTCGTTCAGGCTGGCGCGCACGGTGTCGAGTTCGTCGCCCATGCTCTGCAGGCGGCGGGCCTGGTCGCGCACCAGCTCCAGGATGGACTGCTCCATCGGCACACCGAAGCCGTTGCCCGCATGGCCGATGCCGGCCGGCAGGGCCGGCGCACGGGTGTCGTCGAAGAAGTCGGGGCCGTCGCTGGTCAGCGTTGCCGCGCCGGTGTCGGTCGGTCGGCCGGCGCCCAGGCCGCCGGCCATGCGTTCCAGCGCGGCCAGCTCCAGGGCGGTGGCCTCCAGCCGCTGGCTGCACAGGCCCTGCAGCTCGGCCGCCAGCGCGTCTTCCAGCTGCTTCATGGCGTCGATGTGGCGGCTGCAGGCGTCGAACCAGGCCTGGCTGTGGCCGGCATCCAGCACACCGCCGGGCGGCGTGGTGCACAGGATGCGGCGCATGCGCTCCAGCGGCATCAGGTGCTCCGGCCGCTGCGCCTCGACCCACAGCTGGCGGATCGCCGGGCTGGCCAGGTCGGTGCAGACCTGCAGGCAGCGTTCCTGCGACTCGATGAAGTGCAGCAGGCGCTGCTGGCTGTCGGTGTCCATGCGGCCGGCGGCGAACAGGGCCGAGCCGGTGGCCCGCTCCTGGCCGGCAAACTCCTTGCCCTGCAGGAAGTTCAGGAAGGCCACCAGATGGCGCGAGATGTCCGGGTCCCAGGCGCTGTCGGCGGCCTCGAACACCACCGCCAGCAGGGCCTGTATCAGCCGCGCATAGGCCGCCACCGTGCGCTCGGTGCCCCACTGCCGCTGGCCCACCCGCTCGCGCAGGCGGGGCAGGGCGCTCAGGCCCTGCAAGGCATAGGCGATGCGGCCGAACAGGCGGGTGCGGTGGCCGCTGAGGGCTGCATCGGTGTCGAGCTGGTCGAAGGCCCGCTCCACATCGGCCTGCAGGGTCTGGCTCTGCGCCACCTGCGTCAGGCGTTCGGCCGCCCAGTGCTGGCCCTGCGACCCCAGGTACAGGTTGGACAGCCCGCGCTCGCGCTGCAGGGCGTGCACCAGGCGGCCGATGGCGCCGACCAGTTCGCTGGTCAGGGCCAGCCGCTGCAGGCCGGCGATCTCGCTGCGGCGGGCGGCGATCAGGAAACTCAGGGCCGATTTCATGAATGCGTGAGGCAGCAACATTCGTGCCGCCCGTAAACTCCCGCCCCATGCTGATACTGGGAATCGAATCGTCCTGCGACGAGACCGGCGTTGCCCTGGTCGACACCGGTGCGTCCGGCGGGTCGGGTGCACCGCGCCTGCTGGGCGCTGCGCTGCACAGCCAGATCGAGATGCACCAGGCCTACGGTGGCGTGGTGCCCGAACTGGCCAGCCGCGACCACATCCGCCGCGTGCTGCCCCTGACCGACGCGGTGCTGGCCCAGGCCGGCCGCGCACTCACCGAGGTCGATCTGGTGGCCTGCACCCGGGGCCCGGGCCTGGCCGGCGCCCTGCTGGTGGGTGCCGGTGTGGGGGCCGCGCTGGGCTTTGCGCTGGGAAAGCCGGTGCTGGGCATCCACCACCTGGAAGGGCATCTGCTGTCCCCGTTCCTGAGCGCCGACCCGCCCGAATTCCCGTTCGTGGCCCTGCTGGTGTCCGGCGGCCACACCCAGCTCATGCGGGTGGACGGCGTGGGGCGCTACGAACTGCTGGGCGAGACCATCGACGACGCGGCCGGCGAGGCCTTCGACAAATCGGCCAAGCTGCTCGGCCTGGGCTACCCCGGCGGGCCGGCGCTGGCCCGGCTGGCGCTGCAGGGCAGCGAGACGGCCTACCGGTTCCCCCGTCCGCTGCTGCACAGCGGCGACCTGGACTTTTCCTTTGCCGGGCTCAAGACCGCGGTGCTCACCCAGGTCAAGCGGCTGGCCCATGCGGCGCCGGAAGGCCCGGCCACCAGCCGCACAGCCGACCCGCTCACCCCGCAGGAGAAGGCCGATGTGGCCGCCAGCGTGCAGGCCGCCATCGTCGACGTGCTGGTCCGCAAGTCGCTCGCTGCGCTGGACGCCACCGGCCTGAAGCGGCTGGTGGTGGCCGGCGGCGTGGGGGCCAACACCCGCCTGCGCGAACAGCTGGATGCCGCCTGCACCCGGCGTGGTGCCCGCGTGCACTACCCCGAGCTGCACCTGTGCACCGACAACGGCGCCATGATCGCCATGGCGGCCGCCCTGCGCGCCCGCCACGGCCTGATCGCCGAGGCCGATCTGCAGGCCGATGCCGCCGGCCAGGGCCGTTTCGACGTCCGCCCCCGCTGGCCGCTGGCCGAACTCGCCACCCCTGTCTGAGCCTTTCCCGATGCCCCTGACCACCGTGACCCGACGGCTGGCCGTCGGCCTGCTGCTGGCCCTGCCGGCCTGGCTGCAAGCGCAACCGCCGTCGCAGCCCGCGCCCGAACCCATCCGCATCGCGCTCATCGAAGGCCTGTCCGGCCCGGCCGGGCTGGCCGGCGAGGCGGTCTGGCGCAACCTGCTCTGGGCCACCGAGCGGGTGAATGCGCGGGGCGGCGTGCCGCTGCCGGGCGGCGCGCGGCCGCTGCGCATCGAGCGTTTCGACAGCAAGGGGCAGACCGAAGAGGCCCTCTCGTCCCTGCGCTCGGCCAGCGACCGGGGCATCGCCATCGTGGCCCAGGGCAATTCGTCGGCAGCGGCCAGCGCCCTCATCGACGCCATCGGCAAGCACAACGAGCGCCAGCCCGTCCAGCGCATGCTGCTGCTCAACTACGCAGCGGTCGACCCGGCGCTCACCAACGAGCGCTGCAGCTTCTGGCACTTCCGCTTCGATGCCCACGCCGACATGCGCCTGAACGCCCTCATGGGCCTGATCCGCGAAGACCGGGCCCTGCAGTCGATCTACCTGATCGGGCAGGACTACAGCTTCGGCCAGGGCGTGCTGCGGCAGGCCCGCCGCCTGCTGGAGCAGCAGCGGCCGGACGTGCGCATCGTCGGTGACGAACTGCACCCGATGTCCCGCATCAAGGACTTCCTGCCGTATGCGGCCAAGATCAAGGCCAGCGGCGCCCAGGCGGTGCTCACCGGCAACTGGGGCAACGACCTCACCCTGCTGGTCAAGGCCGCGCGCGAGGCCGGCTTCGAGGGCCGCTTCTACACCTTCTATGGCAACGCGCTGGGCGCGCCGGCCGCCATCGGGGAGGCCGGCATCGGCCGGGTGGTGGCGGTGGCCGACTGGCTGCCCAATGTGCCCACCCCGGCGTCCGAGGCCTTCTACCGCCAGTTCCGCCAGCGCTTCCCCGACCCGTCCGACGACTATGTGCACCTGCGCATGCAGCTCATGGTCGAGGCGCTGGCCCAGGCCATCGAGCGTGCCGGCCGGGTCGAGGCCGGCGCCATCGCCACCCAGCTGGAGCGGGCCGATGTGCAGCTGGCCGGCCAGCGTGGCCGCATGCGCGCCGACGACCACCAGTTCCAGCAGCCGCTGGCCGTGGGCGTGATGGACCGCCAGGGCCAGCCCGGCGTGCCGTTCGACGTCGAAGGCTCCGGCTACGGCTTCCGGGTGGTGCGGCAGATCCCGGCCGATCAGGCCGCCATGCCCCACACCTGCCGCCTCCAGCGCCCCTGAACCCCCCACCCAAGGACAACCCATGAGAGCCGTGGTGCAACAACTCGAAGGCTCGCGCATCCGCGAGGTCGCCAATGCCGGGCTGGGCCGGGACGACGTGCTGAAGTTCTGGTTTGGCGAGAGCGACGAGGTCACGCCCGAGGTGGTGCGGCAGGCGGCGGTGCAGTCGCTGCAGGCCGGCGAGACCTTTTATGCCCACAACCTGGGCCTGCCCGAACTGCGCCAGGCGATTGCGACGTACACGGACCGCCTGCACCCCGGGCGCGGTGCGGCCCACTGGTTCGACCGCGTGGCCGTGACCTCCGGCGGCGTCAACGGCCTCATGGTGGCGGCCCAGGCGCTGGTGGATGCCGGCGACGAGGTGGTGGTGGTGGCGCCGGTCTGGCCGAACCTGGTGGCCCAGCCGCAGATCATGGGCGGGCGGATGGTGCAGGTGCCGCTGCAGGCCCGCGACGGCGGCTGGCAGCTCGATACGGCGGCGCTGTTCGCGGCCATCACCCCGGCCACCCGGCTGCTGGTGGTGAACGCCCCGAACAACCCGACCGGCTGGACGCTCGGCGCCGACGAGCAGCGGGCCATCCTGGCGCACTGCCGGCGCACCGGCACCTGGATCCTGGCCGACGAGGTGTACGAACGCCTCTATTACGGCGACGACACCCCCAACGGCGCAGCACCGTCCTTTCTGGAGGTGGCCGAGCCGGACGACCGGCTGATCGTGGCGCACAGCTTTTCCAAGAGCTTCCTCATGACCGGCTGGCGCCTGGGCTGGCTGGTGCTGCCGCCGGCCCTGACCGAGCCGGTGGGGCGGCTGATCGAGTTCAACACCTCCTGCGCCCCGGTGTTCGTGCAGCGCGGCGCCATTGCTGCCCTGGACCATGGCGAGGCCATCACCCCCGCGCTGGTGGCCCGCCTGCGCGCCGGCCGCGACACCCTGGTGCCCCTGCTGCAGGCCCTGCCGGGCGTGGAGCTGGCCTTGCCCCGGGGCGGCATGTATGCCTTCTTCCGGCTGCAGGGGCATGCGGACTGCATGGACACGGCCCGGCGGCTGGTGACCGAGGCCGGTCTGGGCCTGGCGCCGGGCAGCGCCTTCGGCCCGGCGGCCCAGGGCTGGCTGCGCTGGTGCTTTGCCAGCCGGGAGCTGCAGCGGCTGGAGCAGGGGGTGGATCGCCTGCGCGGCTGGCTGCGGCTATAATGCGCGGTTGCTGCGGCTCCGGCCACGGCATCTCACGCCTGTTGCGGCCCCGGCTGCGGCAGGACGCCAGTCCCCAACCAGGAAGATCCATGATCGCCAAAGAAATCAAGGCCGACGTCATCGCGGCCAACGCCCGTGCCGCCAGCGACACCGGCAGCCCCGAAGTTCAGGTGGCCCTGCTGACCGCCCGCATCAACGAGCTGACCCCGCACTTCAAGACCCACGCCAAGGACCACCACGGTCGCCGCGGTCTGCTGCGCATGGTGAGCCGCCGCCGCAAGCTGCTGGACTACCTCAAGTCCCGCGACGCCGACCGTTATGTCGCGCTGATCCAGAAACTGGGCCTGCGCAAGTAATTGCCCCCGGGTGCACCCACGGAAAACGCCTGAGTTGGTTCGCTGGCTCGGGCGATTTTTGTTTGTCGGACCCGTTTTTCAGTCTCTTTTCACCTCCGGAGCCCTTCACGACAGAGCGAAGCTGTGTCATTCCAAAGGCGCTGACCCCGTTCCGGGTCGTCAGCATTTCTGGAATGGCATCGTGTTCTGGGTGAATGTTCCGGGCCCCGTGCAGACGTCTGCACACCTCGGTCCGGCCATGCCGGGCCTGCTTTCAGGAGCCCACCCATGACCATGTTCAACAAAGTCACCAAGACCTTCCAGTGGGGCCGCCACACGGTCCGCATGGAAACCGGCGAGATCGCCCGTCAGGCCAGCGGCGCCGTGCTGCTCGACATCGAAGGCACCGTCGTGCTGGCCACCGTGGTCGCCCGCACCGAAGCCAAGGCCGGCCAGGACTTCTTCCCGCTGACCGTCGACTACCTCGAGAAGACCTACGCCGCCGGCAAGATCCCGGGCAGCTTCTTCAAGCGCGAAGGCCGCCCGAGCGAGTTCGAGACCCTCACCAGCCGCCTGATCGACCGCCCGATCCGCCCGCTGTTCCCCGAAGGCTTCTTCAACGAAGTCCAGGTGGTGATCCACACCGTGTCGCTCAACCCCGAAGTCGACGCCGACATCGCCGCCATGATCGCCACCTCCGCCGCGCTGGCGGTGTCCGGCATCCCGTTCAACGGCCCGATCGGCGCTGCCCGCGTGGGTTACATCAACGGCCAGTACGTGCTGAACCCGGGCCAGACCGAGCGCAAGGACAGCCAGATGGACCTGGTGGTCGCCGGCACCGCCTCGGCCGTGCTGATGGTCGAGTCCGAAGCCGACCAGCTGTCCGAAGACATCATGCTGGGCGCCGTGGTGTTCGGCCACGAGCAGGGCAACGTGGCCATCGAAGCCATCAACGAGCTGGTGCGTGACGCCGGCAAGCCCGAGTGGACCTGGCAGGCCCCGTCCAAGGACGAAGCCCTGATCGCCAAGGTCCAGGCCCTGGGCCAGGCCAAGCTGGAAGCCGCCTACCAGATCCGCAACAAGCAGGCCCGCACCCAGGCCTGCCGCGCCGCCTACGCCGATGTCATGGCCGGCCTGAAGGCCGACGGCGTCGAGTTCGACGGCGTGGCCGTGGAAGGCCTGCTGTTCGAGATCGAGGCCAAGATCGTCCGTGGCCAGATCCTGGCCGGCGAGCCCCGCATCGACGGTCGCGACACCCGCACCGTGCGCGGCATCGAGATCCGCAACGGCGTGCTGCCGCGCACCCACGGTTCCGCCCTGTTCACCCGTGGCGAGACCCAGGCGCTGGTGGTTGCCACCCTCGGCACCGACCGCGACGCCCAGAAGATCGACGCACTCGCCGGCGAGTACGACGACCGCTTCATGCTGCACTACAACATGCCTCCGTTCGCCACCGGCGAAACCGGCCGTGTCGGCAGCCCGAAGCGCCGCGAGATCGGGCACGGCCGTCTGGCCAAGCGCGCCCTGGTGGCCGCACTGCCGAGCAAGGAAGAGTTCCCGTACACCATCCGCGTGGTGTCCGAGATCACCGAGTCGAACGGTTCGTCGTCGATGGCTTCGGTCTGCGGCGGCTGCCTGGCGCTGATGGACGCCGGCGTGCCCATGAAGGCGCACGTGGCCGGCATCGCCATGGGCCTGATCAAGGAAGGCAACCGCTTCGCGGTGCTGACCGACATCCTGGGTGACGAGGACCACCTCGGCGACATGGACTTCAAGGTAGCCGGCACCACCAACGGCATCACCGCCCTGCAGATGGACATCAAGATCCAGGGCATCACCAAGGAAATCATGCAGGTCGCACTGGCCCAGGCCAAGGAAGCCCGCATGCACATCCTGGGCAAGATGCAGGAAGCCATGGGCGAAGCCAAGACCGAGATCAGCAGCTTCGCGCCCAAGCTCTACACCATGAAGATCAACCCGGAGAAGATCCGTGACGTGATCGGCAAGGGCGGCGCCGTGATCCGCGCGCTGACCGAAGAGACCGGCTGCCAGATCAACATCGAGGAAGACGGCACCATCACCATCGCTGCGACCGACGCGTCCAAGGCCGATGAAGCCAAGCGCCGCATCGAGCAGATCACCGCCGAAGTCGAGATCGGCAAGGTCTACGAAGGCCCGATCACCAAGATCCTGGACTTCGGCGCCCTGGTCAACCTGCTGCCCGGCAAGGACGGTCTGCTGCACATCAGCCAGATCGCCCACGAGCGCGTCGAGAAGGTCACCGACTACCTGTCCGAAGGCCAGATCGTCAAGGTCAAGGTGCTGGAGACCGACGAGAAGGGCCGCATCAAGCTGTCCATGAAGGCCCTGCTGGACCGCAACAGCGGCGAGCAGCAGCAACAGCAGCAGCAATAAGCCGCGCCAGACCGGGAGACCGTCATGTCCACCATGCAGGCTGTCGAGATCCGTGGCTACGGTGCCCCCGAGGTGCTGCAGCTGGGCGAGCGCCCGGTGCCGGTGGCCGGCCCGGGCGAGGTGCTGATCCGCGTCAGTGCTTCGGGCGTCAACCGCCCGGACGTGCTGCAGCGCACCGGCAACTACCCGGTGCCGCCCGGTGCGTCCGACATCCCTGGTCTGGAGGTGGCGGGCGTCATCGAGTCCGGCGACGCGGCGGCCCTGCAGGCCGCCGGCCTGAAGGTGGGTGACCGCGTCTGTGCCCTGGTGGCCGGTGGCGGTTACGCCCGCTGGTGCGTGGCCCCGGCGGCACAGTGTCTGCCAGTGCCGGCCGGGTTGAGCGATCTGGAGGCCGCCGGCCTGCCGGAGACCTTTTTCACCGTCTGGAGCAACGTGTTCGACCGCGGCCGTCTGCAGCCCGGCGAGACCCTGTTGATCCAGGGCGGCACCAGCGGCATCGGTGTGACGGCCATCCAGATGGCCAAGGCCATGGGGGCCACCGTCATCGCCACGGCCGGCAGCGACGACAAGTGCGCCGCCTGCCTGAAGCTCGGCGCCGACCACGCCATCAACTACCGCACCCAGGACTTCGCCGCTGTGGCCCGTGAGCTCACCGGCGGCCAGGGTGTCAACGTCATCCTCGACATGGTGGCCGGCAGCTATGTGGCCCGCGAGGTGGAGTGCCTGGCCGAGGACGGCCGGCTGGTCATCATCGCGGTGCAGGGTGGCATCGAGGCCGGGTTCAATGCCGGCCTGGTGCTGCGCCGCCGCCTCACCATCACCGGCTCCACCCTGCGCCCGCGCCCGGTGGCCTTCAAGGCCGCCATCGCGCAGTCGCTGCGCCAGCATGTCTGGCCGCTGCTGGAGTCCGGCCGCATCCGCCCCGTCATCCACCAGGTGTTCAAGCCCGCCGAGGCGGCACAGGCCCACACCCTGATGGAAAGCAACACCCACATCGGCAAGCTGATGCTGCAGTGGGACTGATCGCGACGTCGCTCAAGCCATGAAGAAACTGATCGCAGGCAACTGGAAGATGAATGGCGGCCTGGCCGCCAACGAGGCCCTGGTCCGCGCCATGCTCGCCGGCATCGGGCAGCCCGCCGCCCATGTGGCGCTGTGTGCGCCTGCCCCGTACCTGGCCCAGCTGCAGTCGCTGCTGGCCGGCAGCTCGGTGGCCTGGGGCTCGCAGGACGTGTCGGCCCACGAGCAGGGCGCCTACACCGGCGAGGTGTCGGCGGCCATGCTGCGCGACTTCGCCTGCCGCTACGCCATCGTCGGCCATTCGGAGCGCCGCCAGTACCACGGCGAGACCGATGCGGTGGTGGCCCAGAAAGCCCAGCGGGCCTTGTCGGCCGGCATCACGCCGATCGTCTGTGTCGGCGAGACCCTGGCCGAACGCGAGGCCGGCCAGACCGAAGCGGTGGTCAAGCGCCAGCTGGCCGCCGTCATCCATGTGGTGGCCCACTGCACCAGCGAGATCGTGGTCGCCTACGAGCCGGTGTGGGCCATCGGCACCGGCAAGACCGCCACCCCCGAGCAGGCCCAGCAGGTGCACGCCGTGCTGCGTCACCAGCTGGCTGCCGCCACGGCGCATCCGGAACGTGTCCAGATCCTGTACGGCGGCAGCATGAACGCCGCCAACGCCGCCAGCCTCCTGGCCCAGCCCGACATCGATGGCGGCCTGATCGGCGGTGCCTCGCTGAAGGCGGCCGATTTCCTCCAGATCGTCGCTGCCGCCGGCTGATGCCGATCGGCCTGGCCACCCCATCCTCCTGAATTTCAGAACACAACTGCCATGAACATCGTTCTCACCCTTCTGCTGGTCGTCCAGATCCTGTCCGCCCTGGCCATGATCGGCCTCATCCTCATGCAGCACGGCAAAGGTGCCGATGCCGGGGCCGCTTTCGGCGGCGGCGGTGGTGGCTCGGCCAGCCTGTTCGGCGCTTCGGGCAGTGCCAACTTCCTGTCGCGCACCACCGGCGTGCTGGCCACCGTCTTCCTGGCCTGCACCCTGGGCCTCGCCTACTTCGGCAACCTGCGGACCGCGGCCCCCAGCGCCGGCAGCGTGCTTGAAAACACGGCCGTGCCGGCCACCCCGGCACAGCAGATTCCGGGCTCGGCGCCGGCCAGCGGCGTGGCCCCGGCCGCTCCGGTCGCGCCGGCCACCGGTGCCGACGCGATTCCTGCCAAGTAATCGATGGGCGTGCCTTGAAAAAGGCACGCGCCTCTCTCGAAAGAGGGGTTGATTCAGGGTAAACTCTATGGGTTGTCCGGGTGGTGCACTCAAGCGGTGCCAACCGGTCAAGTCAGCCAGCCGACGTGGTGAAATTGGTAGACACGCTATCTTGAGGGGGTAGTGGCGAAAGCTGTGCGAGTTCGAGTCTCGCCGTCGGCACCAGATCTTTGGACAACACGGCACGCATGCCGTGTCAGCGGATAGACCCAAGATGAGCCTCGACCAATACCTGCCCGTGCTTCTGTTCATCCTGGTGGGCATTGCGGTCGGCATCATCCCGCAGGTCCTGGGCTACATCCTGGGTCCCAACCTCCCCGACGCTGAAAAGAATTCTCCGTACGAGTGCGGCTTCGAGGCCTTCGAAGACGCCCGCATGAAGTTCGATGTGCGCTACTACCTGGTGGCCATCCTCTTCATCCTGTTCGACCTCGAGATCGCCTTCCTGATTCCCTGGGCGGTGGCCTTCTCGGACATCGGCCTGACCGGCTTCCTGGCCGGCGTCGTGTTCCTGGCCATCCTCACCGTGGGCTTTGCCTACGAGTGGAAAAAGGGCGCCCTCGACTGGGAATGACCGGGCCCGCCCTCCGGGGCGATCACTGCGGAGCTTTGCATGATTGAAGGTGTGTTCAAGGAAGGGTTCGTCACCACTAGCTACGACTCGGTGGTGAACTGGGCCAAGACCGGTTCCCTCTGGCCGATGACCTTCGGTCTGGCTTGCTGTGCCGTCGAAATGATGCACGCGGCCGCGGCCCGCTACGACATCGGCCGCTTCGGCTCCGAGGTGTTCCGCGCCAGCCCCCGCCAGTCCGACCTGATGATCGTGGCCGGCACCCTGTGCAACAAGATGGCGCCGGCCCTGCGCAAGGTCTACGACCAGATGGCCGAGCCGCGCTGGGTGCTCTCCATGGGGTCGTGCGCCAACGGCGGCGGCTACTACCACTACAGCTATTCGGTCGTGCGCGGCTGCGACCGCATCGTGCCGGTCGACGTTTATGTGCCGGGTTGCCCGCCCACCGCCGAGGCGCTGCTGTACGGAATCATCCAGCTGCAGCAGAAGATCCGCCGCACGCAGACCATCGCCAGGGCCTGAGCCGGTCTCGACGAACGCCCCACAGCGATCTGCCCAGCACGCCCGAGCCCACGCCCATGACCGACACCGCCTCCGTTATCGAATCCTCTCCCCGTGCCGTGGCACCCGAAGCGCTGCGGCAAAGACTCGCGGAACTGCTCGGTGAGCGCGCCCGCTCGCTGACCCTCGAGCGCGACGAGCTCACCCTGACGGTCCAGCCGGCCGACTACGCCGAGGTCATGGCCCTGCTGCGCGATGCGCCGGTTGCCCGTTTCGAGCAGCTGGTCGATCTGTGCGGCATCGATTACTCCACCTACGGCGATGGCCGCTGGGAAGGTCAGCGGTTTGCTGCGGTGTCGCATCTGCTGTCCGTTTCGCTGAACCAGCGCCTGCGGGTGCGCGTGTTCTGCGCCGATGACGACTTTCCCGTCCTGCCCTCGGTCACCGGGCTGTGGGCCAGTGCCAACTGGTACGAGCGCGAAGCCTTCGACCTGTTCGGGATCGTCTTCGAAGGCCATGAGGACCTGCGCCGCATCCTGACCGACTACGGCTTCATCGGCCATCCGTTCCGCAAGGATTTCCCGCTGTCCGGTCACGTCGAGATGCGCTACGACGCCGAGCGCCAGCGCGTGATCTACGAGCCGGTGAGCATCGAGCCGCGCGAGATCACGCCGCGCATCATCCGCGAAGACAACTACGGCGGCCTGCACTGAAGGCGCGAGGCATCCCGACATGGCAGAGATCAAGAACTACACCCTGAACTTCGGTCCGCAGCACCCGGCCGCGCACGGCGTGTTGCGCCTGGTGCTCGAGCTCGATGGCGAGGTGGTGCAACGCGCCGACCCGCACATCGGCCTGCTGCACCGCGCCACCGAAAAGCTGGCCGAGCACAAGACCTTCATCCAGTCGCTGCCCTACATGGACCGGCTGGACTATGTCTCGATGATGTGCAACGAGCACGCCTACTGCCTGGCCATCGAGAAGCTGCTGGGCATCGAGGTGCCGGAGCGTGCGCAGTACATCCGCGTGATGTTCAGCGAGATCACCCGCCTGCTCAACCACCTGATGTGGCTGGGCTCGCATGGCAACGACTGCGGCAGTTCCACCATCCTGATCTACGCGTTCCGCGAGCGCGAGGACCTGTTCGACATGTACGAGGCGGTGTCGGGTGCGCGCATGCACGCGGCCTACTTCCGTCCGGGTGGTGTCTACCGCGACCTGCCGGATAGCATGCCCCAGTACCAGGCCAGCAAGGTCCGCAATGCGCGGGCCATTGCCGAGCTGAACGAGAACCGCCAGGGTTCGATGCTGGACTTCATCGAGGACTTCACCCGGCGTTTCCCGA
Source organism: Comamonadaceae bacterium (assembly GCA_013823485.1). Taxonomy (GTDB): domain Bacteria; phylum Pseudomonadota; class Gammaproteobacteria; order Burkholderiales; family Burkholderiaceae_C; genus Hydrogenophaga. Next base: position 15,703 of record PNMF01000063.1, read on the forward strand.
CCTACCTCGACGAGTACCACACGCTCCTGACCGACAACCGGATCTGGAAGCAGCGCACCGTGGGCATCGGCGTTGTCACGCCTGAACGCGCGCTCAGCCTGGGCATGACCGGTCCCATGCTGCGCGGCTCCGGCATCGCCTGGGACCTGCGCAAGAAGCAGCCCTACGACGTGTACGACCGCCTGGACTTCGACATCCCGGTCGGCCGCACCGGCGACTGCTACGACCGCTACCTGGTCCGCATGGAGGAAATGAAGCAGTCCAACCGCATCATCAAGCAGTGCGTGGACTGGCTGCGGGCCAACCCGGGTCCGGTCATCACCGACAACCACAAGGTGGCGCCGCCGGCCCGCGAGGCCATGAAGAGCAACATGGAGGAGCTGATCCACCACTTCAAGCTCTTCACCGAAGGCTTCCATGTGCCCGAGGGCGAGGCCTATGCGGCCGTCGAGCACCCCAAGGGCGAGTTCGGCATCTACATGGTGAGCGACGGTGCCAACAAGCCTTACCGCCTGAAGATCCGCGCCCCCGGCTTTGCCCACCTGGCCACTCTGGACGAGATGGCGCGCGGCCACATGCTGGCCGACGCGGTGGCCATCATCGGCACCATGGACATCGTTTTCGGAGAGATCGACCGATGAACACCCCCGTCGTTTTTTCGGAAGCCACCCTCGCGCGTTTCGACCGCGAGGTCGCCAAGTACCCGGACGAGCAGCGCCAGTCGGCCGTGATGGCCTGCCTGTCCATCATCCAGCAGGAGCAGGGCCATGTGAGCCCGGCCGCCGAGGCGGCGCTGGCCACCTACCTGCGCATGGAGCCGATCGCGGTCCATGAGGTGACCACCTTCTACAACATGTACAACCAGCAGCCGGTGGGCCGTTTCAAGCTCAACGTCTGCACCAACCTGCCGTGCCAGCTGCGTGACGGGCAGAAAGCCCTGCACCACCTCGAGAAGAAGCTGGGCATCACCATGGGCGAGACCACGGCCGACGGCCTGTTCACGCTGCAGCAGAGCGAGTGCCTGGGCGCCTGCGCCGACTCGCCGGTGATGCTGGTCAACGACCGCCACATGTGCAGCTTCATGAGCAACGACAAGCTCGACCAGCTGATCGAAGGCCTGCGGGCCTCGGAGGGCCAGGCATGAACGCACAGCAGATCCTTTCGCAGTTCCGCGCCACCGGCGTGCAGACCTGCTTCCATGGCCGCCACATCAACCCGCAGATCTACGCGGGCCTGGACGGGGCCAACTGGTCGCTCAAGGACTACGTCGCGCGGGGCGGTTACCAGGCCCTGCGCAAGATCCTCGGCCAGGACGGCAACGAGCCCATGACGCAGGAT
>PNMF01000064.1 GCA_013823485.1 Comamonadaceae bacterium
GCTTGAGCGCGGCCTCGGTCACGCCTTCGCGGCGCACGCCCAGCATGTTGGCGATCAGCTCCTGCGTCATGACCAGTTCGTTGCCGTTCAGACGGTCCAGGCTGAGCAGCAGCCAGCGGCACAGCTGCTGGTCGAGCGAATGGTGGCGGTTGCACACGGCGGTCTGGGCCATCTGGGTGATCAACGCCTGGGTGTAGCGCAGCAGCACATGCATGAGCGGCCCCGAGCGGTTGAACTCGTCCTTGATGCTGCGGGCGCGCAGCCGGTAGCCCCAGCCCGCGCTCTGCACCACCGCACGGCTCGGTGTGGTCTCGCCGCCCATGAAGAGCGAGATGCCCACCACACCCTCATGGCCGACCACCGCGATCTCGGCCGACGCGCCGTCTTCCATCACGTAGAGCAGCGACACGATGGCGGTGGACGGGAAGTACACATGGCTCATGCTGCCGCCGGACTCGTACAGCACCTTGCCGAGTGGAAGCTCCACCACTTCCAGGTCGGGAGCGATACGGCTCCATTCGTCCGCAGGCATCGAGGCCATCAGGTCGTTGGCCAGTCGATCGGGCACGGTGGCCATGGGGAACTCCTCGGGTGGGGACTGACAGATGCCTGGCTGATGGCGGTGCGGTGGGTACGCCCTACCCCTTACTGTATCTGCCATTGAACCCTCAACTGTTGACCTGAACCGGCGGTCACGATCCACTGCCCGCCGTCGACGCGCACCGTGGCGCTGCCCTGCACCACGCGGGGCAGGCCTCGACCGGTCTGTGGCACGGTCCAGCTCAACCGCTCCAGGCTGACACGGCTGCTGGCCGAGAAGCCGCCGGTGCCGTCCCGCTCCGGCAGGGGCTGCCACTGCACCTGCTCGCGCCGGCTCATGAAGTCGGACAGGGCTTCCATGGTGTACCAGCGAAACCGCCCGGCCTGCTTCAGGCGGACCGCCTCGGTCACCAGCGCATCGATGCTGGAGAGGTGCTGCACCGCAGCCGGCGGATGGAAATAGAACAGCCGCACCAGATGGTGGTCGGCCACGAAGCGGGACAGGTCGGTGAGGTAGGTGGTCATGTCCTCGGGCGTGATGGGCGGCTCGGCGTCCTCGAGCTCCTCGAACGTGGCCACGCGGTGGTAGCTGGAGACCGGGAAGGCCCACAGCCCGGAGGCGGGTGCGCGGGCACCCTTCTGGTACGAACGGGTCGGGCCCAGGCCGTTGTCGCCGGTGAAGTAGTAGCCCTTGAAGCCTTCCCGCTGCAGCCATTCGGTGGCCCACTGGGGCTGGTTGCCCATGGGGGCCGAGTAGCTGCGCGGCTCCAGCCCGGTGGCGGCGCGCATGCTGTCCTGGTTCAGGGTCAGCATGGGCTCGAAGCGTTCGCGGTTGGTCTCGTCGGCCTGCTTGCCGAAGACGTTGTGGTTCCAGCCGCCGTGGTTGCCCACCTCGTGCCCGGCGGCCACCATGCGGCGCAGGAAGGCGCGCATGGCCGGGTTGTCGTTGACGGCCAGACCGAGGCCGTCGCCCTCGCGTTCGGCATCGGGGCCGGCGGTCACATGCAGCGAGAACGGGCCCTGGCGGAACCAGCCGCTGTCCTCCAGCGCCTGCAGCGGGGTCTGCGCGGCGTTCGAGTCCACATGCAGGTTCAGCACCAGCCCGCCGACGCCGTCGGGCGCGGCCAGCAGCCGGGGCTGCAGCAGCAGGGCATCGGCAAAGTGGCCGAGCAGCCGGTGCAGCATGTAGCCGTCGGTGCGGGTCTTGAGGTAGCCCAGCGGCAGGTTGGCGAACAGCACCGAGCCCTGGCCGTGCCGGTGGGTGGAGACCAGCACGTCGTCGGTGCCGGAGACCAGCAGGGCCAGTGCCCCGGCCGGCGGTGCGGTGCGGAAGTGGCCGTGCTCCAGCCGGTCGTAACCGTAGGTGGTCAGCTCGCCCAGCGGCGGGCGGCCCGAGGCCTTGAAGTCCAGCTTGCCGGGCTGGATGCCCAGCAGCTGCTCGGCCAGCGGACTGCCGTACACCGGCCCCAGCGCCATGGTGCGGTCCTTGAGTTCGGCGTACATGGCATAGCGCACCCCGGCCAGGCCCGACAGGCGCGACTGCTCGCCCGCATAGCGCCCGCTCTGGCTGTCCAGCAGCGCGGCGTCGAACGCCATGAACAGGTGCCCGCCCGATTCGACATGGCGGTAGAGCTGGTTGACCAGCATCTCCGAGGCCTGCGGGTGCACCGTGTCCGGCAGGATGACGCCGGCAATGCGCGCCCGGTCGCCGCCGTAGCGCAGGAAGGTGTCGTCGGTCATGGCCATGACCGACAGGCCTTCCTCGCGGGCGGCGTCCAGCCAGGCCTGCGTGACCGGCAGCTCGCGCGCTGCCTCGTTGGGGATCAGCAGCACGATGGACGGGTCTTCGGTGCGCGAACGCGAATAAAGCGTGGCCACCACCGCCAGCAGCACCAGCGCCACCAGCAGCACCCGCACCCGGGGCGACAGGGCGGCCAGCCACCGGATCATGGCCGCCCCCCGGTGCCCAGCGCCTGCGCCGGCGCCCGGCTGACCAGCCAGGAGTACAGCGCCACGAACACCATGAGGTCCATGACCGCGCCGAAGCACAGGTAGAGCAGCGGCATGAACAGCGCCGAGAGGTGCTGCACCACCACCGCATGCAGCAGCGCCTTGTGCGGCAGCATGACGGCAAAGTACGCCACCATCAGCGCCGGGTACAGCAGCTTCTGGTGCAGCGGCAGGCGCAGTACGCCCCAGCCCAGCGCCAGCAGCAGCGGCATGGCCAGCATCAGGTGGAAGCCGGCATTGAGCATGGCGGCGAGGTGCCCGGTCATGGTGTAGGGGAAGCGGTCGGGCGCGAACATGAAGAACAGCAGGGCGCTGCCCTGCACCACGCACAGGGTGCGCACCAGGTACTTCAGGGGGATCTGGCGGTCGCTCATCCACCAGGTGCCGGCGAAGGCGGCAATCACCCCGGCGGCGGTGAGCACGCCCGTGACCGGATCGGGCACCAGGGCGCCGGTGTAGCTGACCTGCCACTCCAGCGTGGCGGCGTCGCCGGTGCGCACCAGCTCCAGCGGCAGGGCCAGGCGTTCGCTCCACCACAGCATGATGCGGTGCCACAGGTCCATCAGCGGGTGGCGCAGGGCCAGCAGCAGGGCGCAGGGCAGCACCGCCATCAGCAGCAGCTCCACCCCCACGCGGGGTGTCAGGCGCAGCTGGCCGGTCGGGTTCATGGCAGTTCCCGGAAGAGTGCCAGGGTGGCGCCACGGCGGCGGTAGAACGGGTTGCTGTAGCGCTCCACACCGGCCACCACCCCCCAGTCGGCGCCCAGCCAGTGGCGCAGGTTCAGGCTGGTCTGGTGGCTTTTGAAGTTGGTCAGGGCGGCGCCGCTGCCGATGGTCTGGTAGCCCTCGCCGCCCCAGGCGTGGCGGGCCGTGACCTGGGTCTGCTGGTCGCGCCCCCAGGTCAGGGCCAGGAACTGCTGCTGCGTATCGACGCTGCCCGGGTTGCTGCGGTTCAGGCGCACCTCGCCCTGCACGATCCATGGCCCGCTGAAGTAGTAGGTGCCGCCGATGCTCAGGCTGCGGTCGGTGTGCCCGTCGGGTGCACGGTAGTGGCCGGCGCCCAGGCTGGCGATCAGGTTGCGGTCGGCCAGCAGCTTGCGGTGGAGGAAGGCGTCGACCCGGAAGTCGGGCAGGTAGGAGGCACCGTCCCCGGCGCCCACCGACAGGCTGCCGAACCAGTCGGCATCGAAGGAATATGTGTCGCCGATGCCGATGAAGCGGCCGGATTCCCCGAAGCGCTTCATGGTGGCCAGCTCGCCCTGCAGCACGTGCGCGCCGGTGGTGTGGGAGCCGCGCACGCCCACCTCGCTCCAGTCGCCCAGGCCGGCGCTCAGGCGCTGGGCGCTGGTGTAGAGCAGCAGCTCGGTGCGGCGGGCGTCGGGGTCCTGTGTGGCTTCGGGGGTGGGCAGCAACGGGGGCTGCGGCGCGGCCAGCGAGGGCTCCAGCGGCGATAGCTGGGCCTGTGCCGGAAGCAGCCACAGGGTCAGGGCCAGCGCTGTGCCGAGCGGACGGGCTGTCTGCAGGGTTGGGTGGATTCGGGTGGATGGGTGCACGGGGGCTCCAGGGCTCAGGCCGGCTGGGCCAGGATGTCGGCGATGCGCTCGGCCGAATGGCCGTCGCCGAAGGGGCTGGTGCTGAGCTGCATGGCGCGGTGCAGCACCGGGTCGTCCAGCAGCCGGCCCGCTTCCTTCACGATGCGGGCGCGGTCGGTGCCCACCAGCCGCGCGCCGCCGGCCTGCACCAGTTCCTGGCGCTCGGTGCTGTCGCGGGCGATCAGCACCGGCCGGCCCAGGGCCGAGGCTTCCTCCTGGATGCCGCCCGAGTCGGTCAGGGTGAAGTGGCAGCGCGCCAGCACCGTGATGAGCCCGGGGTAGTCCAGCGGTTCGGTGAGGCAGGCGCGGGCGCGGCTGTCGGGCGGCAGGTTGGCAAACACGGCCTCGACATCGCTGCGCACCGCCGGGTTCGGGTGGATCGGCCAGACCACCACCAGGTCGGGGTGGCGCTGCAGCAGCTCGCCCACGGCAGCGGCAATCTGCCGGATCGGCTCGCCCCAGTTCTCTCGCCGGTGGGCCGTGACCAGCAGCAGGCGCGAGGCCCCGTGCTCGGCCAGGAAGCGGCACACCGGCAGCGGCAGCGCGGCCACCGCGTCGCCGTTCATGTGTTCGCGCACCCACAGCGCGGTGTCGATCACCGTGTTGCCCACCAGGTGCACCTGCTGCTGCGGCACGCCCTCGCGCAGCAGGTTGTCGCGCGACTGCTCGGTGGGCGGAAAGTGCCAGTGCGCCAGCCGGCCGATGAGCTCGCGGTTCTTTTCTTCCGGGAAGGGATCGCGTTCGCCGGTGCGCAGCCCGGCCTCGATGTGGGCCACCGGGCGGTCGTTGTAGTAGCCGGCCATGGCGCCCGCCAGTGCCGAACTGGTGTCGCCCTGCACCAGCACCACGTCGGGGCGGGTCTCGCTGACCACCCGGTCCACGTTGTCCAGCAGGTCGGCGGTGAGGTTGCCCAGCCGGGGCGAGCTGCGCTGCAGCCGGATCTGCAGGTCCGGGCCCATGTCGAAGAACCGGTAGAGCACATGGGCCATGGCCTCGTGCTGGCCGGTGTGCAGCACCTGGACGCGGTCGCCGCGCGCCTTGAGCACGCGGTGCAGCGACGCCATCTTGATGATCTCGGGGCGGGTGCCCATGCAGGCGAGGTAGGTGGTCATTGGCAGTTCTTCTCGGGAGGGGTGGGGGCGATGTCGCGGGCCTGCAGGATCTGCTGTACCACTTCGTCGGTCACGGTCCAGTGCGGGCCGTGGCGCGCCGGCAGGGCCTTGTGCTGCCAGCAGCGCACCGACACCAGGTCGCCCCGCTGCAGGGCCACGGTGGCAATCAGCCCCCAGGCAAAGTCGGTCTCGACCTGGCGCAGCCATTCGGCGCGGTGCAGGTGCATCCAGCGCCGGTAGTGCAGGCGCGCGCCACCCGGAATGAACGGGAAGTTCACCGTGTGCGGAAAGATCTGCGCCACCGCGTCGGGGTAGAAGCGCAGCGCCTCGCCCTTCTGCTCGGGCTGGGTGGAGACGTGGTAACGCTGCTGCGCCTCGTCCCAGAACACCTGCTGGATCGATGCCCCGAACGAGGTTCGCTGCGGGTTCTGCGCCGCTGCGTGGGCCGGCTTGTGGGTCCAGACCTCCAGGTTGTCCATGAACAGCGCATGCATGTAGACCGGCGAGACCAGGTACACCCCGGTGGGCGGGCTCACCAGCCGCTGCAGCGTGGCGCCGGCGGCCGCCTGGCTGCGCACGAAGGCCGGCTCCTGCCGCACCGCCGGCGGCAGGGTGTCGATGAAGCGCATCCACAGCGCCAGCAGGGCGTCGTCGGCGTCGGCCGTCTTGCAGGCGGTCCAGGCGGGGCCGGTGCGGCAGAAGCGGTCGAAGGTGGCGTCGGGCTTCTGGCGGGCCAGCAGCCAGCGGGCCCAGGGCACGTCGTAGGTCCGGGTGTCCAGCCCGTGCTGGCGCGCCAGCAGCAGGGCCTGCAGCACGAAGTAGGGGTCGACCGTGCCACCCTGGTGCTGCACCGCGATGGCGCCGGCCGCATCGGCATAGCCGGGCAGCGAGAGCGCGGCCGCGTGGCCGGGTGCGCTGGTGCCCAGCAGGCCCACCAGCGCCAGCAGATCGAACAGGCGGGTCATGCCCATGCCGTACCCCGCACCTGGCCGGCCTGTGCAGCCTGCACGCTGCCGTGCACCAGCACACCGTCGTCGACCAGCAGCGTGCCGGCGCTCACGCTGGTGGGTGCCTGCGGGCTGCCCAGCCGCGCTCCGCTGCCCAGCTCCAGCACCGTTTCGGCCAGCACCGGCCCGCCGATGACGGCATCGCAGAACACCCGCACGCCGCTGTCGGAGATGACGCTGCCGGTGACCACCGCCCCTTCACCGATGACGATGCCCCGGTGCGCCTTGATGTCGCCCTGCACCAGCGCCCCGGCGCCCACCGCCAGCACGCCGGTGACCACCAGCGATCCCCGCCAGTGGCGGTGGCCCAGCAGGGTGCAGTTGCCCTCCACGCGCCAGCCGCCGTCGCCCCAGGGCTGTGCCCCGGGCAGCGGTGCATGCGGGGCCAGCGGGTGGTCGTGCAGCGGCACCGGCTGGCCGGCCGTGTCCGAAGGCGCGGTGCGCCGCTGGCCGAACACGATCGCCGGTGCCTCGATGGTCCGGAAGTGGGTGTGCCGGGCCAGGGTCACCGCCCGGTCCGAGCGGATGTCCGGCGCCGGCTCGGCTGGCGGAGCGGGCCGCAGGGCGAGGCGGTCGGTCGGGTGCTGCCATTCCAGCCAGGCCGGGCAGAACGGCCCCACCAGCAGCAGGCTGCACAGCAGCAGGAACAGCAGCAGCGCCACGGCGGGGTCGGTGGTCATGACCGCACCCCCGTGCCGGCCGTGGCGGCGGAAGAGCCCGGGGCGGCCCGGTAACGCAGCGTCTTGTGCCACACCAGCTCGCGGTGCAGCAGCCGGTCCATGACCGATTCGAGCAAGGCCTGCGAGATGGCAAACAGGCTGGCGAAGAAGCACAGCAGGTTGATCGGCAGCAGCCGGATGCGGCGGCGGTGGCCGTCGATCAGCACCGCCATCACGATCTCCAGGAAGGCCGCGAAGTTGCCCAGCGCGCCGTAGGCCACCAGCGCCATCAGCGGTATGAACACCGCCACCAGCGAACCCGCGTTCAGGTAGTACAGCACCAGCGCCAGCAGCCAACCCACCAGCAGCAGCGGCGGCATCAGGAACACCTGCAGCAGCAGCAGGCCGTCGATGCGTTCGCGCAGCGTCACATGGCGGCTGGTCAGCAGCGCGCGCCAGTACCGGAACAGCACCTGGTTGTGGCCCTTGGCCCAGCGCCGCACCTGGCGCATGCGCACCGCCCATTCCTCGGGCACTTCCTCGTAGCACTCGGCGCGGTTGTTGTAGATGGTCTTCCAGCCGTTGATGAGCAGGCGGAAGGTGATGTCGGTGTCCTCGGCCAGGGTGTCGTCGTGCCAGCCGCCCACCGCCTCCACCGCCGACAGCCGCACCCCGCCCACCGTGCCGCCGTACTGGGGCACTGCGCGCAGGTTCATGCGGGCCTGCTGGTCCACCTGGTAGCCGGCCGAGCGTTCCAGGTCGAGCAGCCGGGTCAGCAGGTTGGTGCCGGCGTTGATCGGCACCACCCGCCCCATGACCGCGCCCACCTCGGGGTCGAAGAAGGGCGCCGCCAGCTGGCGCAGCAGGCCGGGGGAGGGCGTGTAGTCGGCGTCGAAGATGATGGCGATGTCGCCCACCGCCAGCGCCATGGCCTCCTTCAGCGCGGCCGCCTTGCCCGGCTTGCCGCCGGTGCGGTGGAACGGCACGATGCGCCCCGGGTGGCGCAGCACATGGGCATCGATGATGGCCCGCGTGCCGTCCTGCGAGCGGTCGTTCACCGGCACGATGCGGATGCGGTCGGCCGGGTAGTCGGTCTGCAGCAGCGCATCGAGGCAGCCGGCGATCACCTTCTCTTCGTTGTGGGCCGCAATGAACACCGTGATCTGCGGCCAGCTCGCCGCCCGGATGCCCTGGTACGGGTAGCGCTGGCCGCCGAACAGGCGGCTCAGGGTGAACACCACATGGCGCACGCCGTAGGTGGTCATGACCAGCACGATCGCACCCAGCACCAGGGCCAGCGTCAGCAGCAGCGGGCGCTCGGTCCAGGAGGCGGTGAGCGTCATGGTGGCGGCACTCGCCAGGGGTTGCCCCGCCAGCGGCGACCCGGCCAGCGCGCTCTGCACGAATTCGGTTGGGGGTATCACTGTTCGACTCCTGTTATAGGAGCCGCGATTCTGGGCAGACGGTTGAGGGCGGTCTGTATGCCAGCGCACACAGGCCGGCAAGGGCCGCACCCCATTCGTTCGGCAACGCACAGACCGGCGTCGGCGGCCTTCCTAGCCTCGGGTTTTTCCTCCACGCCACACAAGGACAACCCATGCAGCAGCACCACATTTTCGGGACCGATGGTGTCCGTGGTCGTGTCGGCAAACCGCCCATGACGCCCCAGGTGGTCATGCAGCTGGCCCAGGCGTATGGCAGCCTGCTGGTCGAACAGGTGGGCAGTCCTGCCGCCGCCACCTCGATCCACCTGGACCGCCCTGCTGTGGTGGTGGGGACCGACACCCGGATCTCCTGCAGCATGCTGGAAGCTGCGCTGCAGGCCGGCTTTGCCGCAGCCGGTGTGGACACCGTCCTGTGCGGCGTGTTGCCCACCCCGGGTGTGGCCTACATCGCGCGCCTGCGCGGCTTCCAGGCCGGTGTCGTGGTGAGTGCATCGCACAACCGGTTCGAGGACAACGGCATCAAGCTGTTCTCCGGCCGTGGCGACAAGCTCGACGATGAGGTCGAGGCGGCCATCGAGCGCCGCATGGGCGAGCCGCTGGCCTGTGTGCCTTCGCGCCAGCTGGGACAGGGCTGGCGGATGCCGACGGCCGCCGGACTGTATGTGGACTTCTGCAAACGCAGCCTGCCCGCCGATGTCGGTCTGTACGGGATGCGCATCGTCATCGACGCCGCCAACGGCGCCTGCCATGAAGTGGCCACGCAGGTCTTCGAACAGCTGGGCGCGCACGTGGTGGTGGTGGGCAGCTCGCCCACCGGGATCAACATCAACGAGGGTGTCGGCGCCACCTGTCCGCAGCACCTGTCGGAGATGGTCTGCCACCACCGTGCCGACGTCGGCATTGCGCTGGACGGTGATGGCGACCGGCTGGTGATGGCCGATGCCACCGGGCGCATCTTTGACGGTGACCAGCTGCTCTATCTGCTGGCGCTCGACGCCCAGCTGCGCCAGGACCGGTGCGAGGGTGTGGTGGGTACCGTCATGAGCAACTTCGGCCTGGAGCAGGCGCTGCTCGAGCGCGGCATGGGCTTCGCCCGCGCCGATGTGGGCGACCGGCATGTGCTGCAGATGCTGCACCGGCTCGGCTGGCGCCTGGGTGGCGAGACGTCGGGCCACATCCTGTGCCTGGACCGGCACACCACCGGCGACGGCATCATCGCGGCGCTGCAGGTGCTGGGCACCATGCGCCGCTGGCACCGCGATCTGGCGCAGCTCTGCGAGGGCCTGTCGCTGCACGCCCAATGCCTGATCAGCGTGCCGCTGCCGAGCGGCAAACGCTGGACCACCGACAGCACGCGCCGCTGCGTGCACCATGCCGAGCGGGCGCTCAAGGGGCAGGGCCGGGTGCTGCTGCGGGCCTCCGGCACCGAGCCGGTGGTGCGCGTGATGGTGGAATGCCCCGAGATCCAGCGCGCCGCGCGGCTGGCCCGGGCGCTGGCCGCCGATGTGGCACAGGCCCTGGACGACCTGCCCCGCCAGACCCTGAGCGCCTGACGCCTGGGTGTCTGGCTGCCGGGGCGGCCCGCTGTACAACCGCGCGGTGACGCCCCTTTCCCGCACCGCCTTCCTAACCCTGCTGCTCATCGCCTGCATGATGGGCGCCAACCATGTGGGCGCACGGCTGGCCTTCGACCACGGGCTGGACGTGCCCACCGCCGTGCTGTGCCGCAGCGGCGTCACGGCGCTGGCACTGGTGCTGCTGCTTCGGCTGCAGCGCGTGGCCTGGAGCGTGACGCCGCAGCAGCGCCGCATGCTGCCGCGCATCGGTGTGCTGATCGCCATCCAGAGCCTGTGCATCTACGCCGCCGTGGCCCGCATGCCGGTGGCGCTGGCCCTGCTGGCCTTCAACACCTACCCGCTGTGGACCGCGCTCTGGGCCCGTGTGGTCTATGGCGAGCGCGCACCGGCCCGCCTGCTGAAGGCCATGCCGGTGATGCTGCTCGGGCTGGCGCTGGCGCTCGATGTGTCGGGCGCGGCCTCGGGCCTGGCCGCGTCGGCCCATTGGGCGCGCATCGGTGCCGGCGTGGCCTTTGCACTGACGGCAGCGGCCACCTTCGGGCTGGCGCTGGTGCTCACCCAGCACGGCACGGCCGGGCTCGATGGCCGGCTGCGCACCGCCGCCACGCTGGGCATGGTGGCCCTGCTGGCTTCGCTGGCGGTGGTGGGGCAGGGCGGGCCGCACTGGCCGCAGGCCGCGCCCGGCTGGTGGGGGCTGGTGGCCCTGGTCACGCTCTATGGCAGTGCCTTCACGCTCATGTTCACCGTACTGCCGCGCCTGGGGGTGGTGGGCAACTCGGCCATCATGAATGTGGAGCCGATCTTTGCGCTGGTGCTGGCCTGGGCGCTGCTGGGTCAGGCCATTGCACCGGTTCAGGTGCTGGGCGGGCTGATGGTGGTGTGCACCGTCATGTGGCTGGGCTGGCGGCGCTGAGCCGCCCGGGGCTTCAGCTGTCGACCGAAGCGGTCCAGCGCGAACCCCAGTCGCCGAGCTGGCGGCGGTCGCGTTTGGTGGGCCGGCCCTGGGTCTGCGCCAGCGCCGGCTCCGGGGCCAGCCGCCGCTGCTCGGCCGCCGCCGCGCGGCGTGCCACCGATTCCGGCGTCTCGCGGTAGAGCAGGGCTGCCACCGTGGCAGAGCCGCGCACATCGCTCAGGGCCAGCACCTCGACCGTGCGGTCGTCGAAGCCGGCGCGCAGCACGATGGTGTCGCCGCAGCGCACCTCGCGCGAGGGTTTGGCCGGCTGGCCGTTCACCTGCACCCGGCCCCGTTCGATGGCCTCGGTGCTGAGCGCCCGGGTCTTGTAGAAACGGGCGGCCCAGAGCCATTTGTCCAGCCGGTAACGGGTGCCGCTGCTGCTGGCGGCGCCCGGGTTCTGCTGCTCGGCGGTGCGCTTCATCGGTGGCGCGGGTCTTTCAGTTGGTGGCGCCCATGGCCAGCGCACGTTCGCGCGCGGCCTGCAGTTCCTGCGGCTCCACGCTGCTGCGGGTCGGCCAGCCCTGCAGGTGCTGTTCGGTCAGGTCGGTCAGGGCGTCGAGCCAGACCGGGTTGCTGTTCAGGCAGGGGATGTAGCTGAAGCCTTCGCCCCCGGCGTGCAGGAAGGCTTCGCGCGCTTCCATGTTGATCTCTTCCAGCGTTTCCAGGCAGTCGCTGGTGAAGCCGGGGCAGACCAGATCGACCTTCTTCAAACCCTCGCCGGCCATCTTGATGAGGGTCGGCTCGGTGTAGGGCTCCAGCCATTTGGCCTTGCCGAAGCGGGACTGGAAGGTCACCGTGACTTTGTCGCGCGGCAGCTCCAGCGCCTGCGCCACCAGCCGGGCCGTCTTGTGGCATTCGCAGTGGTACGGGTCGCCCAGGTGCAGGGTGCGCTCGGGCACGCCGTGGAAGCTCATCACCAGGTGGTCGCCACGGCCATGTTCGGCCCAGTGGGCGCGGATGGTGTGGGCCAGCGAGCCGATGTAGCCCGGGTGGTCGTGGTAGCGGTTGACGAAGCGGAACTCGGGCAGGTTGCGCACCTGGGTGGCCCACTGCATGGCGGCGTCGATCACGCTGGCGGTGGTGGTGCCGCTGTACTGCGGGTAGGCCGGCAGCACCAGCACCCGGGTCACGCCGGCGGCCTTGAGCTCGTCGAGCACCGAGGCCATCGAGGGGTTGCCGTAGCGCATGGCGTAACGCACCGTCACCGAGTGGCCCCGCTCCTGCAGCGCGCTGTTCAGCGCGGCGGCCTGGCGCTCGGTCCAGACCTTCAGCGGCGAGCCCTCAGGCGTCCAGATGCCGGCGTACTTGGCGGCCGACTTGGCCGGCCGCACCCGCAGGATGATCCCGTGCAGGATGGCCATCCAGACCAGCCTCGGGATCTCGACCACGCGGGGGTCGCCCAGGAACTCGCCAAGGTAGCGGCGCAGGGCCGGCGCGGTGGGTTCGTCGGGGGTGCCCAGGTTGCACAGCAGGACCGCCGTGCGGGGTGCCTGGCCATGGGAATACGGGGGTTCGGCTTGAAAGGACATGCGCTATTCTCCCGCACGCATGAATACCCCCGAGATCCGCTCCCCAGCCGCCTTCGATCCCGGGCGGGTCCGGGGCATCACCATCGACCTGGACGACACCCTGTGGCCGATCTGGCCCACCATCGAGCGGGCCGAGCGGGTGCTGGCCGCCTGGCTGGCCGAAAACGCCCCGGCCGCTGCCGTGCTGGCCGGCTCCGCCGCCGCGCTGCGCGAGGTGCGCAACCACATCCAGGCCACCCGGCCCGACCTCCACCACGACCTGAGCGCGCTGCGGCGCGAGTCGATCCGCCTGGTGCTGGAGCGCGCCGGCGACAACCCGGCGCTGGCCGAGCCGGCGTTCGAGGTGTTCTTTGCCGAACGCCAGCGGGTCGAGCTGTTCGAGGACGCCCTGCCGGCGCTCGAATGGCTGGCCGCCCGTTACCCGGTGGTGGCCCTGTCGAACGGCAATGCCGATGTGCACCGGGTCGGCCTGGGCCGGCACTTCCGGGCGGCGCTGAGCGCCCGCGAATTCGGTGTCGGCAAGCCCGATGCGCGCATCTTCCACGCCGGCGCCCAGGCGGCCGGCGCCGAGCCGCAGCACATCCTGCATGTGGGCGACGACATCCACCTCGACGGCGTGGGCGGCCTGCGCGCCGGCCTGCAGGTGGCCTGGGTCAACCGCGACGCTCAGCCTTGGCCGGCCGACGCCCCGGCGCCCCATGTCGCGGTGCCCGACCTGCTCAGCCTGTGCCGTCTGCTGGCCTGAGTCCCATCCCTTCCTTCTGCTGCAACCCCACCACCATGACCCTCACCATCCACGGAATCGGCGCCTCGCGCGCCTCCCGCCCGATCTGGACCGCCCTGGAACTCGGCGTGCCGTTCCAGCATGTGCCCACCCCGTATGCCGGCGGCGCCACCCGCACCCCGGAGTTCCTGGCCATCAACCCCAACGGCCACATCCCGGCCGTGGTGGACGAGCGCCCAGAGGGCCGTGTGGTCGTTTGGGAAAGCATGGCGTGTGCGCTCTACATCGCCCGCCACCATGGCGTGGCCGACGGCCGCAGCATCACCCCGGCCACCCCTTATGAAGACGCGCAGGCCCTGCGCTGGTCCTTCTGGGCCGCCAGCGAGGCCGAGGCCGACGCCCTCACCGTGCTGATGCACCGCATGGTCATGCCGGCCGACCAGCGCAAGCCCGAGCTGGCCGATGCCGCCGAGCGCCGGCTGGCCGTGCCGTTCCGCGTCATCGAGGCCGAGCTGACCGCCGCCCAGGCGCGCGGTCATGCCTGGCTGGCGGCCGACCGCTTCACCGTGGCCGACCTGCTGGTCGCCACCGTGCTGGGCTGGGCCCGCGTGGCCGGCCCGCTCATGCAGGCCCACCCGGTCACGGCCGAGTGGCTGGGGCGGTGTGTGGCGCGTCCGGCGTTTGCCCAGGCCCGCGCCATGGCGTGACCGGCTGCAGGGCGGCCTGCGCGGCGGCCACGCCGCTGCGCACCGCGCCTTCCAGGGTGGCGGGGTAGGGGCCATCGATGTAGTCGCCAGCGGCCCACAGGCCGGGGGCCACCGCCATGCCGGGCCGCTGCACGCCGGGCGTGCAGGCAAAGGTGGCGCGTTTTTCGGTCACGGTGCGGATCGGCGCCAGCCCGCTGGCCGGCAGGCCCAGCTCCTGGGTGGCCTGCTGCAACACCGCGTCCTGCAGTTGCTCGCGTTCGCCTTCGCTGGCGCTGATCACGAAGGCCAGCAGGCCCTGCGCAGCGGCATCGTCCGGCCGCAACCAGCCCCGGTCGAACACGAACTGCGCCGGCGCGCTGCGCAGCGCCAGCATCGGCGCCGGCAGCCGCTGGCCGGCCGCCCGCAGGTACACCGTGGTGATGGCGGTGTGGTCCAGCTGGTCGGTGGTGGCAGCCCACTCGGGCGCCACGGCCGCCAGCGACTGCGCCGCCACCGAGGGCCCGGTGGCCCAGACGACCCGGTCAAACCGCTCGGCCGACGTGCCGGATGCCGAGCCCACCTCCAGCGTCCAGCCGCCGTCCCGGGGCAACACCGCCAGCACCCGGCAGGCGCGCCGCAGGCGGGACGGCCCGCCGGGCAGTGCGGCCAGCCAGCCCAGCGCCGCGTCCGGCCAGAGCGCGCCCAGGTCGGTGCGGGGCAGCAGCAACTGCGAGGCCGTCCAGCCCCCGTGCCCGGGGCCGAACAGCGCATCGCGCAGCACCCGCAGGAACACCGCCCCGCTGGCCTGTGCCGGCGGCACATTCAGGGCCGACACGCACAGCGGCGCGATCAGTTCGTCCAGCGGCCGTTTCGGCAGGCCGGCGCACAGGTCGGCCACGCTCTGGTGGTCGGCGCAGCGGAAGCCGGCGCGCTGCCAGCGCATCGAAGCGCGCAGCAGGCCGATGCGGTCGGCCCAGCTCCAGCCGCGCGATCCGAACAGCACCGCTGCGCCCAGCGCCGCCGGGGCCGGCCAGCCCGCGGCCCAGGCCGGTGTCTGCAGGCCGGTGCCGTCGGCATGCGGCATGCCCAGCGGCAACGCCAGCAGGGCCGGCTTCACCTCCACGCCCACCTGCTCCATCAGCCCGAGGGTGGCGGTGTAGGCGCCGATCAGGATGTGCTGGCCGTTGTCCAGCCGCAGCGGGCCGGCGGGGGTGCCGACATCGAGCGCGCGGGCGCGGCCGCCGGCCTCGCGGGCGGCCTCGAACACGGTCACTTCGGCGCCGGTCCGGGCCGCGGTCACGGCCGCGGCCAGCCCAGCCCAGCCCGCCCCCACCACGGCCAGCGTCGGCGGTCGGGTGCCGGGGGTCGGCATCACAGCCGACCCAGGGCCTGGACCTTCCAGGCCAGCCAGAACTTGCGCAGCGGGGTCAGGCTCACCCGCTGGTTCAGCACCAGCAGCGGATCGGCCGCGATCTCCTGCAGCAGCGTGCGGTAGATGCTGGCCATCATCAGGCCGGGCTTCTGGGTGCGGCGGTCGGCCTCGGGCAGCAGGGCCAGCGCGTCGGCATAGGTGGCCAGGGCGCGCTCGCACTGGAAGGCCATCAGCGCGCGGAAGCGCCGCTGGAAGTCGGCCGCATCGCCGCCCGGCGCCGGGCCCCGGCGCAGCAGCTCGTGGGCCTTCACGTCGAAGCGCTGCAGCTCGTCGATCGGCAGGTAGATGCGGCCGCGCGCGGCGTCCTCGCCGACGTCGCGGATGATGTTGGTGAGCTGGAAGGCCAGGCCCAGGCGGTGCGCGTAGGCGGTGGTGCCGTCGTGTGTCTGGCCGAAGATGCGGGCCGCCACCTCGCCCACCACGCCGGCCACCAGATGGCAGTAGCGCTGCAGGTTGGCGAAGTCCAGGTAGCGGTTCTGCTCCAGGTCCATCTGGCAGCCTTCGATGACCGCGTCCAGGTGCCGCGCCTCGATGCCGTGGCCGGCCGCCAGCGGCATGAGCGCCTGCATCACCGGGTGGCTGGGCTGGCCGGCATAGGCCTGGGCCACCTCGCGCCGCCACCAGGCCAGCTTGGTCTGCGCGACGCCGGGGTCGCTGACCTCGTCGACCACGTCGTCCACCTCGCGGCAGAAGGCATAGAAGGCGGTGATGGCCGCTCGCCGCACCGGTGGCAGAAAGAGAAAAGCGTAATAAAAACTGCTGCCCGATGCAGCGGCCTTTTGCTGGACGTATTCTTGTGGGGTCATGACAGGCGCGGGGTTGGCGAAGTGTACGCAGTGCCTGCCCGGCCGCCTGTTCCCATTCCCGACCCGGCCACAGGCCATCCGAACGCCATGTCGCTTCCCTTGCCCGCCTTCGAGGCCGACCGCCTCGCCGCGCTGCACAGCCTGCGCATCCTCGACACCTTGCCGCAGGAGGTGTTCAGCCATGTCACCGCCCTGGCGGCCAGCATCTGCGGTGCCCCGATGGCCCTCATCACGCTGGTGGACGAACACCGCCAGTGGGCCAAGGCCAGCCAGGGCATCGAGCTGACCGACATCCCGCGCGAACAATCCTTCTGCACCCACACCATCCTCGACAACGACCGGGTGCTGGTGGTGCCCGACGCCACCCGCGACGCCCGCTTTGCCGACCTGGAACTGGTGCGCAGCGGCGAGGTGAAGTTTTACGCCGGCGCGCCCATCGTCACGCCCGAAGGCCATGCACTGGGCGCCGTGTGCGTGCTCGACAGCCGCCAGCGCCAGCTGGAGCCGCACCAGCAGGCCATGCTCGGCCACCTGGCGGCGCTGGCCTGGAGCCTGCTGCAGAACGAGGCCACACGCCGCGAAGAGGCCGAGCGCATGGTCGAGCGGGTGCGGCAGGGCGAACGCATCATCC
>PNMF01000065.1 GCA_013823485.1 Comamonadaceae bacterium
TCGGCGTAGCGCACGAAGGCGAAGCGTTCGTCCACCGCGTCGCGGATCACGTCGGCCAGGTCGTCCAGGTAGAGCGTGGCGATGTGCCGGGCCTTGTCCTGCACGCCCAGGGCGCCGAAGGCCCAGGCCAGCGGGTCGCCCGAACCGTCGTCCTCGTACTGCTCCAGTGCGGCGAAGCGCGGGCCTTCGGGCAGCAGCTCCCGCGCGGCAATGCGGTGCGCCAGCGTGCTGTCGCGCCCCTGCAGGAAGGCGATGGTCGGGGCGATGGTGCGGCGGTAGCGCGCGAACTCGGCCAGGAAGGCCTGCACGCCCGCACTGCGCTGTTTCACCGGCATTGCTTCGGCCCGCTCGCGGATGGCGTCCAGCCCGGCGGGCTGGAACAGCGCCAGCACCAGGGCCAGGGCCAGGTCGGTCTGGTGCGCGTCCACCTGGCGCGAGCGCAGGAACCCGGTGAGGTAGGCGGTGGAGGGGTAGGGCGTGTTGAGCTGCGTCATCGGCGGGATGACGGACAGCACGCGCAGCGGTTCGGTGGGCATGGGGCGATCCGGGGGAAGCCGGCAGTGTACCGGCGCCCCCCGTGCCCCATGGCCTGCAGGGGCTGTCTTTAGCGCACGCTGGCCGGCAGCACCAGGCCGCCGTGCAGGCGCGGCTGGCGCGCCTCGTCCCACTGCTGCACCGTCTCGGCCACGGCATCGGCGGTGGCGGCCGACAGTGTCCAGCCCAGGTGGCCGTGACCGGTGTTGTAGAACACGTTGGCGCGGCGGCCGGGGCCCACGCGGGGCATCATGTCCGGCAGCATCGGCCGCAGACCGGCCCAGGGCACCACCTGGCGCGTGCTCACGCCGGGGAAGCACTGGTTCACCCAGCGCACCAGCGGGGCGATGCGGTCGGCGCGGATGTCGCGGTTCACGCCGTTGAACTCGGCGGTGCCGGCCACCCGGAAGCGGCCATCGCCCAGGCGGCTGGTCACCAGTTTGGTCTCGTCGTCCAGCAGGCTCACCGTGGGCGCCGCCTGCTGGCTGGCCTCGTCGAGCAGGTTCACCGTGATGCTGTAGCCCTTGACCGGGTAGATGTTGACCCGGTCACCCAGCTGCGCGGCCACGGCCCGGCTGCCCACGCCGGCGCACACCACCAGGCCGTCGAAGGTGCGCGGCGCGTCTTCACCCGCGATCCACACCTGGGCCTGCTGGCCGTCGCTCTGCACCTTCTTCACCTCGACGCCGCAGACCATCTTCGCGCCACGCCGCTCGGCCGCCTGGGCCAGGCCGTTGGTGTAGCGGTGGATGTCGCCGGTGGCGTCGCTCTCGGTGTAGAAGCCGCCGAAGTAGTTGCCGGCCAGCGTGGGCTCGATGGCCTTCATATCTTCCGGGGTCACGGCGCGGCGCGGCAGGCCGCCCTCGGCCAGCAGCTCGCTCACGCGGGCGGCGTGTTCGAAGCCGTCGCGGTGGCGGTAGATGTGCAGGATGCCGGCCTTCTTGAGGTCGAAGTCGATGCCCTCGGCCTCGGCCCAGCCGAACAGGTGTTCGCGCGCCGCAATCGCCAGCTTCGTGGTGGCCACGGTGTTCTGCCGGTAGCGCGGGATGCTGGCCGCGAACTCGGCAAACCAGCTCAGCTTGTGCCAGCTCGGGCGCGGGTTGACCAGCAGCGGCGCATCGGGCCGGAACATCCATTTCAGGCCCTTCCACAGGGTGGAGGGGTGGGTCCAGGTCTCGGCGTTGCTGGCCGAGAGCTGGCCGCCGTTGGCGAACGAGGTGTCCATCGCCGGGTAGCGTTGGCGCTCGAACAGGGTGACGGAAAAACCGCGGCGGGTCAGGGCATAGGCGGTGGTGACACCGGTGATGCCGCCGCCGATGATGGCGATCGAAGGCATGGATCAGGCTCCAGAAACGTCATGGGGAATGGGTCCGCCCGACCCGGATGGCCTGGCGGACGCCCCCTCTGTTTGGAACCTGAGAGATTCATGGCACGCGGGGTGCCACTTGCTCCTGCGGTGTGCCCGTTGACGAAACGGACCGCTCTTCAGAGTGTGTCTGACGGCACCGACCGGTCCTGGGGCCTGAGAGTTTCCGGGGCGGTTGCTCCTTCGGCGCCGGCCTCATGGCCGGGCTCTCCCGATGCGGTGCCCTCCCGAAGGAGGAAGCCACGAGTTTAACCGTGGCGGGTGGGGTATCGGTCCTGGTTCACTGTGCCTGAAGGTTGATCGAGCGGGCGATGCCCCGGAACTGGCTGGTCCCATCGGCATAGGCCTTGCCCACCGCATGGAGCGGCAGCGGGGCTGCCACCAGCTGGCTGTTGTTCTCCAGCTGGGTGCGCACGGTCGGGTCGGACAGGGTGTCGGTGATGGCCTTGTGCAGCGCGGTCACCACCGGCTCGGGCGTGTCCTTGCGGACGAAGTAGCCGGTCCAGATGTTGAACTGGAAGTCCTTGAGTGCCTTGCTCTCGCTGATGGCGGGGTAGTCCTTCACGCCGTCCAGGCGTTGCCCGTTGAGCATGGCCAGCACCTTGACCCGGCCCTGCTTGTGCATCTCGTCGTACTTGCGGCCGTAGGGCGCGAGAAAGATGTCGACCTGGCCCCCCATGAGATCCTGGTCGGCCGGTGCGGCGCCCTTGTAGGGGATGTGCACCATCGGAATCCCGGTCACCTTCGACAGGTGCTCGCCCAGCAGGTGGTAGAACGAGCCCGGCCCGACGCTGGCAAAGGTGATGGGTCGGCCGGCCTCTGCCGCTTTGCGTGCATAGGCCAGCAGCTCGTCCACGTTGCTGGCCGGGATGTCCTTGCGGGCCACGAAGGCGATCTGTGCGGTGGCGATCATCTGCACCAGCCGGAAGTCCTCGCTCTTGAACTTGATGGAGCCCATGGCCAGCGGCGCCAGGATCAGTTCGTTCGGCGAGCCCTGGAACACCATGTGCCCGTCGGCCGGCTGGGCCAGCAGCTTCTGCGCGGCAATCGAACCGCTGGCACCGCCCAGGTTCTCCACGATCACCGGCTGGCCGAGCTGCTTCGACAGCGCGTTGTTCACGCTGCGGGCAATCACATCGGACAGGCCGCCGGCGGGGTAGGGCACCAGCAGGGTCACCGGGCGGCTGGGAAAGGTCTGGGCCGACGCGGCGGCACAGCCGGCCAGCAGCAGGCCGGCCAGCCAGGGGCGAAGGCGTTGAATGACGGTCATGGCAGTCTCCTCTGTTCTCAGGGTTGGGGGGAAAGCAGGTCTTCTGCCAGCGCCACCCAGTAGCGGGCGCCGGTGGGAATGTTGGCATCGTTGAAGTCGTAGGCCGGGTTGTGGACCATGCACGCACCGTGCTGGTCGCCCGCGCCGTTGCCGATCAGCAGGTAGCTGCCGGGCACGCGCTGCAGCATGAAGGCGAAGTCTTCGCTGCCGGTCAGCATCGGGCCGTCGGCCTGCACCTGATCGGCCTGGAAGTGACGCTGCGCCACCGCCAGCGCACGCCGGGTCTGCTCGGCGTCGTTCACCAGCACCGCATAACCCGGCCGCCATTCGATGCAGGCCTGCACGCCGTAGCTCTCGGCCTGTGCGGCCACCAGGGCACGGATGCGCTGCTCCAGCAGCTTGCGCACCGCGGGGTCGAGTGCGCGCACGCTGAGCTCCAGCCGGACCGCGTCGGGGATCACGTTGTTGGCCTTGCCGCCCTCGATCGCCCCCACCGTGATCACCGCCGGCTGCAGGGGATCGACATTGCGCGACACCACCGTCTGCAGCGCCATCACCACCGAGGCGGCGGCCACGATCGGGTCGTTTGCCCGGTGCGGCATGGCCCCGTGGCCGCCGGTGCCCCGCAGCGTGATGCTGGCGTAGTCGGACGACGCCATCATCGGACCGGTGCGGAACACCAGATGGCCTTGCGGCACGCCCGGCATGTTGTGCATGGCAAAGATGGCGTCGCAGGGGAAGCGGTCGAACAGGCCGTCGTCCATCATGCGCAACGCACCGCCGCCGCCCTCCTCGGCCGGCTGGAAGATCAGGTGCAGCGTACCGTCGATGCTGCTGTGCAGCGCCAGGTGCCGGGCAGCGGCCAGCAGCATGGCGGTGTGGCCGTCGTGGCCGCAGGCGTGCATGCAACCCTGGTGCACGCTGCTCCACGCGGCGCCGCTGGTCTCGACGATGGGCAGGGCGTCCATGTCCGCGCGCAGCCCGATGCACCGGGCGCTGTCGCCGCGCCGCAGCCGGCCCACCACGCCGGTGCCGCCCACGCCCTCGGTCACCTCATAGCCCCATTGCCGCAGCTGAGCGGCCACCACACCGGCGGTGCGGTGCTCGGCAAAGGCCAGCTCGGGGTGGCGGTGCAGGTCCCGGCGCAGGGCCACGAATTCGGCGTATCCGGGGTATTCGGCGTATCCGGTCGGTTCCAGGGCGGTGGCACTCAAGGCGGTCTCCACATGAAGTTTTCTGCATGCTAGGCCGCCGAAAAATCAAAGTCCAATGCATTGCGAATCAATAATCGATGCATTCGAGTGGAGGTTTCCATGACGCTCACCCAGCTGCGCCACTTCGTCGGTCTGGCCCAGGCCGGCTCGTTTGCCCAGGCCGCACGCTTGCTGTTCCTGACCCAGCCGGCGCTCAGCCGCAGCATCCAGGCGCTGGAAGAAGAGCTGGGCGCACCGCTGCTGGACCGGTTGGGCCGGCGCATTGCGCTCACACCACTCGGGCATGAGGTGCTGGACCGCGCACGCCGGCTGGTGTCGGAGGCCGACGCGCTCAAGCAGGTCAGTCAGGGTCTGCAGGCCGGGCTGATCGGTCGCCTGCGCATGGGCCTGAGTTCAGCCCCCGGCGTGTTGCTGTCGCAGCCGCTGCTGGGCCACATGGCGCGTCGCCACCCGCGGCTGCAGGTGGAGATTTCGCGCGGCAACACGGCGGTGCTGATCGACGCGCTGCGCGAGCAGCGTCTGGATGCGGTGGTGGTCGACGTGCGCTCGGTGCGGCCAGCGGCCGACCTGCGCATCGACCAGGTGTTCGAGCTGCCAGCCGGCTTTCTGGTGCGGCCCGGCCATCCGCTGCTGCGCCGGCGCAAGGCGTTGCAGTTCAGCGATCTGCTGGCCTACCCGGTGGCCTCCACCCCGCTCAGCGACGAGGTGGCCCGCCTGCTGATGGAGCGGTATGGCACACAGGCCAATCCGGACGACTGCGTCACCCTGCGCAGCGACGAGACCCACAGCCTGGTCGAGGTGGCCCGGCAGAGCGAGGTGGTGGTGCTCACCGTGTGCGCGGCAGCGCCGGGCCTGGTGCCGGTGCCGCTGCAGCCGGCGTTCAGCGCCACCGGCCGCTTCGGCATGGTGACGCTGGCACGGCGCTCGGAGGCACCCGCCCTGCGCATCGTGCGCGAGGCCCTGCCGGCTTGGTTGCCGGCCGGTGCCGGCCCGACGCCGGTCAGTACTCGCTGAGCGGCACGCAGCTGCAGAACAGGTTGCGGTCGCCCCAGACGTTGTCCACCCGGCCCACCGACGGCCAGTACTTGGTCATCGGGCGGTCGGCCTTGAGGGTGGAGGCCACCTCGCGGCTGTAGGGGTGTGTCCAGTCGGCGGCCATGAGGCTGGCGGCGGTGTGCGGTGCGTTCTTCAGCGGGTTGTCGTCCTGCGGCCAGGTGCCGTTCTCGATCAGCCGGATTTCTTCGCGGATGGCGATCATGGCGTCGATGAAGCGGTCCAGCTCTTCCAGCGTCTCGCTCTCGGTGGGCTCGACCATCAGGGTGTTGGCCACCGGGAAGCTGAGCGTGGGGGCGTGGAAGCCGTAGTCCATGAGGCGCTTGGCCACGTCCTCGGCCATGACGCCGCAGCTGTCCTTGAGGTGGCGCAGGTCCAGGATGCACTCGTGGGCCACATGGCCGTTCTCGCTGGCGTACAGCGTCGGGAAGTGGTCCTTGAGCCGCTGGCTGATGTAGTTGGCCGACAGGATGGCCACCTCGGTGGCGCCCTTCAGGCCCTCGGCGCCCATCATGCGGATGTACATCCACGAGATCGGCAGCACCGCCGCGTTGCCCAGGGGGGCCGCCGAGACGGCGCCGACGCCGTTCACCGGCACGCCACCGGTGGCATGACCCGGCAGGAAGGGCACCAGGTCTTCCACCACGCACACCGGGCCGACGCCCGGGCCACCGCCGCCGTGCGGGATGCAGAAGGTCTTGTGCAGGTTGAGGTGGCTCACATCGCCGCCGAACTCGCCCGGGGCGGCCACGCCCACCAGCGCGTTCATGTTGGCGCCATCCACGTAGACCCGGCCGCCGTGGCGGTGCACCAGCGCGCAGAGGTCCTTGACCTGGGTCTCGAACACGCCGTGGGTGCTGGGGTAGGTGATCATCACCGCCGCCAGATGGGCGCTGTGCTGCTCGCACTTGGCCTGCAGGTCGGCCATGTCGACGTTGCCGTTCTCGTCGCATTGCGTCACCACCACCTGCATGCCCACCATCTGGGCGCTGGCCGGGTTGGTGCCGTGGGCGCTGCTCGGGATCAGGCAGATGTTGCGGTGGCCTTCACCGCGCGAGCGGTGCCAGGCCTGGATGACCAGCAGGCCGGCGTATTCGCCCTGCGAGCCGGCGTTGGGCTGCAGGCTGATGCCCGAGTAACCGGTGGCCTGGCAGAGCCAGTCGCGCAGCTGCTGGTCCAGCAGGCGGTAACCCTGCTGCTGGTCGGCGGGGGCAAACGGGTGCACGTTCGCAAATTCCGGCCAGGTGATGGGGATCATCTCGCTGGTGGCGTTGAGCTTCATGGTGCACGAGCCCAGCGGGATCATGCTGCGGTCCAGCGCCAGGTCCTTGTCGGACAGGCTGCGGATGTAGCGCAGCATGCCGGTCTCGGAGTGGTGGCGGTCGAACACCGGGTGGGTCATGAAGTCGCTGCTGCGGCGCAGGTCGGCCGGAATGCGCGGCTCGATGCCTTTCTCGAAAGCGTCCAGCGACGGCACCGGCTGGCCGGCGGTGGCGAACACGCCCCACAGGGCCAGCAGGTCGTCGCGCGTGGTGGTTTCGTCCAGCGTGATGCCCACCAGCCCGGCATCGATGCGGCGCAGGTTCATGCCGGCGTCCACCGCGCGCTGCAGCAGGTGGGCGGTCTGGGCGCCGGTGGCCACGGTCAGGGTGTCGAAGGCGGTGTCGTGGGCCAGCGTCCAGCCCAGCTGTTCCAGCCCCCGGGCCAGCACGGCGGTGAAGGCGGCCACCCGCTGCGCGATGCGCTTGAGGCCCTGCGGTCCGTGGTAGACCGCGTACATGCTGGCCACCACGGCCGGCAGAACCTGCGCGGTGCAGATGTTGCTGGTGGCCTTCTCGCGGCGGATGTGCTGTTCGCGCGTCTGCAGCGCCAGCCGGTAGGCGGGGTGGCCGTGGCGGTCCACGCTGACACCGACCAGACGGCCCGGCAGCGAACGCTTGTACTCGTCGCGGCAGGCCATGTAGGCGGCGTGCGGGCCGCCGGCGCCCATGGGCATGCCGAAGCGCTGGGTGGTGCCCACCACGATGTCGGCGCCCCATTCGCCCGGCGGCACCAGCAGGGTCAGGGCCAGCAGGTCGGCCGCCACCACGAAGGCGGCCTGCCGGGCATGCACCTGGTCCACATGGCCGCGCAGATCGGTGATCCGGCCACCGCTGGCCGGGTACTGGGCCAGCACCGCGAAGTAGTCGTCGCGGGCCAGTGCGGCCTTCCAGGTCTCGGCAGAGTCGGTCACCACCAGCTCGATGCCCAGCGGCTGGGCCCGGGTGCGGATCACCTCGATGGTCTGCGGATGGCAGTCGCCGCTGACCACGAACACATTCCCCTTTGCCTTGACCGAGCGCCTGGCCAGCGTCATGGCTTCGGCGGCGGCGGTGGCTTCGTCCAGCATGGAGGCATTGGCGATGGCCATGCCGGTGAGGTCGGTCACCATGGTCTGGAAGTTCACCAGTGCCTCCATGCGGCCCTGGGAAATCTCGGCCTGGTAGGGCGTGTAGGCGGTGTACCAGGCCGGGTTCTCCAGGATGTTGCGCAGGATCACGCCAGGGGTGTGGGTGCCGTGGTAGCCCTGGCCGATGAAGCTCTTGAGCAGGCGGTTTTGCTGTGCCACCGCCTTGAGTTCGGCCAGCGCGGCGGCCTCGGTCACGGCCGGGGGCAGCTGCATGCCGGCGCTGCGGGCGATGCTGCGCGGCACGATGGCCTCGATCAGGGCGCGGCGCGAGGCCTCACCGATCACCGACAGCATGTGCGCCTCGTCGGACGGGCCGATGCCGATGTGGCGGGCGATGAATTCGCCGGGGTTCTCAAGGTCGCCCAGGGGCTTGACGGAGGGCATCAGCATGGCGGTGTCCTGCGGTGTGAAAGATGACGGAGGGGGATCAGGCGTTGGCCGAGAAGGCGTCGTAGGCGGTCTTGTCGAGCAGGGCGTCGACCTGCTTCGGGTCGGACAGGCGCACCTTGAAGAACCAGCCGGCGGCCAGCGGATCGCTGTTGGCCAGCGAGGGGTCGGCGCGCAGGGCTTCGTTCACCTCTACCACTTCGCCGCTGACCGGCATGTACACATCGGCGGCGGCCTTGACCGACTCGACCACGCCGGCCACGTCCTTCTGGTTGAAGCTGCGGCCGACCTCGGGCAGGTCGACGAACACCACGTCGCCCAGCGCGTCCTGCGCGTGGTGGGTGATGCCAACAACGGCAACGTCGCCGTCAACGGTGATCCATTCGTGGTCTTCGGTGTACTTGGTGGTCATGGCGGGCTCCTGGTGAAGAAAGGTGGATGAAAGTCGGCGGGGGCTTCAGCCCCGGTAATAACGGTTGGGCACGAAGGGCAGGGCGCTCACGCGCATGGGCACCGGCTTGCCGCGCACGATGGCCAGCAGCCGGGTGCCGATGGCCGCGTGCGAGGGCGGCACCATGCCCATGGCAATCGGGGTCTGGGTGCTGGGGCCGAGCAGGCCGCTGGAGACTTCGCCCAGCGCCGCGCCGGCGTCGTCCTGCAGGGGGGTGTGTTCGCGCACCGGCACACGCTCCTCGGCCACCAGGCCGACCCGCACCCGGGTCAGCGGCACGCTGCCGTCGAGCTGGCCGAGCACGCGGTCGGCGCCGGGGAAGCCGCCGGCCCGGGCGCCGCCGGTGCGGCGCACCTTCTGCAGCGCCCAGTTCAGGCCCGCTTCGATGGGGGTGATGCCGGAGTCGATGTCGTTGCCGTGCAGGCACAGGCCGGCTTCCAGCCGCAACGAGTTGCGGGCGCCCAGGCCCACCGGTTTCACCTCGGGCTGCGCCAGCAGGGCGCGGGCAAAGGCG
Source organism: Comamonadaceae bacterium (assembly GCA_013823485.1). Lineage (GTDB taxonomy): Bacteria > Pseudomonadota > Gammaproteobacteria > Burkholderiales > Burkholderiaceae_C > Hydrogenophaga. The sequence continues at coordinate 9,239 of PNMF01000065.1, forward strand.
TCGGTGGCGTCGGCCGGCAGCGAGATCTCGAAACCGTCCTCGCCGGTGTAGCCGCTGCGAGTGGCGAACAGATCGAACCCGTTCCAGCGGAAGGCGGCGCCGGTCATGAAGACCAGCCGTTCCACCCCGGGCAGCAGCCGCTGCAGTGCGGTGACCGCCTGCGGGCCCTGCAGGGCCAGCAGGCCCCGGTCGAACTGGGCGGTGATCTGGCAGCGATGGCCGATGCGGGCCTGCAGGTGGGCCAGGTCGGCCTGCTTGTTGGCGCCGTTGACCACCAGGAACAGGTCGCCGCCGCCCGCCACATCGCGGTTCACGAACATCAGGTCGTCCAGGATGCCGCCCGCGTCGTTCAGCAGCAGGCCGTAGCGCTGGCGGTTCACACCCAGGCCGAGCACGTCCACCGGCATGAGCGATTCGAGCGCGGCGGCCGCGTCCGAACCACGGATGGACATCTGCCCCATGTGGGACACATCGAACAAGCCGGCTGCCGAGCGGGTGTGCAGGTGTTCGGCCATCAGGCCGGCGGGGTATTGCACCGGCATGCTGTAGCCGGCAAACGGCACCATGCGGGCGCCGAGTTCAAGGTGCAGTGCGTGCAGCGGGGTGTGGAGCAGATCAGGGGCGGACACAGGCGGCGATTCCAGGCGGGCAGGCCCTGACGGGCGAAACACGGAACACCGCGGTGTGTCCGTGAGCTGCCCCGCTGTCCGCTCTACCTGAGAGATTCGCCCGGGCGATGCCGCGCTTGCTCCTTCGGTGGGCCGCATCGGGTGCGGCCTCTCTCCAGGGGGGAACAGCCGCTTCTCAGCGGCTGGCTGCCAGTCCTTTTGCCTGAGCGTTCAGAGCAGCGTTCCAGCGGAACCGGCCTCCTGCGCCTTCGGCGGCCCCGGCTGGCGGGGCTCTCTCCTGACAAGCGGTGAATTCTAGTTCACATGCCGGCGTAATTCGGGCCCCCACCGCCCTCGGGCGTCACCCAGACGATGTTCTGGGTCGGGTCCTTGATGTCGCAGGTCTTGCAGTGCACGCAGTTCTGCGCATTGATCTGCAGGCGGTCCGCGCCGTCGTCGGCCTTCACATATTCGTACACGCCGGCCGGGCAGTAACGGCTCTCGGGCCCGGCGTATTTCGCCAGGTTGATCTGCACCGGCACCGTGCTGTTCTTGAGCGTCAGGTGGGCCGGCTGGTTCTCTTCGTGGTTGGTGTTGGAGACGAACACGCTGGAGAGCCGGTCGAAGGTCAGTTGGCCGTCGGGCTTGGGGTAGCTGATCTGCGGCATCTCGGCGGCCGGGCGCAGGCGGGTGTGGTCGGCCTCGGTCCGGTGGATGGTCCAGGGTGCGCTCTTCATGCCCAGCTTGGGCAGCAGCCACTGCTCGATGCCGGTCATCAGGGCGCCCACGGTGTTGCCCTTCTTGAACCACTGCTTGAAGTTGCGCGAGCCTTCCAGTTCCTCCTTGAGCCAGCTCTGCTCGAAGGCGGCCGGGTAGGCCTCCAGCTCGTCGCCGCTGCGGCCGGCCACCAGCGCCTCGAAGGCGGCGTCGGCGCACAGCATGCCGGTCTTGATGGCGGCGTGGCTGCCCTTGATGCGGGCGGCGTTCAGGTAGCCGGCATCGCAGCCCACCAGGGCGCCGCCCGGGAACACGGTGCGCGGCAGGCTCAGGATGCCGCCGGCCGTGATGGCGCGGGCACCATAGCCCAGGCGCTTGCCGCCCTCGATATGGGCGCGGATGGCCGGGTGGGTCTTCCAGCGCTGCATTTCCTCGAACGGGCTGAGCCAGGGGTTCTGGTAGTCCAGGCCGGTGACGAAGCCCAGCGTGACCTTGTTGCCTTCCAGGTGGTACAGGAAGCCGCCGCCGTAGGTGCTGTTGTCCATGGGCCAGCCGGCGGTGTGCACCACGCGGCCGGGCTGGGCCTTCTCGGGCGGCACTTCCCAGAGTTCCTTGATGCCGATGGCGTAGCTTTGCGGGTCCTTGCCGGCGTCGAGCTGGAAGCGGGCGATCAGCTGCTTGCCCAGGTGGCCGCGCGCGCCTTCGGCGAACACGGTGTACTTGGCCAGCAGCTCCATGCCGAGCTGGAAACTGTCGGTGGGCTCACCGTCCTTGCCCAGTCCCTGGTGGCCGGTGGCCACGCCGCGCACCGAGCCGTCTTCGGCATACAGCACCTCGGCGGCGGTGAAGCCGGGGAAGATCTCCACGCCCATCGCCTCGGCCTGCTCGCCCAGCCACTTGGTCACGGCGCCCAGGCTGATGACGTAGTTGCCGTCGTTGTGGAAGCAGCCCGGCACCAGCCAGTCGGGCGTGCGGGTGGCCGAACCTTCTTTCAGGAACAGCACGTCGTCGCCGGTCACCGGCTGGTTCAGCGGTGCGCCGCGTTCCTTCCAGTCGGGGAACAGCTCGGTGATGGCGCGCGGGTCCATGACGGCACCCGACAGGATGTGGGCGCCCGGCTCGGAGCCTTTTTCCAGCACGCAGACGTTCACCTCGTGGCCGCGCTCGGCCGCGAGCTGCTTCAGGCGGATGGCGGTGGACAGGCCGGCCGGGCCGCCACCGACGACCACCACGTCGTATTCCATGGCCTCCCGGGGACCGAACTGGGCCAGGATCTCGTCGTGCGTCATGGGGGATCTCGCAGAGAATAGGGGGTTGATCGGACACCGGTGGGCGTATGCCGCTGTCGCCGGCCGGACCGCATTCTATGCGGCGCCTGCACAAAATCGAACGGTCGTTCTTATTTTCCTGTCACGAACCCGACCCCGGAGACCCTTTCCATGGCCTACACCCTCGATCTTTCCGGCCGCGTGGCCCTCATCACCGGCGCCTCCGGCGGCCTGGGCGAACAGTTCGCCAAGACCCTGGCCAGGGCCGGCGCCGCCGTGGTGCTGGCCAGCCGCCGCACCGACCGCCTCATGAACCTGCGGGCCCACATCGAGGCCGATGGCGGCGACGCCCATGTGGTGGCCATGGACGTCACCGACCTGGCCTCGATCAAGGCCGCGGTGGCCCATGCCGAGACCGAGGTCGGGCCGATCGACATCCTGATCAACAACTCCGGCGTGAGCACCACCCAGCGCCTGCAGGACGTGACCGAAGAGGACTACGACTTCGTCTTCAACACCAACACGCGCGGCGCCTTCTTCGTGGCACAGGAGGTGGGCAAACGCATGCTGGCCCGGGCCAAGGGTGCGGCACCCGGCACCTTCGTGGGCGGGCGCATCGTCAACATCGCCTCCATGGCCGGCCTGAAGGTGCTGCCCCAGATCGGCGTGTACTGCATGAGCAAGGCGGCCGTGGTGCACATGACCCGCGCCATGGCCACCGAGTGGGGCCGCTTCGGCATCAATGTGAACGCCATCTGCCCGGGCTACATCGACACCGAGATCAACCACCACCACTGGCAGACCGAGCAGGGTCAGAAGCTGATCGCCATGCTGCCGCGCAAGCGCGTGGGCACGCCGGCCGATCTGGACGCGCTGCTGGTGATGCTGTGTTCGGCCGAGAGCCATTTCGTCAACGGGGCGGTCATTGCCGCCGACGACGGTTTCGGCGTCTGACATGACGGCGTCCGCCCTGACCGGCCGGGCCGGCTGGCCACCCGGCATGCTGGCCGGCATCGCGGCCGGCCTGGGCGCCGGTGCGTTCTGGGGCAGCACCTTCGTGGCGCCCCTGATCGCGCCGGGCTTCAGCTCGGTCGACCTCACCGTGGGCCGCTACCTGTCGTGCGGTCTGCTGTCGCTGGTGCTGCTGGCCTGGGCCGCGCTGCGCGGCCGGCTGCAGCGGCCCACCTGGGCACAGGCGGGTGCTGCGGTGTGGCTCAGCGTGCTGGGCTACACCGGCTACTACCTGCTGCTGGTGCTGGCCATCCAGGCCGCCGGTGCGGCGCTGCCGGTGCTGATCATCGGCACCATTCCGGTGGCCATCATGCTGCTGGGCAAGCCGCAGGACCTGCGCTGGCGTGGCCTGGTGCCGGGGCTGCTGCTCACCGTGGCCGGCATGGCGCTGATGGTGGGCGAAACCGCCCACGGCGACGGCCCCGCCGGCACGGGGCAACTGGGGTGGGGCGTGTTGCTGGCCATCCTGGCCATGGCCTGCTGGACCGCCTTCGGCCTGCTCAATGCGCGCTGGCTGGCCCGCCATCCGGAGGTGAATTCCACCGTCTGGGCCAACTGGCTCGGCCTGGCGGCCGGCGCCGGTGCCCTGCTGATCTGGGCCGTGGCCGGCACGCCGCTGGCCGAACTGGCGGCCCGCCCGGGCTTCGGCACCTTCGTGCTGGTCTGTGTGGTCACCGGCATCGGGGCGGCCTGGATCGCCTCGGTGCTCTGGAACATGGCCAGCCGGCGCCTGAGCGCCAGTCTGGCCGGCCAGCTGATCGTGAGCGAGACCGTGTTCGGCCTGATGTACGCGTTTGCCTGGGAGGCGGCCTGGCCGGCGCCGCTGCAGTGGGCGGCCTGCGGCCTGTTCCTGCTCGGCATCCTGGCTTCCATCCAGGCGCACCGCTGACCCTTCCACCCGTTGCCCGAATCATGAAGCTCGAACTGCCCGCCCACCGCACCGAGGTCTTCCGCATGGTCATCCCCATCCGCTGGGGCGACATGGATGCCATGGGCCATGTGAACAACACGGTGTACTTCCGCTATCTGGAGACGGTGCGGATCGAATGGATGCGCAGCATCGGCTGCGAACCCGACCCGCGCGGCGAGGGGCCGGTCATCGTCAACGCCTTCTGCAACTTTCACCGCCAGCTCGAATACCCGGGTGACGTGCTGGCCGTGATGTCGGTCAGCGACCCCGGGCGCAGCAGCTTCGAGAGCTGGTGCACCCTGTCGCGCACCGACGACCCGGACACGGTGTATGCCGCCGGTGGCGCCACCACGGTCTGGGTGGATTTCCCGAAACAGAAATCGGCTCCGCTGCCCGAACGCATGCGGCAGCACCTCGGCGGCTGAGCCGCCACTTCAGAGGCTGCGCTGCACTTCCATCGGCTCGCGGGCCAGGCCGCGCAGCAGGTGCACCCGCTGGTTCACCCGGCGCGCGCCCAGCATCCACACCATGCGGCTGGTCCAGCCGAGCTTGCTGCGCAGCGCCTCGGTCGAGCTGTAGAAGCTGTAGGGGTCGTCGTAACAGCCCCAGTCGCGCACCGGCAGGCTGCGTTCGTCGCTGGCCACGGTGGGTGACAGGGCATCCAGGTAGCCGTCCCAGTCCGTCGCGCCGTCGAGGTGCAGGCCATAGCCGAGCTGCTTGCCTTCCAGCCGCAGCTGGGTGCGGGCGGCTTCGCTCAGGTCGGGGTCCATGACATGGCTGTCAAAACGCACCCAGCGGTCCTCCAGCCACACCTCCACCAGGCAGTGTTCCACCGGCTGGTCACCGAGGTCGATGATGCCGCGCAGGAATTCGGAACGCAGCGACACCAGCCGCAGCCGCGCGGGTATGCCGATGGACCGCAGCAAGGCCACCAGCAGGGTCGATTTGGTGTGGCAGTCGCCCCGGTTGAGCCGCATCACGGTGAGGGCCGGCACCCCGGTGCCGTCGCCCACGCAGCCGAAGGGCATCTGTCGCACATGGCGGAAGCAGGCCAAGGCTTTGTCGCGCGCGCTGTAGCGCAGCTGGGTCAGGCGGACCGCCAGCAGGCGCACCCGCGGATGGCGGATGTCGAGCTGCGGCGTGTTGCCACACCACTGCTGCGGATCGTCGTCCTGGGGATCGGTGGCCTGCATGGGCAAGGGGTGGCTCCGGGTAAGGCGGGGGCTCAGCGCGGCTTGGGCTGACGGCCCATCAGGTAGAACTCTGGGTTCGGCATCATGCCGCTGAAGCTGGCCATGCGGTTGGACAGCCCGAAAAAGGCCGTGATGGCAGCAATGTCCCAGGCGTCTTCATCGGTGAAGCCGTGGGCCTGCAGCGCATCGATGTCGGCGTCTTCGATGGCATGGGACTGCTGGCAGACCTTCATGGCGAAGTCGAGCATGGCGCGCTGGCGCGGGCTGATGTCGGCCTTGCGGTGGTTGATGGCCACCTGGTCGGCCACCAGCGGCTTCTTCTCGTAGATGCGCAGGATGGCGCCGTGCGCCACCACGCAGTAAAGGCACTGGTTGGCCGCGCTGGTGGCGGTGACGATCATCTCGCGCTCGCCCTTGGTCAGACCGCTGGTGCGGCCCACGGTCTCGGGTGTCATGAGGGCGTCGTGGTATGCGAAGAACGCGCGCCATTCGGCCGGCCGGCGGGCCAGGGCCAGGAACACGTTGGGCACGAAGCCGGCCTTCTCCTGCACCTCCAGCACGCGTGCCTTGATGTCGTCGGGCAGGTCGTTGATGTCCGGGGCGGGATAGCGGCTCATGGTGTCTCCTGGATGGGGTGGGGGGTGTCGCGATTCTGCCTTGGACCGTTGGCCGGACCGGTCGCCTGCGGTATCGTGTCCGCCGTTCCTGCCCTGCATACCTTTCTGCCGTTCCACCCCATGTCCATACCCCAACCCCCCGCCGGCACCGACCCCGAATTCGAGCGCGGCCTGGCCATGCGCCGCCAGGTCATGGGCGATGCCTTCGTCGAAGCCGCCTTTGCCGGCATGACCCCCTTCACCGAGCCGATCCAGCAGCACATCACCCGCAAGGCCTGGGGCGATGTCTGGCAGCGCGGTGGTCTGGACCTGAAGACCCGCAGCCTGGTCACTGTGGCCATGCTGACCGCGCTGGGCCGCCAGAACGAGCTCAAGGGCCATGTGCGTGGTGCGCTCAACAACGGCGCCACCCCCGAAGAGCTGCAGGAGGTGCTGCTGCAGGCCGCCGTGTACTGCGGCGTGCCCACCGCCGTCGAAGCCTTCCGCACCGCCGCCGGTGTGGTCGAAGACCCGTCCCGTTGAACCCCAGGAGACCTCCCATGCGCCTGTTCCCGAACCGCCGTGGCTTCATGGCCACCGCCGCCGCCAGCCTGACCCTGGCGCTGCTGTCCGCCACACCGCTCCATGCCCAGACCCCTCTGCGGGTGCTGGTGGGCTTCCCGCCCGGTGGCGGGACCGATGCCATCGCCCGCATCCTGGCCGACCGCCTGAAGGACGAGCTGGGCCAGCCGGTGGTGGTGGAGAACAAGCCCGGGGCCGGCGGGCAGCTTGCAGCCCAGGCCCTGAAGGCCGCCGCGCCGGATGGCAACACCGTGTTCCTGAGCCACGACCACAGCGTCAGCATCCTGCCGCTGACCATGAAGAACCCCGGCTTCGACCCGGCGCGCGACTTCGTGCCGGTGGCCGGCTTTGCCACCTTCGTCAACGCCGTGGCGCTGTCGGGCGGCACGCCCGCCGCCGACCTCAAGGGCTGGATCGCGGCGGTCAAGGCGGCCGGCGGCAAGAGCACGGTGGGCATCCCGGCCCCGGCTTCCACGCCGCAGTTCGCGGTGCAGGTGCT
>PNMF01000066.1 GCA_013823485.1 Comamonadaceae bacterium
GGATCGAGGTCATCGGGCACCGCGAAACGGTCGGACGCCCGGCCCTGTTTGCCACCACCCGCCAGTTCCTGGACGATCTGGGCCTGGCCTCGCTCGACCAGCTGCCCCCGCTGGACGCCAGCGAGGTGCAGGAGTCGGCGCTCGGCCGCCTCGATTTCGACGCCCTCGCACAGCGCCTGCCCGACGACGAGGCGGCGCCCGACCTGCTCGCCGACAGCCTCCCGGCCGGTGCCGATCCCGCCACCGACGACTCCATTCAAGGAAACCCATGACAACGCCGGACACCCCCCGCCAACTGCCGGTCGAGGCCGTGCCCGCCGACGACTCCGCCCTGCAGTTCGACGACGTCGTCAGCGGCGTCTTCGATGCCGAGCAGGAGACGGAGCCCGCAGCGCCGACCAAGCGCGTGCTGGCCCCCGAGGCCGAATCGCCCAAACTGCACAAGGTGCTGGCCCAGGCCGGCATGGGTTCGCGGCTGGAGATGGAGCAGCTCATCCTGGAAGGCCGCATTTCGGTCAACGGCGAGCCGGCCCACGTGGGGCAGCGCATCCAGTTCGGGGACGTGATCAAGGTCAACGGCAAGCCGGTGCGTGTGCGCATGACCCCGCCGCCGCCGCGTGTGCTGGCCTACCACAAGCCGGCTGGCGAGGTGGTCTCGCACGACGACCCCCAGAACCGCCCGACCGTGTTCCGCCGCCTGCCGCGGCTGCAGAGCGGCAAATGGCAATCGGTCGGCCGGCTGGACCTCAACACCGAAGGCCTGCTGCTGCTCACCAGTTCCGGTGAGCTGGCCAACCGCCTGATGCACCCGCGTTTCGGGCTGCAGCGCGAGTACGCGGTGCGTGTGCTGGGTGCGCTGTCCAAAGAGGAAAAGCAGCGCTTGCTGGACGGCGTGAATCTTGACGACGGCCCGGCCCAGTTCGCTTCCATCGAAGACGGCGGCGGCGAGGGCGCCAACTGCTGGTACCGGGTCACCATTGCCGAGGGCCGCAACCGCGAGGTGCGCCGCATGTTCGAAGCGGTCGGCCACGCGGTCAGCCGCCTGATCCGCATCCGTTACGGCGCCATGATGCTGCCGCGTGGTCTCAAGCGCGGCGCCTGGATCGAGCTCGACGAGCGCGACATCGCCCGTCTGACCGCAGCGGCCGGCATGCTGCCGGCGGCTGAGCCGAGCCGTGGTCCGCGCCCGGCCGCCACGCGGGGCAGCCCGTCCAGGGGCGGGCAGCGCACCGGTCGCGGTCCGGCCCGGCCGGCACCGTCCGCAGCCGCCCCGCTCGACCCCGGCCGCAAGCCGCGCGGCGCCGGACCGGGCGGCAACGCAGCCGGCAAGGGCAGTGGCGGTCAGCCCGACCCCATGAAGACCTCGGTCGGCTACATCGGCCACGATGCGGTGGCTCGCCAGCGCAAGGCCGACGCCACACGCGGCAAGGGCGCGCAGCCGCCGCGCGGCGGTCAGGGTGGCGGCAAGCGTCGAGGCCCTGGTCGCTGAGGCCTGCAGCGGCCAGATGGCCGCTGGCCCGATGTAGAATCGGTGGCTCTGCGCTTTGCCGCGCAACCCCTTGAATTTCCTTTAAAACTTCAGGTATCAGGATCCCCCCATGGCCATCGAACGCACCCTCTCGATCATCAAGCCCGACGCCGTTGCCAAGAACGTCATCGGCCAGATTTACGCCCGCTTCGAGGCCGCCGGCCTGAAGGTCGTGGCCGCCAAGATGGTTCACCTCTCGCGCGGCGAAGCCGAGCAGTTCTATGCCGTGCACAAGGCCCGTCCGTTCTTCAAGGACCTGGTGGACTTCATGGTCTCCGGCCCGGTCATGATCCAGGCCCTCGAAGGTGAAGGCGCCATCGCCAAGAACCGCGACCTGATGGGCGCCACCGACCCCAAGAAAGCCGCCCCGGGCACCATCCGCGCCGACTTCGCCGACAGCATCGACGCCAACGCCGTGCACGGCTCCGACGCCCCCGAGACCGCTGCCCAGGAAGTCGCCTTCTTCTTCCCCGGCATGAACGTGTACTCGCGCTGATCTGCGCGCAGACCATGGCGCCATGACGGTCAATCTGCTCGACTTCGATCTCGACGGGTTGACCGCCTTTTGCGAGCAGCTGGGCGAAAAGCGTTTCCGCGCCGTCCAGTTGTTCCGCTGGATTCACCAGAAGGGTGAATCCGACCCCTCCCGCATGACCGACCTCGCGAAAAGCCTTCGCGAGAAGTTGCCCTCGGCGGCCGCGGTCCAGACCTTGCCGGTGTTGTCGCGCCAGGACTCGGCCGACGGCACCATCAAGTGGCTGTTCGATGTGGGCGACGGCAACGCCGTCGAAACCGTTTTCATCCCCGAAGAAGACCGCGGCACCCTGTGCGTGTCGTCGCAGGCGGGCTGTGCCGTGGGTTGCCGCTTCTGCTCCACCGGGCATCAGGGCTTCTCGCGGAACCTCACCACCGGCGAGATCCTCGCCCAGCTCTGGCAGGCCGAGTTTTTCCTGCGCCGCCACCTGAAGACCACCGAACGCGTGATCACCAACGTGGTCATGATGGGCATGGGCGAGCCGCTGCAGAACTACCACGCGCTGGTGCCGGCCCTGCGGGTGATGCTCGATGACCACGCCTACGGTCTTTCGCGTCGGCGGGTCACCGTGTCCACCTCCGGGGTGGTGCCCATGATGGACCGGCTTGCCGCCGACGTGCCGGTGGCCCTGGCGGTGTCGCTGCACGCCCCCAACGACCCCCTGCGCGACTCGCTGGTGCCGCTGAACCGCAAATACCCGCTGGCCGAGCTGCTGGACGCCTGCGTGCGTTACCTGCCGGCCGCTCCGCGCGACTTCATCACGTTCGAGTACTGCATGCTGGACGGCGTCAACGACACGCCCGAGCACGCCGGTGAACTGCTCGACCTGGTGCGCCAGCACGGGGAACGCGGCGTGCCCTGCAAGATCAATCTGATACCGTTCAACCCGTTCCCGGATTCGGGCCTGCGCTGTTCCCCCCGCCCGGTGGTGCTGCAGTTCGCCCGGATCCTGAACGATGGCGGCGTGGTGACCACGGTGCGCAAGACCCGAGGCGACGACATCGATGCGGCCTGCGGCCAGCTGGCCGGCGATGTCCTGGACCGGACCGATGCCGCTCGCCGGCTGGCGCGTCTGCGCACCGAAACCACCGCCCCGATCCGCATCGTCCGACCCGGCAGTTGATTTGAAAAGGCAGGCATGACCCACAGCACACGCGGCTTCTCCTCCTCTTTCCGACCCGTCTTGCTGCTGGGCAGCGTGTGGCTGGCCTTGCTGGCCGGTTGCGCCCAGAACCCGTCGGCCATTCCCCCGGTGGGCGCCTCGGTGGAGCCGGTGACCGCATCGGACGAGCCCGATGCCCGGCGCCGGGCACGCATCCGCCTCGAGCTGGCAGCCAGCTACTTCGGGCAGGGCCAGGACACCGTGGCGCTGGACGAGATCAAGCTCTCGTTGCTGGCCGACCCCACCTACGCCGACGCGCACGCCCTTCGCGGTCTGGTGTATTCCCGCATGAACGAGCTGGGTCTGGCCGAGGCCAGCTTCCAGCGCGCGCTGCAGCTCAATCCGCGCGACGCCAACGTGGCCCACAACTACGGCGTCTTCCTCTGCGACCAGCGCCGCTACCCGGCGTCGTTCGAGATGTTCAGCCGTGCCATGACCAGCCCCACCTACGGCGGACGTGCCCGCACCCTGCTGGCGCAGGGCGTGTGCCAGCTGCGGGCCGGACAGCTGCAGGACGCCGAAGCCAGCCTGGCGCGTTCCTACGAACTCGACCCGGGCAACCCGATCGCGGCCTACAACCTGGCCTCGCTGCTGTACCGGCGGGGGGAGCTGCCCCGGTCCCAGTTCATCATCCGGCGGGTGAACAATTCCGAATTCGGCAACGCCGAGACCTTGTGGCTGGGCATCAAGGTCGAACGCAAGCTCTCCAACATCGATGCTGCCCGTCAGCTGGCGCAACAGTTGTCGCGCCGTTATCCGGAGTCGACCCAGTGGGCGGCTTACCAGAGAGGTGATTTTGATGAGTGAGCCCCACCAGCCCGAAGCCGCAGGGCAGGGCGAGACGGCGGCGAGCAGCCCGTCGCTGCTGAAACAGGCCCGTGAGGCCTCCGGCCTGCACGTGGCTGCGCTGGCCGCCGCGCTGAAGGTGCCGGTGCGCAAGCTGGAGGACCTGGAAGCGGGTCGGTTCGACCGCCTTCCCGACATGACCTTCGCACGGGCCCTGGCGTCCAGCGCCTGTCGCCACCTCCGGATCGACCCGGCACCCGTGCTGGCCCAGCTCCCGGCCGCCTCCCGGCCCTCGCTCGGTCCTTCGGGCACCGCCCTGAATGCGCCTTACCAGGGCAGCGCCGATCCCGTCCCCTTCAACCCGGCGGGCTGGCTGTCCCGGCCGGCGGTGCTGTCGGCCATCGCCTTGCTGCTCGGGGCGCTGGTGATCGTGTTCCTGCCCAAGGCCGAAGAGTCTGCCGCCCCGGTCTGGGGTGAGGCCGCACCGGCCACGACCCCGGCGCCGACTGGGCTGCCGTCCGGCAACCCGGAGCCGGCGGTGCCGGTCAATGCCTCGACACCTGCCGCCGACGGGCCTGTTGCCGACGCCGTTGCTGCCGCGCCCGCAACCATTCCCGCTTCGCCCTCGACTTCGTCCCCCGCTGCGGACGTGGCGCCAGTGGCCGCTGTCCCCGGGCCCGCGCCGGCTGCCGTCGCAGCCCCCGCCCCCGCCGAGCCGGTGGCTCCTGCACCAACGGTCATGGCGATTGCCGCCCGGGCCGAAACCTGGGTCGAGGTCACGACACCCGCTGGCGAGACGGTGGTGCGCCGCCTGCTGACCGCGGGCGAATCCATGGAGGTCAACCGTGCGCCGCCCTATGCCGTGGTGATCGGTCGCGCCGAAGCCGCCCGGGTGACCTTGCGCGGTCAGGCCTTTGATCTGCCGGCGCCGTCTTCCAATGGCGTGGCCCGCTTCGAGGTGAAATGAGCATGTCCGACCCTGTCAGCACCGACCGCGCCTGCCAGCCCATCCCGCTGTTCCAGACCCCGCCCCGCCGCACCCGGCAGGGCGTGGTGCGCTGGGGCGACCATGTGGTCACGGTCGGTGGCAATGCGCCGGTGCGGGTGCAGTCCATGACCAACACCGACACCGCCGATGCCATCGGCACCGCCATCCAGGTCAAGGAGCTGGCCCAGGCCGGCTCCGAGCTGGTGCGCATCACCGTCAACAACGACGAGGCGGCCAAGGCCGTTCCCCACATCCGCGAGCAGCTGGACCGCATGGGCGTTCCGGTCCCGCTGATCGGCGACTTCCACTACAACGGCCACCGCCTGCTCACCGACCACCCGGCCTGCGCCGAGGCCTTGTCCAAGTACCGCATCAACCCGGGCAACGTCGGCCGGGGTGACAAGGGCGACCGGCAGTTCGCCCAGATGGTCGAGATCGCGGCCCGGCACGACAAGCCGATCCGCATCGGCGTCAACTGGGGCAGCCTCGACCAGGACCTGCTGGCCCGGCTCATGGACGAAAACGCCGGCCGCGCCCAGCCGTGGGATGCCCGCCAGGTGATGTACGAGGCGCTGATCACCTCGGCCATTTCTTCGGCGCGTCGTGCCGAGGAGATCGGTCTGCGCGGCGACCAGATCGTGCTGTCCTGCAAGGTCAGTGCGGTGCAGGACCTCATCTCGGTGTACCAGGCGCTGGCACAGCGGTGCGACTACGCGCTCCACCTGGGCCTGACCGAAGCCGGCATGGGCACCAAGGGCGCGGTGGCTTCCACGGCGGCGCTGTCGGTGCTGCTGCAGCAGGGCATCGGCGACACCATCCGGATCTCGCTCACGCCGCAGCCCGGCGAGTCGCGCACCCAGGAGGTGGTGGTCGGGCTGGAGATCCTGCAGGCGCTGGGCTTGCGCACCTTCGTGCCGGCCGTCACGGCCTGTCCGGGCTGTGGCCGCACCACCAGCACCACCTTCCAGGAGCTGGCCAAGCAGATCGACGACTACCTGCGGGCCTCCATGCCGGTCTGGCGGGAGCGCTACCCGGGGGTCGAGAACCTCAAGGTCGCGGTGATGGGCTGCATCGTCAACGGCCCGGGCGAGAGCAAGCACGCCGACATCGGCATCAGCCTGCCCGGCACCGGCGAGGCGCCGGCTGCGCCGGTGTTCATCGACGGCCAGAAGGCGCTCACCCTGCGGGGCGAGGGCATCGCCCGCGAATTCCAGACCATCGTCGACAACTACATCGAAAAACGTTTCGGCGCGGCCGCCTGAGCCCCGACCGGACCCACCTTCCCATGGCCGAGAAACTGACCGCCGTCAAAGGCATGAACGACATTGCCCCTCCCCAGTCTGCGCACTGGGAGTGGCTGGAAGACCGGCTGCGCAGCCTCATGGCCGGCTACGGTTATCGCAACCTCCGGACCCCGATCGTCGAGCCCACGGCACTGTTCGTGCGGGGTCTGGGCGAGGTGACCGACATCGTCGAGAAGGAGATGTATTCCTTCGAGGACAAGCTCAACGGCGAACACCTCACGCTGCGTCCGGAGAACACCGCTGGCGTGGTCCGCGCGGCCCATGAACACACGCTGCTGTACGACGGCCCCAAGCGCCTGTACTACATGGGGCCGATGTTCCGCCACGAGCGTCCGCAGCGTGGCCGGTACCGCCAGTTCCACCAGTTCGGTGCCGAGGCCCTGGGCTTCGCCGGCCCGGACGTCGACGCCGAGCTGATCGTCATGGCCTGCGACCTGTGGGCCGCGCTCGGTCTGGAGGGCATCGCGCTGGAGATCAACAGCCTGGGTCAGCCGGTGGAGCGTCTGGCGCACCGCCAGGCCCTGATCGCCTACCTGGAGGCCCACGCCGACCAGCTCGACGAGGAAGCCCGGCGCCGTCTGCACAGCAACCCGCTGCGCATCCTCGACACCAAGAACCCGGCCATGCAGGACCTGGTGAATGCCGCGCCGCGCCTGATGGACCACCTCGGTGCGGAGTCGCTGGCCCACTTCGACCGGCTCAAGTCGCTGCTGGACGCCCATGGCGTGGCCTACCGGGTCAATCCCCGGCTGGTGCGCGGCATGGACTACTACAACCTGTCGGTGTTCGAGTTCGTCACCACGCAGCTGGGCTCCCAGGGCACGGTGTGCGCCGGTGGCCGTTACGACGGCCTGTTCGAGCAGATCGGTGGCAAGGCGGCACCGGCCGTGGGCTGGGCGCTCGGCATCGAGCGCATCCTGGAGCTGCTCAAGGAACAGGGCCGTCTGCCCGAGGCGCCGGTGCCCGACGTCTATGCCGTGGTGCCCGATGCGGCCGCCATGGATCGGGTGATGCCGGTGCTGCGTGGCCTGCGCCAGCGCGGGCTCAAGGTGCAGATGCACGCCGCCGGTGCGGAAGGCATGGGCAGCATGAAGTCGCAGTTCAAGAAGGCCGACGGCAGCGGCGCCCGCACGGCGCTGATCTTCGGCGAGCAGGAGCTGGCCCAGGGTCAGGTGGCGGTCAAGCCGCTGCGGGGCGAACGCACCGAGGGCGGGCAGCAGCTGGTCGCGCTGGGCGACCTCGACGCACTGGCCGGGGCGCTGCGCACCTGATCGGGTGGGGCCCTCGGCGGGCCCACCTACAATCCCCAGCTTCGCCGCCCTCCGGCGGCAAGTCCGAAGAACCGATTTCCCTCCATCCCGCTTCCATGGCCAAACACCTCGACCTCGAAGAGCAGGAACAGCTCGATCAGATCAAACACTTCTGGTCCAAGTACGGCAACGCCATCACCTGGGTCCTGATCGTGGTGCTGGGCGCCTTCGCCGCCTGGAACGGCTGGAACTGGTGGCAGCGGAGCCAGTCCGCCAAGGCGTCGGCGCTCCACACCGAGATCGAACGCGCTGCCCAGGCCAAGGACAGCTCCCGCCTCGATGCCGCGCTGGCCGACATGCAGGCCCGCTTTGCAGGCACCGCCTTCGCCGGCCAGGCCACGTTGCTGGCGGCCAAGACCCGGTTCGAGGCCGGTCAGGCCGACCAGGCCCGCGCCGCGCTCGACTGGCTGGTGACCAACAGCAAGGACGAGGCCTACCGGTCCATCGCGCGTCTGCGCCTGGCCGGCATCGACATCGATGCCGGCGAATTTGATCGCGCCATCCGCACCCTGGAAGCGCCGTTCCCGGCCGCTTTCGACGCCATGGCCGCCGACCGCCGTGGCGATGCGCTGCTGGCCAAGGGCGATGCGGCCGGCGCCAAGGCCCAGTTCGAGAAGGCCTGGGCCGGCCTGAGCGCCGACACCGAGTACCGTCGACTGGTCGAGGTCAAGCTGGCCTCGCTGGGCGTCGACAAATCCCCGGCAGCCAGCCAGGAGAGCCGTCCGTCATGACCCCGATGATTTCCACGACCCGATCCCCACGCCTGTGGGCCGGCCTGCTGGCCGCCGCCATGCTGGCCGGCTGTTCTTCCAGCCCCAAGGCGCCCGAGCCGGCTCCGCTGGCACCGGTGGCCGCCCTCATGAGCACCCGACTGGCCTGGAATGTCCAGGTCGGACAAGGCAGCGAGACCCTGCAGCCGGTGGTCGCCGGCGGTCGGGTGTTTGCGGCTTCGTCTTCGGGCAACGTGCTGGCGGTCGACGCCGGCAGCGGCAATGTGGTGTGGCGGGTGGCCCTCGACCAGGCCTTGTCGGCCGGTGTGGGCAGCGATGGCGCCACGGTGGCCGTGATCAACCGCGAGAACCAGCTGATTGCGCTGCGCGATGGCCGCGAGGTCTGGCGTGTACGGCTGCCGGCCCGTTCGTTCACTGCGCCGCTGGTGGCGGGGCAACGGGTGTTCGTGCTGGGGGCCGACCGATCGGTGAGCGGCTTTGACGCCGCCAACGGTGCGCGCCTCTGGAACCAGACCCGACCCGGCGACCCGCTGGTGCTGAGCCAGCCGGGCGCGCTGACCGCCGTGGGCGACACCTTGGTGGCCGGTCTGGCGGGTCGGCTCGCCGGGCTGAACCCCGACAACGGCGCGGTGCGCTGGGAAGTGCCGGTGGCCACCGGCCGCGGCACCAACGAGGTGGAGCGCCTGGTCGACATCCTGGGCCCGGCCAGCCGCATCGGCGCCAGCGTCTGCGTGCGTGCCTACAGTGCCGCCGTGGGTTGTGTGGACGCCGAGCGGGGCAGCGTGGTCTGGACCCGCCAGACCTCCGGGCTGACCGGCGTCCACGGCGACGATCGCCAGCTCTATGGCAGCGACGGCGAAGGCCGGCTGCAGGCCTTCAACCGCGCCAGCGGCCAGCCGGCCTGGACGGTCGAGCGGCTGAAGTACCGCAAGCTGTCCGCCCCGCTGGCACTGGGCCGGGTGGTGGCCTTCGGCGACAACAGCGGGCTGGTACACCTGGTGTCCCGCGAGGACGGCAGCGAAATGACCCGCCTCACCACCGACGGCTCTCCCATCGTGGTGGCCCCGGTTCTTGCCGGCGATGCGCTGGTGGTCCAGACCCGCAACGGCGGGCTGTACGCCTGGCGTCCCCAGTAAGCTCCTTTCGTTCTGTTCATGGCCGTCAAACCTGTCATCGCCCTGGTGGGCCGTCCCAACGTCGGCAAGTCCACCCTGTTCAACCGGTTGACGGCATCGCGCGATGCCATCGTGGCCGACTACGCCGGCCTCACGCGGGACCGTCACTACGGCAATGGCCGTGTGGGACGTCGCGAATACATCGTCATCGACACCGGCGGTTTCGAGCCGGACGCCGGCGAGGGCAGCATCTACCGTGAAATGGCTAAGCAGACCC
Organism: Comamonadaceae bacterium; assembly: GCA_013823485.1. Lineage (GTDB taxonomy): Bacteria > Pseudomonadota > Gammaproteobacteria > Burkholderiales > Burkholderiaceae_C > Hydrogenophaga. Next base: position 9,737 of record PNMF01000066.1, read on the forward strand.
GGCAGGCCGTGGCCGAGTCGGATGTGGTCATCTTCGTCGTCGATGCCCGGGGCGGACTCAGCGCCCAGGACCACGAGATCGCCCAGTACCTGCGCCGCCTCGGCAAGCCCTGCGTGCTGGTGGCCAACAAGGCCGAGGGCATGACCCAGGGCCTGCAGCTGGTGGAGTTCTTCGAGCTGGGGCTGGGCGAGGTGCTGCCGGTCTCGGGTGCGCACGGCCAGGGCGTGCGCTCCATGCTGGAGCAGGCGCTCGAAGCCATTCCGGGTCTGCCGCCCGAAGATGAAGAGGAGCCGGAGCCCGACACCCAGGTCATACGCCTGGCGGTGGCCGGTCGGCCCAACGTGGGCAAGTCGACGCTGATCAACGCCTGGCTGGGCGAGGAGCGCCTGGTCGCCTTCGACATGCCGGGGACCACCCGCGACGCCATCTCGGTGCCGTTCGAGCGCCAGGGTCAGAAGTACGAGCTGGTGGACACGGCCGGCATCCGCAAGAAGGGCAAGGTGTTCGAGGCCATCGAGAAGTTCTCGGTGGTCAAGACCCTGCAGGCCATCGAGAACGCCCATGTGGTGCTGCTGCTGCTGGACGCCACCCAGGGCGTGACCGATCAGGACGCGCACATTGCCGGCTACATCCTGGAAAGCGGCCGGGCGGTGGTGCTGGCCATCAACAAATGGGACGCGGTCGATGCCTACCAGCGTGAGCAGGTGGAACGCCAGGTCGAGACCCGGCTCGCCTTCCTGAAATTTGCTTCGCTGCACCTGATCTCCGCGACCAAGCGGCAGGGCCTGGGCCCGGTGTGGAAGTCGATCGCGCAGGCCCATGGTTCGGCCATGCGCAAGATGCCCACCCCCCAGCTCACCCGGCTGCTCCAGGAGGCGGTGGCGTTCCAGGCACCCCAGCGCAGCGGCATGTTCCGTCCCAAGATGCGTTATGCCCACCAGGGCGGCATGAATCCACCGGTGATCGTGATCCACGGCAACTCGCTGGAGCACGTCCCGGAGGTCTACAAGCGCTTCCTGGAGGGGCGCTTCCGCAAGGCATTCGACCTGGTCGGCACCCCCCTGCGGATCGAGCTCAAGACCTCGGCGAACCCCTTCAAGGACGACTGATATACCCCGTGCCGACAGGGGAGGGGTGGTATGGTATGTTCCGCCATCCAACAACTTGAACACGGAGCATATCGTGAGCAACAACAAAGGCCAGCTCTTGCAAGATCCCTTCCTGAATCAGCTGCGTCGGGAACATGTGCCGGTGTCCATCTATCTGGTCAACGGCATCAAGCTGCAGGGGCAGATCGAATCCTTCGACCAGTACGTGGTGCTGCTGCGCAACACCGTGACCCAGATGGTCTACAAGCACGCCATTTCCACCATCGTGCCGGGGCGTCCGGTGCAGTTTGCGGTGGGTCAGGGCGACGAGCCCGCTGCATCCTGAGCCGCCTGCCTGCTCCCGAGGCCCGCGCCATTCACCGCCGGGCCGGTAGCGCCCGGCGCGTTACCTCCTTCCTGCATTGAGTTCTTCCGCCACCCGCCCTGCCAACGCGCCTTCGGTCGTGCTGGTGGGCGTCGACTTCAACACCCCCCATTTCGACACCGGTCTGGTCGAGCTGGGCCTGCTGGCCCAGACGGCCGGTTACACCGTTGCCGAACGCATCACCTGCAAGCGGCGGGCGCCCGACCCGGCGCTGTTTGTCGGCTCCGGCAAGGCGGACGAGATCGCGATGGTCGCTCAGTCGACCGGCGCCTCGGAAGTCCTGTTCGACCAGGCCCTGAGCCCCGCCCAGCAACGCAACCTGGAGCGGCATCTGGGTCGTCCGGTCAACGACCGGACCTTGCTCATCCTCGAGATCTTCGCCCAGCGCGCCCGCAGCCATGAGGGCAAGCTGCAGGTGGAGCTGGCTCGCCTTCAATACCTCTCGACCCGTCTGGTGCGGCGCTGGTCGCACCTGGAGCGCCAGAGCGGCGGCATCGGCATGCGCGGCGGCCCGGGCGAGACCCAGATCGAACTGGACCGCCGCATGATCGGCGAGGCCATCAAGCGCACCCGCGACCGTCTGGACAAGGTCAAGAAGCAGCGCGCCACGCAGCGGCGTCAGCGGGAGCGCCGCGACGCCTTCAACATCTCGCTGGTCGGCTACACCAACGCCGGCAAGAGCTCACTGTTCAACGCGCTGGTCAAGGCGCGCAGCTACGCGGCGGACCAGCTGTTCGCCACGCTGGACACCACCACCCGCCAGCTCTACCTCGGCGATGCCGGCCGCTCGGTGTCGCTGTCGGACACCGTCGGCTTCATCCGCGACCTGCCCCACGGGCTGGTGGACGCCTTTGCCGCCACCCTCAAGGAAGCGGTGGACGCCGATCTGCTGCTGCATGTGGTGGACGCGTCCAACCCGGATCACCCCGAACAGATCGCCTCGGTGCAGTCCGTGCTGCACGACATCGGGGCCGACCAGGTGCCTCAGGTGCTGGTGTTCAACAAGGTCGACGCGTTGCCGCCCGAGCGCCGTCCCCTGCACGGTGTGGACACCACCGAAGTCGACGGGCAGACCGTGGTCCGCGTGCATCTCAGCGCCCATTCCGGTGAAGGTCTGCCGGCGCTGCGGGCCTTGCTGGCCGAGCGTGCGGTGCAGGCCCTGGGCACCCATGACCCCACAACATCGCACGCCATGCCCGATTCCGGGAACCTCTCCGGCTGATTGGGCACAATGTGGTTTTACGTTGAAAAGAGCAGCCACCCCATGGATGTGAATATGCAAGGCCAGGCCACCCCCGACGTTCCCCGCCGCCGGCCACGCCGATTGCAGGACTGGCTCAGCCGGTTCGGCATGTTCAACCTCAATGACCCCCGCTGGGGACGAGGCGACGACAACAACAGCGCTGGCAACGGGGAGGGCGGTGACCGTCCCGACCAGCGTCAGCCCAGGGGTCAGGGCCCCAACCAGGGTCCGCCGGACCTGGATGAGCTGTGGCGCGACTTCAACCGCAAGCTGGGTGGCCTGCTGGGCGGCAACAAAGGCCGTGGCGGCTTCGGCAACGGTGGCAATGGCGGCAACGGGGGGCAGGGTGGCGGTGGGTCGTTCAGCCCGAACCCCAAGGCCGCCGGCATCGGCGCCGGCCTGGTGGCTGGCGTGGCCCTGCTGATCTGGCTCGGAACCGGCTTCTTCATCGTGCAGGAAGGTCAGCAGGCCGTCATCACCCAGTTCGGGCGCTACCACAGCACCGTGGGCGCCGGCTTCAACTGGCGGCTGCCGTTCCCGGTGCAGCGCCATGAAACGGTGTTCGTCACCCAGATCCGCTCGGTCGACGTGGGCCGCGACAACGTGGTGCCGGCCACCGGCCTGCGCGAGTCGGCCATGCTGACCTCGGACGAGAACATCGTCGAGATCAAGTTCGCGGTGCAGTACCGCCTGAATGACGCCCGTGCCTTCCTGTTCGAGAGCCGCGACCCCGACCTGTCGGTGGTGAAGGCCGCCGAGACCGCGGTGCGCGAGGTGGTGGGCAACATGCGCATGGACGCCGCCCTGGCCGAGGAGCGCGACCAGATCGCGCCCCGCGTGCGCACGCTGATGCAGAGCATCCTGGACCGCTACAACGTGGGTATCGAGGTGGTGGGCATCAACCTGCAGCAGGGCGGTGTGCGTCCGCCCGAGCAGGTGCAGGCGTCCTTCGACGACGTGCTCAAGGCCGGTCAGGAGCGCGAGCGTGCCAAGAACGAGGCCGAGGCCTATGCCAACGACGTGGTGCCCCGCGCCCGTGGTACCGCTTCCCGCCTGATCGAGGAAGCGGAGGGCTACCGGGCCCGGATCGTGGCGCAGGCCGAAGGTGATTCGCAGCGCTTCCGCTCGGTGCTGGCCGAGTACCAGAAAGCGCCCCAGGTCACCCGCGAGCGCATGTACACCGATGCCATGCGCGACATCTATGCCAACGTGACCAAGATCCTGGTCGATTCGCGGCAAGGCTCCAACCTGCTTTATCTGCCGCTGGACAAGCTGATGCAGACCGCTGCCCAGCAAGGCTCCAACGGCACGGCATCGCAGCCGCAAGCCCCGGTCACGGCGCCTTCGCTGCCGGTCCCCCGCACCACCGACAACGCTGCCCGCTCGCGCGAGCGTGAGTCGCGCTGATCCCCGAACCCGCGAGGCAAGAGCAACAACATGAACAAACTGGGTTTCATCATCACCTCTTTCATCGTGGCACTGGCCATTGCCAGTTCCATGCTGTTCGTGGTGGATCAGCGTCAGTTCGGTGTGGTATTCCAGCTGGGCCAGATCAAGCAGGTGGTCACCGAGCCGGGCCTGAACTTCAAGCTGCCCCCGCCGTTCCAGAACGTGTCCTACATCGACAAGCGTCTCCTGACGCTGGAGAGTGCCGACACCGACCCGATGCTGACGGCAGAGAAGCAGCGTGTCGTGATCGACTGGTATGTGCGCTGGCGCATCAGCGATCCGCAGGCCTACATCCGCAACGTCGGCGTCAATGAGCGGGCCGGTGCCCAGCAGCTCAACCGCGTGGTGCGCAACTCCTTCCAGCAGGAGATCAACCGCCGCACGCTGCGCGAGCTGCTCTCCAGCCGCCGCGACGAGCTGATGGAGTCGGTCAAGCGCGAAGTGCTGCTGGCGGTCAACAGCGCCAACCAGCCCTGGGGCATGGACGTGGTCGACGTGCGGATCACCCGCGTCGACTACGCAGAGAGCATCACCGCCTCGGTCTACCAGCGGATGGAGGCCGAGCGCAAGCGGGTGGCCAACGAGCTGCGTTCCACCGGCTTTGCCGAGGGCGAAAAGATCCGTGCCGATGCCGACCGCCAGCGCGAGGTGATCGTGTCGGAAGCCTACCGCGATGCCCAGCGCATCAAGGGTGAAGGCGATGCCAAGGCGGCTGCGGCTTTCTCTGCCGCATTCGGTCAGGACCCGGCGTTCGCCCAGTTCTACCGCAGCCTGGAGGCCTACCGCTCCAGCTTCAACGGCAAGGGCGATCTGATGGTGGTGGACCCCTCGTCCGACTTCTTCAAGGGCATGCGCAGCAGCAACGTCGCGCCCAACCGCTGAACCTCCTCTCCTGCCAGCCCGCGGGTCCTGCGGGCTGGCCCGGCCGGGCCGGTAGAATCGCGTTTTTAACAGCGCCCGATACTTCCATGTCCGCCTGGGTCCTACCGGATCACATCGCCGATGTCCTGCCCTCCGAGGCGCGCCACATCGAAGAACTCCGCCGAAGTCTGCTGGACACCGCCCGTGGCTACGGTTACGAGCTGGTGATGCCCCCGCTCATCGAGCACATCGAGTCGCTGCTCACCGGCACAGGGGAAGCGCTGGACCTCCACACCTTCAAGCTGGTCGACCAGCTCTCCGGCCGCACCCTGGGCCTGCGGGCCGACAGCACGCCCCAGGTGGCCAGGATCGATGCCCACCTGCTGAACCGCCAGGGCGTTGCCCGCCTGAGTTACTGCGGCCCGGTGGTGCACACCCGGATCGACCGGCCGCTGGCCAGCCGCGAGCCCCTGCAGTTCGGCGCCGAGATCTACGGACACGCCGGCCTGGAGGCCGACCTGGAGGTCATCGAGCTGGCGCACGCCTGCCTGCAGGCCGCCGGTGTCGGGCCGTTGCTGCTGGACCTGGCCGATGTGCGCGTGATCGACGCCGTGCTGGCGCCGGTGGCACTCGCGCCCTCTCGGGTGGCCGACATCCATGCCGCGCTGACCGCCAAGGACGTTCCCGCCCTGCAACAGCTGGCCCAGGGTCTGCCCGATTCGGTCGGCCGTGATCTGGCGCTGCTGCCGGGCCTGTTCGGTGACGCGTCCGTGCTGCAGCGGGCCCGTGACCAGCTCACGCCGTCCCCGGCGCTCCACTCGGCACTCGACAGCCTGGACTGGTTGTGCCGCCATGTGGCCGGCATGGAGGTGTCGATCGATCTGGCCGACCTGCGCGGCTATGCCTACTACACCGGCATGCGTTTTGCGCTGTTCGCCCGCAGCGGGGCGGTGGCCGACCTGGTGCGCGGTGGTCGTTACGACGAGGTCGGCGCGGTGTTCGGCCGCAAACGCCCGGCCGTGGGTTTCAGCCTGGACCTCAAGGAACTGGTGGCTGCCGTGCGGCCACGCCCGCTGGTGGCGGCCATCCGGGCGCCCTGGGGCATGGACAGCGGCCTGCGCGAGGCCGTGGCCCGTCTGCGGGCGGAAGGACACACCGTGGTCTGTGCCCTGCCGGGGCACGACCACCAGGTCGATGAATTCCATTGCGATCGGGAGCTGGCGCCGGATGCGGCCCGCGCCGGTGCATGGACCGTACGCCAACTCTGAACGGAAATCTGGACATGATGAACAAAGGCAGCGCCGCAACGCCCGGGCGCAACGTGGTGGTGGTCGGCACCCAGTGGGGTGACGAAGGCAAGGGCAAGCTGGTCGACTGGCTGACCGAAACCGCGCGTGGCGTGGTGCGGTTCCAGGGCGGTCACAACGCCGGCCACACCCTGGTCATCAACGGCGTCAAGACCGCGCTGCACCTCATCCCCAGCGGCATCATGCGGGCCGGCGTGAAGTGCTACATCGGCAACGGCGTGGTGCTGTCGGTGACCAAATTGTTCGAGGAAATCGCCGGTCTGGAGAAGGCGGGCGTCGAGGTGCGTTCCCGCCTGCGCGTGAGCGAAGGC
>PNMF01000067.1 GCA_013823485.1 Comamonadaceae bacterium
GTGACGGTGATGGCGCGGTGGTGCCAGAACGGGTGTTCGGGCGGCAGGGGTTCGGTGCGGAACACATCCAGCGTGGCGCCGGCCAGGTGGCCGCCGTCGATGAGCGCGATCAGGTCGTCGTCCACCAGGTGCGCGCCCCGCGCCACATTGATCAGGTAACCCCCGGGCTTCAGCCGGCCCAGGGTGCGGCGGTTCAGGATGTCGGTGGTCTGCGGCGTGAGGGGCAGCAGGTTGACCAGCACCCGGCATTGGGAAAGGAACACGTCCAGCCGGTCTTCACCGTGGTGGCAGACCACACCTTCGATGCTGCGCGGCGTGCGGCTCCAGCCGTGCACCGGGAATTCAAAGGTCGTCAGCGCCTTGGCCACCCGCTCGCCCAGCACGCCCAGGCCCATGACGCCGACCGCAAAGTCGGCGCGGCTGCGCGGCTTGCGGTAACCCCAGCGGCCCTGGCGGCTGTCGGCCTCGTAGCCGTCGAATTCGCGGAAGTGGCGGATGACCGCATGGCACACGTACTCGGCCATCTGCACCGACATGCCGGCATCGTCCAGCCGCACCACCTGCAGCTGCGGCGGCAGTTTCAGCTGCAGCAGTGCGTCCACACCGGCGCCAATGTTGAACAGCGCCTTGAGCTGCGTCTGCTCGTCGATGAAGGCCTGCGGTGGCGCCCAGACCACGGCGTGGTCGGCCAGCGGTGCGCCGGGGGTCCAGATGTCGATCTGTGCGCCGGGCAGTGCGGCCTGCAGGCCGGCCTGCCAGGGCTCGGGTTTGTTGGCGGTGAGGCAGAGGGTGATGCGCATGGGCCGAGCTTACGGGCTGCGACGCGATCAGTCTGTCACCAGCTTGAGCAGCTCGGAGCCCTCGGCCACCTGGTCGCCGGGGGCGTACAGCAGCTCGGCCACGGTGCCGTCGGCCGGGGCGGTGATGGTGTGCTCCATCTTCATGGCCTCCATCACGGCCAGCGGCTGACCCTGGCGCACCGCGTCGCCGGCCTGGACCGCGAACGACAGCACCTTGCCCGGCATGGGCGCGGTCAGGCGGCCGCCCTCGGCCGCCGTCTCGCCGGCATGGGCCAGCGGGTCGACCGTGTCGATGCGGGTGGCGCCCTGCGGCGTGAACACCTGCAGCGCCTCGCCCTGCGGCCAGACCTGCGCCCGCAGGCGCTCGCTGCCCCAACGCAGCTCGGTGGCGCCGTCGGCCTGTGGCTGCCATGACAGCGGCTGAGCCTCGGCCCCGCCCACCGCCAGCAGCAGGCCGTTGCGGCGGTAGCTGAGGTGGGCGGTCAGCGGCTGATCGGCATGGCGGAAGTCGAAGCGGCGCACCAGCGTGCCGTGCGATCGGAAGCCGTCGCGGCGCGAGAACGGATCGGTGGTCTCCTGTGCCTGCTCGGCCTGCAGGCAGTGCACCACGGCAGCGGCGGCCGCCCAGGCGGCGCCCACACGCTCCTGCTGGAACAGCACGGCCGCCTCGCGGGGGATCAGGGCGGTGTCCAGATCGGCCTCGGCAAACGACCGGCTGGCCACCACATGGCGCAGGAACTGCACATTGTTCGGCAGGCCGACGATGCGGGTGTCGGCCAGCGCGGCATCGAGCCGGGCCAGCGCCTGCGCGCGGGTGTCGCCATGCACGATGAGCTTGGCGATCATGGAGTCGTAGTAGGGGCTGATGGCATCGCCCTGGCGCACGCCGTCGTCGAAGCGCACCGCCGCCCGCTCGAAGCTGGCGTGCGGCGGCTTGCGGTAGACGCTCAGGGTGCCGGTGGCCGGCAGGAACTGGTTGTCCGGGTTCTCGGCACAGATGCGCGCCTCGATGGCATGGCCCTGCATGCGCAGCTGCTCCTGCTTGAGCGGCAGCGGTTCGCCGGCGGCCACGCGCAGCTGCCACTCCACCAGGTCCTGGCCGGTGATGGCCTCGGTCACCGGGTGTTCCACCTGCAGGCGGGTGTTCATCTCCATGAAGTAGAAGCGGGCGCGGTGGTCGTCCAAGCCCTGGCCCTCCTGCCCTTCCAGCCCTTCGACGATGAACTCCACCGTGCCGGCGCCCACATAGTTCACCGCCTTCGCAGCAGCCACCGCCGCCTGCCCCATGCGCTCGCGCAGGGCCGGGGTCATGCCGGGGGCGGGCGCCTCTTCCAGCACCTTCTGGTGGCGGCGCTGCACCGAACAGTCGCGCTCGAACAGGTGGACGATCTGGCCATGCGTGTCGCCGAACACCTGGATCTCGATGTGGCGCGGGCGCTGCACATAACGCTCGATCAGCACCGCGTCGCTGCCGAAGCTGCTGCGGGCCTCGCGCTGGCAGGAGGCGAGCGCGGCATCGAAGTCTTCATCGCGCTCGACCACCCGCATGCCCTTGCCACCACCGCCGGCACTGGCCTTGATCAGCACCGGATAACCGATGCGCTGCGCCTCGGTGCGCAGCAGCGCCGGGTCCTGATCGGCACCGTGATACCCCGGCACCAGCGGCACACCGGCGGCCTCCATCAGACGCTTGGATTCGGCCTTCAGGCCCATGGCCTGGATGGCCGACGACGGCGGGCCGATGAAGGCCAGGCCGGCGGCGGCACACGCTTCGGCAAACGCCTCGTTCTCGCTCAGGAAGCCGTAACCGGGGTGGATGGCCTGCGCACCGGTGGCGCGCGCGGCATCGAGGATGGCCTGCCAGCGCAGGTAACTCTCCTGCGGCGTGTTCCCGCCCAGCGACACCGCTTCATCGCACATCGCCACATGGCGTGCGGTGGCGTCGGCGTCCGAAAACACGGCCACGGTGCGGATGCCGAGCCGGCGGGCGGTGGCGGCGACGCGGCAGGCGATCTCGCCCCGGTTGGCGATCAGGATCTTGGTGAACATGTCAGGTCTCCGGCATCGGGTTCAGGTGGGCGGCCACGGCCGCCGGGGTGGGGTCGCTCAGGCGGGGCACCACGCCCCAGCAGGGCGCAGGCAGCCCCTGGCGCAGGGCGTCGAGGTTGTCGTGCAGGTGCGGCATGGCCGGGTCCAGCGTGTTGCCGACCCAGCCCGCCAGGTGCAGGCCCCGGGCGCGCACGGCCTCGGCGGTGAGCAGGGCGTGGTTGATGCAGCCCAGCCGCAGGCCCACCACCAGCACCACCGGCAGGGCCAGGTCGACCGCCAGGTCGGCCGTGTCCCAGCCCGGCACCAGCGGCACCCGGAAACCGCCCACGCCCTCGACCACCAGGGCCTCGGTGCGCGCGGCCAGCCGGTGGATGGCGGCCCGCACCGCCGCCGGGTCGATCGGCCGGCCTTCGATGGCGGCGGCAATGTGCGGTGCGCAGGCGGTGCGCCACTGGAACGGGCCCACCTCGTCCTCGGTCAGGCCCAGGTCCTGCGCGCCGTGCAGGTGGCGCACATCGTCGTTGAACCAGCGGCCCTCGGCGTCCTGCTGCTGGCCGGCGGCCAGCGGCTTGATGGCGGCCGCGCGCAGGCCGCGCTGGCGGAACGCGTGCACCAGCCCGCCGCTGACGCAGGTCTTGCCGATCTCGGTGTCGGTGCCGGTGACGAAGCAGCCGCGCAGCAGGGCGATGGGCGACGGGCTCATGCGTCCGCCCCCTCGGGCTGGCTGACCTGCGCTTCGGCCGCCGCGTCGCGCAGCACCTGCAGCAGGCGCTCCACATCGGCCTCGGTGTGGCTGGCGCACAGGGTGATGCGCAGCCGCGCGGTGCCGGCCGGCACGGTGGGCGGGCGGATGCCCGGCACCCGGAGGCCGGCCTGTTCCAGCCGCGCGGCCAGGCGCATGGCTTCGGCGTTGCGGCCCACGATCAGGGGCTGGATGGGGGTGCTGCTGTCGGTCAGCTGCCACGGCAGTTCGGGGTGCTGCCGCAGCAGCTCGGTCAGGCCGGCGCGCAGCTGTTCGCAACGGGCGGTCAGGTCGCGACGGCGGCGCTGGCCTTCCGGGCCCGACATCAGCTCCAGCGCGGTGAGCAGCGCATGCTCGATGGCCGGTGGCGAGGCGGTGGAGAAGATGTAGTTGCGCGACCGCTGCAGCAGGTGGTGGGTGACGGCATCGGTCGCCACCACGAAGGCACCGGCCAGCCCGGCCGATTTGCCCAGCGTGCCCACCACCACCAGGCGCGGGCTGCTCAGGCCGAAGTGCTCCACACAGCCCAGGCCGCCCTGCCCCAGCACGCCCAGGCCGTGGGCGTCGTCCACCAGCAGCAGGGCATCGAACCGGTCGGCCAGGGCCAGCAGGCCGGGCAGGGGCGCGAGGTCGCCGTCCATGCTAAACACGCCGTCGGTGATGATCAGCTTGCGCGCGGCGTTGCTGGCCTTGAGCAGGGTTTCAAGCGCCGCCAGATCGCCGTGCGGATAGACCGTGACCTGTGCCCGCGCCAGCCGCGCGCCGTCGATGAGGGAGGCGTGGTTGAGCGCATCGCAGAACAGCTCCACGCCCGCTTCGCCCAGCGCGGTGACCACGCCCAGGTTGGCCATGTAGCCGGTGCAGAAGCCCAGCGCCCGGGCCTGCGGCATGTGCGGTGCATAGGCCTGCGCCAGCCACCGGGCCACAGCCTCGTGCGCCTGGCTGTGGCCGCTCACCAGCGGCGAGGCGCCCGAGCCGCCACCCCAGCGGCGCGCGCCGGCCACCAGGGCGTCGGCCAGCGCCGGGTGGGCGGCCAGGCCCAGATAGTCGTTGCTGCAGAACATGAGCAGTTCGCGCACCGTGCCGTCGGCACCGGCCACCGGCTGGTGCGGCGCGGTGCCGCCGTGGGCCACGCGCAGCTGGCGCAGCAGGGCCTGGTCTGCGAGCTGTTCGCGGGTGGCGCGGAAATGGTCAAACCACATCGTTCAGGGTCCGGTTGACGGCCTCGGCCAGCCAGGCGGCGGTGGGCGGGTCGATCAGGTAGGGCGGCATCAGGTAGACGCTGCGGCCGATGGGGCGGATGAGCAGTTCGTGCGCGCGGGCCGCCAGGTGGAAGCGTTCGGCAAAGCCGTCGGCCGCGCCCGGCACATCAAAGGCCAGGATGGTGCCGCGCTGGCGCAGGTGGCGCACCCGGTCGTCGCGGGCCAGCGGGGCAAAGGCGTCGGCCAGCCACTGCGCCTGCAGGGTGTTCTGCGCTTCCTGTCCGGCATCGAAGCGGTCCAGCACGGCCAGCGCTGCGGCGCAGGCGGCCGGGTTGCCGGTGTAGGAATGCGAATGCAGGAAACCGCGGGTGGTGTCCTCCGACCAGAAGGCGTCGAACACCGCGTCGGTGGTGAGCACCAGCGACAGCGGCAGCGTGCCGCCGGTGATGCCCTTGGACAGCAGCAGGAAGTCGGGCCAGTCGGCGGAGGTGGCGGGGTCGGTGTGCTGCCACGCGAAGAAGCGCCCGGTGCGGCCACAGCCCACCGCGATCTCGTCGGCGATCAGGTGCACACCGTGGCGGGTGCACAGGGCGCGGAGCTGGCGCAGGTAGTCGGGCGAGTGCATGACCATGCCGGCAGCGCCCTGCACCAGCGGCTCGACGATGACGGCGGCCACCGTGTCGGCATGGGCGGCCAGGCAGTCCTCGATGGCCTTCAGGGCCTGGGCCTCGTTGCCCAGGCGGCTGTCGGGCGCATCCACCGTGTGGGCCCGCATCAGCAGCGGGTCGTAGGCGTCGCGGAACACGGCCACGTCGGTCACCGCCAGCGCGCCGATGGTTTCGCCGTGGTAGCTGTGGCGCAGGCACACGAAGTGGCGCTTGTCGGCACGGCCCCGGTTGCGCCAGCTGTGGAAGCTCTGCTTGAGCGCGATCTCGACCGCGCTGGCACCGTCGCTGCCGAACGAGCAGTGGCCGAGCGCGCCACCGGTGCGGGCCGACAGGCGCTCGGCCAGGCGCACGGCCGGCTCGTGGGTGCAGCCGGCCAGCATCACATGCGGCAGGGTGTTCAGCTGCGCGGTGATGGCGGCATTGATGCCGGGGTCGGCGTGGCCGAACAGGTTCACCCACCAGGAGCTGATGGCGTCGAAATACCGGCGGCCTTCGTGGTCATGAAGCCAGGCGCCCTGCCCCCGCGCAATGGCCAGCGGCGGCGTGCGCGCGGCGCGTGCCATCTGGGTGCAGGGGTGCCACACGCTAGCCAGGCTGCGTTGCTGCCAATGGGCGTTGGCCGAAAGATCGGTCGGTGCGTTCATGCCGGGGTGATCCAGTTCGGGCTGCGCTTGCCCAGGAACGACTGCACGCCTTCGCGGCCCTCATCGCTGGCGCGGATGTCGGCGATGCGCCGGGCGGTCTCGGCACGCAGGGTGTCGTCCAGCGGGGCGCCGGCCACGTCGCGCACCAGCTGCTTGCAGGCACGCACCGCCTGCGGTCCGTTGGCCACCAGCGCGTCCACGATGCCGGCCACGGTGGCGTCCAGCGCCTCCGGCTCCACCAGCTCGTGCACGAAGCCCAGCGCATGGGCGCGCTCGGCGCTGAAGCGTTCGGCGGTGGTCATGTAGCGGCGCGAGGCCTGGGCGCCCAAGGCGCGGATCACATAGGGGCTGATGGTGGCCGGCAGCAGCCCCAGCCGAGCCTCCGACAGGCAGAAGGTGACGCCGCGCGCGGCCACCACCACGTCGCAGATCGACGCCAGGCCCATGCCGCCGGCATAACAGTCGCCCTGGATGCGGCCCACCACCGGCACCGGGCAGTCGTCGAGCAGCTTCAGCATGTCGGCCAGGCGCTGCGCATCGGCCCGGTTCTGGTCCCAGTTGAAGCCGGCCATGGCCTTCATCCAGTTCAGGTCGGCACCGGCACAGAAGGCCTTGCCATGGGCACCCAGCACCACCACGCGCAGCTCGGGGTCGCGCGACAGGGTGGCGAAGGTGTCGGACAGGGTGGTGATGACCTCGTCGTTGAAGGCGTTGCGCACGTCCGGCCGGTTGAGCCAGACATGGGCCACATGAGGGCGCGGGCGGGTGAGTTCGATGACGGGCTGGGCGATGACGCTGGACATGTTCAACCTCACATGCGGAAGACGCCGAACTTCGGCTCGCCGATCGGGGCGTTGCTTGCCGCCGACAGGGCCAGGGCCAGCACCCGTCGGGTGTCGGCCGGGTCGATCACGCCGTCGTCCCACAGGCGGGCACTGGCGTAATACGGGTGCGACTGGTGGGCAAACTGGTCGAGCAGCGGCTGCTTGAAGGCGGCCTCCTCCTCGGCGCTCCAGGTGCCGCCCTTGGCCTCGATGCCGTCGCGCTTGACGGTGGCCAGCACGCTGGCGGCCTGCTCGCCGCCCATGACGCTGATGCGGGCGTTGGGCCACATCCAGAGGAAGCGCGGGCTGTAGGCGCGGCCGCACATGCCGTAGTTGCCGGCGCCATAGCTGCCGCCGATGATCACGGTGAACTTGGGCACCTGGGCGGTGGCCACGGCCGTGACCATCTTGGCGCCGTGGCGGGCGATGCCTTCGTTCTCCACCTTGCGACCCACCATGAAGCCGGTGATGTTCTGCAGGAACAGCAGCGGCACCTTGCGCTGGCAGCACAGCTCGATGAAGTGCGCGCCCTTCTGCGCGCTCTCGGAGAACAGCACGCCGTTGTTGGCCACGATGCCGATCGGCATGCCCTCGATGTGGGCAAAGCCGCAGACCAGCGTGGCGCCGAAACGCGGCTTGAACTCGTGGAATTCGGAACCGTCCACCAGCCGGGCAATGATCTCGCGCACATCGAAGGGCTTGCGGGTGTCGACCGGGATCACGCCGTACAGCTCCTGGGCGTCGAACAGCGGCGCGCGAGGTTCGCGCAGCGCGGCGGTCACTTCCTTGCGGTGGTTGAGCGAGGCCACGATCTGACGCGCCAGCGCGATGGCATGGGCATCGTCCTGGGCCAGGTGGTCGGCCACGCCCGAGAGGCGTGTGTGCACATCGCCGCCGCCCAGGTCTTCGGCGGTGACCACCTCGCCGGTGGCGGCCTTCACCAGCGGCGGACCGCCCAGGAAGATGGTGCCCTGGTTCTTGACGATGATGGTCTCGTCGCTCATGGCGGGCACATAGGCGCCGCCGGCGGTGCAGGAACCCATGACCACCGCGATCTGCGCGATGCCCTGCGCGCTCATGTTGGCCTGGTTGTAGAAGATGCGGCCGAAGTGGTCGCGGTCGGGGAACACCTCGTCCTGGTTGGGCAGGTTGGCGCCGCCCGAGTCCACCAGGTAGATGCAGGGCAGCTGGTTCTGCTGCGCCACTTCCTGGGCCCGCAGGTGCTTCTTGACGGTGACCGGGTAGTAGGTGCCGCCCTTCACCGTGGCGTCGTTGCAGACGATCATGCAGTCCACCCCGCTGACCCGGCCGATGCCGGCGATCACGCCGGCACAGGGTGCGTCGCCGTTGTACATGCCGTGGGCCGCCAGCGGCGACAGCTCCAGGAACGGCGTGCCGGGATCCAGCAGCAGCTGCACCCGGTCGCGCGGCAGCAGCTTGCCGCGCCCGGTGTGGCGGGCCCGGGCCACTTCGCCGCCGCCCAGCGCGGCCAGGTCGATCTGGCGGCGCAGGTCGTCCACGGCGGCGCGCATGGCCTGGGCGTTGGCCTGGAAATCGGCCGATCGGGGGCTGAGCTGGGTGGTCAGGATGGGCATGGCGGGCGCTCTGGATGCGGGGGTGCGGAATTGTGGAGGATAGCCACCGCGCACACGGCCCGGCTGCCAGCCAGGTTGCATATCGTGCCAGCCACCGGCAAACTCGCCGGCATGATCGAGACCCCCGAACCGCTGTTGCGTGGCCCGGCGCTGACCCCGGTTTCGCTGGTGCGGGCCATGGTGCTGGCCTACCGGCAGCGCGGCATGGATCCTGCCGCCGCCCTGGCTGCGGCCCAGATCGATCCGGGCCGGCTGGCCGACCCGGACGGGCGCATCACCGCCGCCCAGATGGAGCGGGTGTCGGAAGCGGCCATGCGCGAACTCGACGACGAAGCCCTGGGCTGCTTTGCCCGGCCCCTGCCCTGGGGCAGCTACGGCATGCTGGCCCGAGCCTCGCTGTCGGCGCCCTCCCTGGGCCTGGCCCTGAAGCGCTGGTGTCGGCACCATGGGCTGATGGCGCCGGACGCCACCCTGACCCTGACCCGCCACG
Source organism: Comamonadaceae bacterium (assembly GCA_013823485.1). Lineage (GTDB taxonomy): Bacteria > Pseudomonadota > Gammaproteobacteria > Burkholderiales > Burkholderiaceae_C > Hydrogenophaga. The sequence continues at coordinate 9,015 of PNMF01000067.1, forward strand.
ACCACGAAGCCCGGCTGACCCTGGCGCTGCACCGCCCGCCCGGCCCGATGGACGAGCTGTGCGTGGTCTCGGTGCTGCGCAACATCCACGGCCTGGCCAGCTGGTACGCCGATTCCCGCATACCACTGCGGCAGGTGCAGCTGCCCTACCCGGCGCCGCCCCATGTGGCCGCCTACGGTGCGCTGTTCGAGGCGCCGGCGCTGTTCGGCGAACCCGCCGGCGCCCTGGTGCTGGATGCGCAATACCTGGACCTGCCGGTGCGCCGCACCGAAGCCGCCATGAACCAGCTGCTGCAGCGGGCGCTGCCGCTCACCGTGCGTTCGTTTCGGCGCGACCGGCTGCTGGTGCAGCGGGTGCGGCAGGTGCTGGCCGACCACCCGCAGGAAACCCACAACGCCGACGGCGTGGCGGCCCGGCTGAACCTGTCGGTGCGCAGCCTGCACCGGCAGCTGCAGGCCGAGGGCGCTTCGCTGCAGGCCCTGAAGGACGAGGTGCGCCTGCAACGCGCCAGCGAACTGCTGCTGCGGACCAGCCGCCCGATCAAGCAGGTGGCCGAGGCCGCCGGCTTCCGCAACGAGAAGAGCTTTGCGCGCGCCTTCCGCGCCTGGACCGGACGCAGCCCCTCGGAATGGCGCCGGCCGGGCCAGACACCGCCAGCCTGACGCCGACCGCTCAGGGTGCGGGCCAGAGTGCCGGCAGATCGTCCATGCGCTGAAACACCCGGTGCACCGGCAGGCCGTCGAAGGCCCGGCCGTGGCCCTGCGGGCAGTAGCCCCAGACCGTGGCGCCGGCCGCCAGCCCCGCCTGCGCGCCGGTGCCAGTGTCCTCGATCACCAGGCAGCGGCGCGGGTCCACCCCCAGGTGGGCCGCTGCGGCCAGGTACACGTCGGGCGCAGGCTTGGAGCGCGGCAGGTCGTGCCCGCTGAAGATGCGGTCGCCAAAGAACGGGGCCATGCCCACCTGCTGCAACTGCATCACCACCTTGGCCTTGTCGGCACCGGAGGCGCAGGCAATGCGCCCGGCCACCCGGGCGTGCAGGTGGGCCACCGCCAGCAGCGCGCCCTCGATCACCTGCAGTTCGGCCTGCAGGCGGCGGTTGCGACGCTCGTAGAAGGCGCGCATCCAGTCCTCGGTGAGCGGGCGGCCGGTCTCCCGCTCGATGCGGGCCCGCTCGTCGCGCACCGCCTTGCCGATGAAGATGCGCTCGCACTCGGCCGGGTCGAGCGCCCAGCCCGCTTCATTCAGCATCTCGCGCAGCACCCCGTTGGTGATGGGCTCGCTGTCCACCAGCACCCCGTCGCAATCGAACAGCACCGCGTCGAACATGACCCGCTTCCTCAGGACAGGATGTCGCCATCCACATACAGCCACTGCCCGCCCTGACGGACAAAACGGCTGCGCTCGTGCAGGCGCTGGCCGCGACCGTGGATGCGCGAGCGGGCCACGAACTCGACCTCGGCCGTGTCCGGTCCGGTGACGCGGTGACCGCGCACCTCCAGGCCCAGCCAGCGCACCGCCGCATCCGGCGTCAGGTCGGCCGGGCAGTGGTCCGGGTGCCAGGTGGCGCGCAGGTGGTCGGCATGGCCGCGCACGAAGGCGCTGTAGCGCGACCGCATGAGCGACTCGGCATCCGGCGCCGGCACGCCGGTGCCGATGAAGCGGCCGCAGCACGCGGCCCAGGCGGCGCGGCCGCAGGGGCAGGCATCGTCGGGAGAACGGGCTGGCTTGACCATCGCCAGCTCAACGCCGCCAGAAATGGCCGGTGAACAGCACCAGCACCGTCAGCAGCTCCAGCCGGCCCAGCAGCATGGCGAAGGTGAGCACCCAGATCTGGAAATCGCTCAGCACACCGAAATTGCTGGCCGGCCCCACCAGCCCCAGACCGGGGCCGATGTTGTTCACCGTGGCCACCACCGCCGAGAACGCGGTGACGATGTCCAGCCCGGTGAACAGCAGCAGCATGGTCAGGCCCATGGTGGTGGCGCCATAGATCAGCATGAAGCCCAGCACCGAGGTCATGACCGACATCGGCATCACCGAACCGGCCAGCGTCACCGGGTTCACCACCCGGGGGTGGATGATGCGCACCAGCTCGCGCCGCGCCTGCTTGACCAGCAGCACCATGCGGACCATCTTGATGCCGCCGCCGGTGGAGCCGGCACACGACGCAAAGCAGCCCAGGAACATCATGAACACCGGCGCGAAGACTGGCCACTGCGCATAGTCGGTCGAGGCGTAGCCGGTGGTGGTGGCCAACGACACCACATGGAAGGCTGCGGTCTGCAGGGCCTGCAGCGGGTCGTCTTCGACACCGTGCACCGACAGCAGCAGGGTGATCAGCAGGACCGACACGGCCAGCACCGCCAGGTAGGTTCGGATCTCGCGGTCGGCGGTGATGACCCGCAGCGAGCGGGTGCGCAGCACCACGAAATAGCGCACGAAGCTGATGCCGGCCAGGGCCATGAACACCGTGGCCACCAGCTCGATCTGCGGTGAATCGAAGTGACCGAAGCTGGCGTCGTAGGACGAGAACCCGCCCAGGCCCATGGTGGTGCACATGTGCATGAAGGCATCGGCCCAGCCCATGCCGGCCCAGCGGTAGGCCAGCATGCACAGCACCGCGAACAGCACATACACGCCCCACAGGCCACGCGCCGTCTCGGCGATGCGCGGGGTGAACTTGGTGTCCTTCATGGGCCCGGGCGTTTCGGCCCGGTACAGCTGCACGCCACCCAGACCGAGCAGCGGCAGGATGGCCACCACCAGCAGCATGATGCCCAGCCCCCCCACCAGCTGCAGGAAGCAGCGCCACACGTTCACCGACACCGGCAGGTCGTCCAGGCCGGACAGCGCGGTGGCCCCGGTGGCGGTGAGCGCGCTCATGGCCTCGAAATAGGCCCGCGCCCAGTCGATGCCGGGCACGGTGAACATCAGCGGCAGGGCCGAGAACGCGGGCAGCACCAGCCAGACCAGGTTGACCAGCAGGAAGCCGTCGCGCGCCTGCAGTTCGCGCCGGTGCCGGCGCGTGAAGTGCCACAGCAGCAGGCCGCTGGCCAGGTTCAGGCAGAAACCCACCGCCCAGACCGCCGCGTGCAGATGCCCGTCCAGGAACCAGGCCCAGCCCAGCGGCACCAGCCAGGCCGGACAGAAAGCCAGCAGGATGCGCGAGAAGACCGACAGGACCGGCAGCAGGCTGTGCATGGTGTCAGCCGAAGAAGGTGGCACTGACCTGGAACAGCTTCTCCACCTCGCGCACCTGCCGCTTGTTGGGGATGAAGATAATGATGTGGTCGTCCGGCTCGATCAGGGTGTCGTGGTGCGGCATCAGCACCTCCGACCTGCGGCCTTCGCCGCGCACGATGGCGCCGATGCGCGTGCCCGCCGGCAGCTTGATCTCCTCGACCCGGCGGCCGACCAGCTTGCTGGTCTTCACGTCGCCGCGGGCAATGCCTTCCAGCGCCTCGGCGGCACCCCGGCGCAGGCTGTGCACCGCCGCCACGTCGCCGCGCCGCAGGTGGGTCAGCAGCTCGCCGATGACCGTCTGCGACGGCGAGATGGCGATGTCGATGGTGCTGCCCTGCATCATGTCCGCATAGGCGCGGCGGTTGATCAGCGCCATGACCCGGTTGGCCCCCAGCCGCTTGGCCAGCATGGACGACATGATGTTGTCCTCGTCGTCGCTGGTGAGCGCCAGGAACATGTCCATCTCGCCCACGTTCTCGTCGAGCAGCAGGTCTTCGTCGGCTCCGTCGCCGTGGAGGATGAGCATGCTGGAGGGCAGCTGGCTGGCCAGGTATTCGCAGCGGCGCTTGTCGCGCTCGATGATCTTGACCTCGCACTGGCCGGCCAGGCTGCGCGCCAGCCGCAGGCCGACCTTGCCGCCGCCGGCGATCATGACCCGCTGCACCGGCTTGTCGATGTTGTGGATGGCGCCCAGCACATAGCGGATCTTCTGGGTGTCGGCCAGCACGAACACCTCGTCGCCGGCCAGGATGCGCGTGTCCGGCCGGGCCTCCATCTCGGTGTCCAGCCGGTACAGCGCCACCACCCGCATCTCGCACTGGGGAAAGCGCTGGCGGAACTCGCCGATGGTGTGCCCGACCAGCGCCCCGCCGTGGGCCGCGCGCACCACGATCAGACTGGCACGGCCATCGGCAAACTCCAGCACCTGCAGGGCCTCGGGGTAGCTGACCAGCTGGTGGATGTAGCGCGTGACCGACGCCTCCGGGCAGATGACATGGTCGACCGCAAAGCCCGACTTGCCGAGCAGCGCGTCGCCCTCCACGAACTCGGGCGAGCGCAGGCGGGCAATGGTGCTGGGGATGTTGAAGACATCATGCGCCACCTTGCAGACCACCAGGTTGGTGTCGTCGTTGGCGGCGCAGGCGATCACCATGTCGGCGTCCTTGGCACCGGCCTCCTTCAGCACCGAGGGCTGTATGCCGTTGCCCACCACGCCGCGCAGGTCGAGCCGGTCTTCGAGCAGGCGCAGGCGGGCGGCGTCCATGTCGACCACGGTGATGTCGTTCTGTTCCGACACCAGGCTCTCGGCCACGCTTTCGCCCACACGGCCGGCCCCGAGGATGATGATGTTCATGGGTCGAGATGGTACCTGCCGCCCGCGCGGCAGGGCCTCAGGCCAGGGCGCGCTGAATCAGGATCTTCTGCACGTCCGAGGTGCCTTCGTAGATCTGGCATACCCGCACATCGCGCCAGATCCGCTCGACCGGAAAGTCGCTCACATAGCCGTAACCGCCATGCACCTGGATGGCGTCGCTGCATACGCGTTCAGCCATCTCGCTGGCGAACAGCTTGGCCATGGCAGCCTCCTTCAGGCAGGGCTGGCCGGCGTCGCGCAGGGCGGCAGCGTGCAGCGTGAGCGAGCGGGCGGCCTCGATCTGCGTCGCCATCTCGGCCAGCCGGAAGCCCACCGCCTGGTGGTTGAAGATGGGCTGGCCGAAGCTCTCGCGCTGCTTGGCGTAGGCCAGCGCGCAATCAAACGCGCTGCGCGCCATGCCGATGCTCTGTGCCGCAATGCCGATGCGCCCGCCCTCCAGCGCGGAGAGCGCGATCTTGTAGCCCTCGCCCTCGGCGCCGATCAGGTTCTCGGCCGGGATGCGGCAGTTCTCGAAGTTGATCTGCGCGGTGTCGCTGCTGTGCTGGCCGACCTTCTCCTCCAGCCGGGCCACCTGGTAGCCGGGCGTGTCGGTCGGCACGATGAAGGCGCTCATGCCGCGCTTGCCGGCGGCCTTGTCGGTGACCGCGATCACGATGGCCACCTGCCCATGGCGTCCGCTGGTGATGAACTGCTTGACGCCATTGATGACATAGCTGTCGCCGCTGCGGGTGGCGGTGGTGCGCAAGGCGGAGGCGTCCGAGCCCACATGCGGCTCGGTCAGGCAGAAGGCGCCCAGCAGTTGCCCCTGGGCCAGCGGCCGCAGCCATTGTTCCTGCTGCTGCGCATTGCCATAGCGCATCAGGATGGCGTTGACCGGGCAGTTGGTGACGCTGATGGCGGTGCTGGTGCCGCCGTCGCCGGCCGCGATTTCTTCCAGCACCACGGCCAGGGTCACATAGTTCAGGCCGGCGCCGCCCAGCTCCTCGGGCACGCAGATGCCATAAGCCCCCAGTTCGGCCAGGCCCCGGTGGGCCTCGACCGGGAAGTGGTGCTCGCGGTCCCACTTCGCGGCGTTCGGCCACAGCTGTTCCTGGGCGAAGGCGCGCACCGCGTCGCGGATCATGATCTGGTCGTCGGTCAGCAGCATGGCGCAGGTCCGGGTTACAGCAGTTCGATGGCCATGGCGGTGGCTTCACCGCCGCCGATGCACAACGTGGCCACGCCGCGTTTTCCGCCACGCGCCTGCAGGGCATGGATCAGCGTGACCAGGATGCGGGCACCGCTGGCGCCGATGGGGTGGCCCAGCGCACAGGCGCCGCCGTTCACGTTGACCCGGTCGTGCGGCACCTTCAGGTCGGCCATGAGGGCCATGGGCACCACGGCGAAAGCCTCGTTCACTTCCCACAGGTCCACGTCGGCCACCGACCAGCCGATGGCCTTGAGCAGCTTCTCGGTGGCGAACACCGGCGCGGTGGTGAACCAGTTCGGTTCCTGCGCATGGGTGGCATGGCCGACGATGCGGGCCAGTGGTTTCGCGCCCAGGGACTGGGCGGTGGACGCCCGGGCCAGCACCAGCGCGGCAGCGCCGTCGTTGATGGAAGAGCTGCTGGCGGCGGTGATGGTGCCGTCCTTCTTGAAGGCCGGCTTGAGCGCCGGGATCTTGTCCAGCTTGACCTTGCCCGGGCCCTCGTCGATGGAGACCAGACGCTCGCCGCTGCGGTCCTTGACGGTGACCGGGGTGATCTCGGCGGCAAAGGCGCCGCTTTCGGTGGCGGCCTTGGCGCGCTGCACCGAGGCAATCGCGAACGCGTCCTGCTGTTCGCGGGTGAACTGGTACTTGGCGGCACAGTCCTCGCCGAAGGTGCCCATGCTGCGGCCGGGTTCGTAGGCATCTTCCAGACCGTCCAGCATCATGTGGTCGTAGATCTTGTCGTGGCCCATGCGGTAGCCGCCCCGGCCCTTGAGCATCAGGTAGGGGGCGTTGGTCATGCTCTCCATGCCGCCGGCCACCATGACCCGGGCGCTGCCGGCCATGAGCATGTCGTGCGCCAGCATGGCGGCCTTCATGCCCGAGCCGCACATCTTGGACAGCGTCACCGCGCCGGCCGACAGCGGCAGCCCGCCCTTGAGCGCGGCCTGCCGGGCCGGGGCCTGGCCCTGACCGGCCATCAGGCAGTTGCCGAACAGCACCTCGTTCACCTCGGCCGGCGCCACGCCGGCGCGTTCAACCGCGGCCTTGATGGCGGCACCGCCCAGATCGTGCGCGGCCAGCGGGCTGAAGTCGCCCTGGAAGGCGCCCATGGGCGTGCGGGCGGCACCGAGGATGACGACGGGATCGGACATGGAAAGCTCCTTGCGAAATGGGTGGGGGAATCAGAGCGCGCGCAGGCGGCGGTCGCGCTCGTAGGGGAAGACGTCGTGCACATGGCCGGCCTGGATGCGTTCCTTGTGCGACTGCCAGAACGCGGCGTCGAGCAGGTCGCCATGGTGCTGCATGAACACCTCGCGCACCGCCGGGTTGCCGAGCAGGAAGGGGCCGAAGGTTTCCGGGAAGACATCGTTCTTCGCGACCGAATACCAGACCTCGCCGGACATCTCGTCGTCCTCGTTGCGGGGCGCCGGCACGCGGCGGAAGTTGCAGTCGGTGATGTACTCGATCTCGTCGTAGTCGTAGAACACCACCTTGCCGTGGCGGGTGATGCCGAAGTTCTTCCAGAGCATGTCGCCGGGGAAGATGTTGGCCGCCAC
>PNMF01000068.1 GCA_013823485.1 Comamonadaceae bacterium
GGCCGCCCTGAGCGTGGCGGCGGTGGTGCTCAATGCGCTGACCACGGGCGACCACCTGGTCAAGACCGTGTTCACCGACACCTATTGGCCGGTGGCCGGGGTGGACCTGAGCCTGCTGGCCACAGCGGGCATCGCCATCTGGGCGGCGCGCAAGCTGGCGTTGCGAGAGCGGGGGGTGGTCAAAGCACCAACAGCCGAGGCCGACCCGACCGCGCCGAACCAGCCGAGCGAACCCGCCGAGGTGGCCCATGTCTGAGGCGCTGTGGCTCACCACGGCTGCGGCGCTGAGCTTCAGCGGCATGGCCTGGCTCGCGTTGGCGATGGAGGTGCACTGGGGCCAGGTGATGCACCGGCCCGCCGCAGAGGCGCGCAGCATCCGGCGGGCGCTGCGCTGGGTGGGCGCGGCAGCACTGGTGCTGTCGCTGCTGGCCTGCCTGCTGGCCGACCGGCCTTCCATGGCGGTGCTGGTGTGGGTGATGCTGCTGGCCGCCAGCGCGGTGGCTGTGGCCATGCTGCTGGCCTGGCGGGCGCACTGGTTGCGCCCGTGGGGCCTGTCTTGATCCCTGTCAATCTTGATCCCTGTCAAGAATTTCTCATTTTATGTTTTATAAAATAGAATCATTCTCATTTATTTTCAACCGGAGTCATCATTGATGAAACTGCACGCCGTCACCGCTTCCGTACTGGCCCTGGCTTCCCTGGCCGCCACCTCGCTGTCGGTCCACGCCCAGACTGCCGCGCCTGCACCCGCTGCGGCGGCGGCGGCTGCGGTCGACCACAAGGCCGTGGCGACCCACTACGCCACCCTGGTGCACGCCAACTACAGCGACGCCCTGGCCGCCGCCAAGGACATGCAGGGTGTCATTGCCGCCTTCGTGGCCGCGCCGTCGGCCGACGGTCTGAACAAGGCCCGCAAGGCCTGGCTGGAGGCGCGCGAGTTCTACGGCCAGACCGAGGCTTTCCGCTTCTACGGCGGCCCGATCGACGATGACAAGGGTCCCGAAGGCCAGATCAATGCCTGGCCGCTGGACGAGGCCTACGTGGACTACGTGCAGGGCAAGCCCAAAGCCGGCCTGGTGAACAACCCCAAGTTCAAGATCACCAAAGCGGCGCTGGTCAAAGCCAACGAGCGCGGGGGCGAGGAGAACATCAGCGCCGGCTGGCACGCCATCGAGTTCCTGCTCTGGGGCCAGGACCTGAGCGAAACCGGCCCGGGCAACCGTTCTTTTGAAGACTATGTGGTGGGCAAGGGCCAGCACGCCGAGCGCCGCGCGCAGTACCTGACGGTGGCGACCGAGCTGCTGATCGACGATCTGAGCGCCATGGTCAAGGCCTGGGAACCCAAGGCCAAGAACTACCGTGCCAAGTTCGAGCGGGGCGGCAAAGAATCGGTACGCAAGATCATCGTCGGCCTGGGCTCGCTCTCGCGCGGCGAACTCGCGGGCGAGCGCATGGAAGTGGCGCTGAACTCGCAGGACCAGGAAGACGAACATTCCTGCTTCTCCGACAACACGCACCGCGACGCGGTGACCAACGCCAAGGGTATCCAGAACGTGTGGACGGGCCAGTACACACGCCGCGACGGCAGCCAGCTCGTCGGCCCGGGTGTGCGCGATCTGGTGGCGGCGAAGAACCCGGCCCTGGCCGAAAAAACCACGACCCAGATCGCCAGTTCCGTCAAGGGTGCCGAGGCGATTCCGGCGCCGTTCGACCGCGCCATCATCAAGGGCTCGGCCGGTCGCCCGGCCATCGAAAAGACCATCGCCAGCCTGGTCGAGCAGTCCAAGCTGCTGGTGCAGTCGGCCGGCGCCGTGGGCATCGCCAAGCTCACCCTGGTGGAGCCTTGAACAAGTTTGGCCCACCCCCGCGCCGCGCCCAAGGGCGCGTCACCCCCTCAAGGGGGCGCCTGCAGCGGCCCGGCAAAGCCGGTTCCGCGCAGGCCTCGAAGGAACTCCCTCTCTCGCAGTTTGGCTGCGCTTTCCGGTCCCTCAACCATGTCCACCTTTCCCACCGCCACGCGCCTGGTCCTGGCCATGGGGGCCATCGCTGTCGGTTCGGCGGTTTTCGCCTTGCACGGGTTGGCCACTGCAGAGGCCAACCCGGATCCGCTGGGTGAAAAAGTCGGCGGGCAGGGCACGGTCCACGCCACCGGGCGCCAGGCTTTTTCTTTTCCGCTGGCCCATCTCGAAGACGCCGAGCACACCCGGTTTGTCATCGGCAACTCCTTCTTCAAACGCAACTGGGTCGAGGCACCGGCCTCGACCACCGCGCGCGACGGCCTGGGACCGCACTTCATTGCGCGCTCTTGCGCAGGCTGCCATGTGATGGATGGTCGCGGCGCACCGCCGGATTGGAACAAAACCCTCGGCCCGGAGCCGGACAACGCCGTGGCGCTGCTGATCCGCCTGTCGGTGCCCGGCACGCCCGATCCGCATGCGGGTGTCAAGCCCGAGCCGACTTACGGGGACCAGTTCAACAACGCCGCCGTGCAGGGCGTCAAGCCCGAGGGGCATGTGGAGATCCGCAGCACACCCATTCGCGGTCGCTTTGCGGATGGCACGCGCTACACGCTGCACAAGCCCGAATACCGCCTGACCCAGCTCGGCTACGGCCCCATGGCCAAAGACGTGATGATGAGCCCGCGCATCGCACCGCAGATGATTGGCCTGGGTCTGCTCGAAGCGATCCCCGAGAGCGAAATCCTGCGCAACGCCCGCGAACAGGCCGCCGCGCCCGGCCCCATCAAGGGCATGCCGAACCGGGTGTGGGACGCGTTTGCCAGGAAGGAAGTCATTGGCCGCTTTGGCTGGAAGGCCAACACCGGCTCGGTGGCGCACCAGAGTGCCGGTGCCTTCAACGGCGACATGGGCATCACCAGCAGCGTGTTCTGGCAGGAGGCCTGCACCCCGGCGCAGAAAGACTGCCTGGCCGCGCCGCACGGCGGGGGCAAACGCAGCGGTCGCGACGGCCTCATGCCATCGGCACTGGCCAGCGCCGATGTGCCGGAGATCGACGACGAGACGCTCGGTCATGTGATTTTCTACACCGCCACACTGGCGCCGCCCGCCCGCCGCAAGCCCGCCGACCCGCAGGTGCTGCGCGGCCAGGCGCTGTTTGCCCAGGCCCAGTGCGCCACCTGCCACCGGCCCAGCTACACCACCGGCGCGCCACCGTTTCCGCATTTGACGGGCCGCAAGATCAGCGGCCAGCGCATCTGGCCCTACACCGACCTGCTGCTGCACGACATGGGACCGGAGCTGGCCGACGGTCGGCCCGACTTCCTGGCCAACGGGCGGCAATGGAAGACGCCGCCGCTGTGGGGCATTGGCCTGTTCAAAGACGTCAACGGCCATCAGCGCCTGCTGCACGATGGTCGCGCCAACGGTGTGCTCGAAGCCGTGCTCTGGCACGGTGGCGAAGCGCAGGGGGCCAAAGAACAGGTGCTCAAGTTCAGCCAACGCGACCGCGATGCGCTGGTCGCTTTCGTCAATTCACTCTGAATTCACTCTGATGAACACACCGCACCCACTGAAGCGGCGCGCGCTGCTGGCAGCGCTGGCTGCGGGCGCCATGCTGCCCTGTGCCACCGGGTGGGCGCAATCCAGCAGCCCGGTGGCCTTTCCCTTTTACAGCGGCGAGCAGGCGCTGCAAGGCCTGTACGGCCAACATCTGCCGCCACTGGCGAAGGCTTTTGACATCGAAGCCCAGGCGCTGCTGGTGGCGGCTCGGCAGCACTGCGATGGCCTGATCACGCTGCCGCCCTTGAAGCACGCCTGGCGCAACGCCTTGCTGGCCTGGGTCACGCTGTCCACGCCCGCGCTCGGCCCCGTCATCGAACGCCGCTCGCAGCGGCAGATCGACTTTTGGCCACCGCGCCCGGCCCTGCTGGAAAAGGCGCTGAAAAGCGCGCCCATGAGTCTGGCCGACATGGAGCGCGTCGGCGCACCCGCCAAAGGTTTCCCCACCCTGGAGCGCCTGCTGGTCGGCCCGCCGAACCCGGCGCATTGCCCTTACCTGGTGCTCATCGCCGAAGCCACGGCTGCCGAAGCCACGGCGCTGCGTGTCGGCTTCGACGCCCTGGGCGCGCGCGACTGGAGCACCGACGAAGCAGCAGCGCGCAGCGCTTTTGCCGAGTGGATCAACCAGTGGCTCGGCGGACTGGAGCGGCTACGCTGGATGCACATCGAGCAGCCGGTGCAAAAGGCCCGCACCGCAGGCAAAGGACACCGCCCCGAGTTCGCTCGGCTGGCCACCGCACACAACCAGGCCGAATGGCGCGCCCAGTGGCAGGCCCTGCGCGCGCAGGCGCGCCTCACGCCCGGGCAGACGGCACAAGCGCTGCAACCGGGCGAGGGACTGATCCCCATTGAAGCCCTGCTCTTGGGCAAGGGCCATCTGGCACTGGCGCAGCGTTGGGCCGCCGCACTCGACGCCGCAGACGCCGCCATGAAGCGCTTGCCCGCCAGAGCCCTGGACAAAGACCTGATGGCCCTGTCCCGGACTCTCAAGGATGTGACCACGCTCTACCAGGCCGAGGTCGCTGCGGCGCTGGACGTGCCGCTGGGTTTCTCCGATGCAGATGGGGATTGATCTCGCGCCGCTTCAGCGGCGCGAGATTCTTGCACTGCTGGCGGCTTTCGGCGCCGCGCCGGTCTGGGCAGCGAAGCCCCGTCGCGCCACCCTGCTCGGCGCCTGGCAGATCAAGGACGAGCAGCACATCGGCCTGCTGTCGGTCGGCGATACGCAGTGGTCGGTGCAGCGCTCGCTGATGGTGCCCAGGCGTGCGCACGGGCTGTGGGCCGAAGCCGGTGGCAGCGTGCTGGCGGTGGCGCGCCGCCCGGGCGACTGGCTGCTGCGCTGGCAGCCCCGCACGGGCACCACCCAGTGGCACTGGATCGACGGTGACCGGCGCTTCAACGGCCATGTGATCGCCAGCAGCGACGGCACCACGCTCTGGACCACCGAGACCGACCTGGACACCGCGCAAGGACGGCTCGGCATGCGCGACGCGGCATCGCTGGAGAAGACCGGCGAGTGGTCCACCCACGGCATGGACCCGCACCAGTTGCTGGCCCTGCCGCAGCCGGTGGGCGACTTGCCCGCCGGCACGCTGATGGTGGCCAACGGCGGCATCCCCACCCTGCCCGAAACCGGCCGCAGCAAGCGCGAACTGGGGCGCATGGATTCGTCGCTGGTGGCCCTGCACCCGGGCAGCGGCGCACTGCTGGGCCAGTGGCGCCTGCGCGACCCGCACCTCAGCATCCGCCACCTGGCCTGGGACACCACTTCGCGAACGCTGGGCGTCGCCTTGCAGGCCGAGCACCCGGACAAAGCCGCGCAGGCCGCAGCCCCCGTGTGCGCGGTGTGGAACGGCGATTCATTGCGTGCCGCCCAAGACCAGCCCGTGCTGGCGGGCTACGGCGGTGACATCTGCGCGCTGCCGGGCGGCGGTGGTGGGGGATTTGCCGTGAGCTGCCCGCGCGCCGACCGGCTGGCGCTGTTCAGCGCGCAGGGTGTCTGGCAGGGCGCGATAGCACACGCCGAGGCCTGCGCGCTGGCCGCCGACCGCACGCACTGGTGGCTGGCCAGCAGCCGTGGCGGGGCCGGGCTGCTGCATGGGAGCCGCAGTGACGCAGCGTCGGCGCACACCCGAGCGTTGCATCACAAACAGGCCCACGCGCTGCAGATGGACAACCACTGGATGCTGTTGTCAGGTTGACCCACGCATGCGACGCGCGACGTCGGGCGACATCGGACATTCTCCACACTTGATCAGCGTCAATGTCCTCTGCCGTGAGCGGGCGTAAGGTGTCAGAGGTACCGGGCTTGCGACGGATCCGGTCCCACCTGCCGATAGCCAGCCACCGCCAGCCAGGGCTCTTTCTCTTCCGTCGAGGGAATCCGTGCACACGACAGGGTGCCGGGTGGGTCGCCGAGGTGTTTTTGTGCCCTCTTTCGAAGAATTGCGCCAGTGGCTGCAGGCCGTGCGCCTGGTGCACCACATCCGCGGTCGTGTGCGCCTGAAGCTCACCGGTCTGCCCGACCTGCGTGCCGTGCCGACCGACCAGGCGCGGGCACGCAGCGTGCAAGCCGTGCTGGAGCGTGTGCAGGGCATCCGCTCACTGCACCTCAACCCGCTCGCGCTTTCATGCACTGTCGAATACGACCCGGTGCTCATCCCCATGCAGGCCTGGCCCGACTACGTGAGCGGTCAGGACAGCGCCGAAGCGCGTGTGCTCGACGGCGTGCTGCGCAGCGCCTATCAGGAGATCGTCCATGCAGAACCACGATGAGCTGATCCTGCGCAGCCGGCGCGTGCAGCCGGCCGCGCCGTTCCCGGTGGCGCACCAGGCGGTGCGCATCGCGATGTATGACGAATACGCCGCGCGCAGTTTCTACACCCGCGTGGTCGAGGCCTTCGGCGCGCGCGCGCCGTTCGCCGCCATTGCGCGCTCGGAGGCGCAGCACATCGACGCCCTGGCCCGCCTGTGCGACCGGCTGGGCTGCCCGCGACCGCTGGACCCGTTCCCGATGGAGACCACGGTGGCGCCCACCTGGCGCGCCAATTGCGAGCGCGCGGTCGCCGGCGAAGTGGCCAACATCCGCCTCTACGACAGCTTGCTGCCCTACGCGGTGGGCGCGGGCATGCAGCAGGTGTTCCTGAGCCTGCAGGCGGCCTCGCGCGACAACCACCTGCCGGCCTTTCGCCAGGCGGTGGCCGACGCGATCACGCTGGAGCAGTACCACGCCGAGCACGGCATCGCGCCGGTCAATGCCCACGCACGCCACGGCGCGGTCACCGACTTCCTCGAACGGATCTTCGCCCAGCTCGGCCCACGCGCCGGGCCACTGGGCCTGGTCGGCCCGCTCATCCGCACCACGCACCCCGCCATGCTGGCCGGCATGGCGACAGGCGCTGCAGGTGTCTACCTGTACCGACACAAGACCGGCCAACCCCACCAGGAGAAATGACATGTTTCCACTTCTACCCTTTGCACTGGGTCTGGCCGCGGGCGCAGTGGCCATCCGGCTCGTGCGTTCCGACGCCACCCAGGCCGGTCTGGACAAAGCCCAGGCCAGCCTCAGCAGTGCCACGGCCTCGGGCCTGGCCGTGATTGAACGCGCCAGCGCCAAGGTGCGCCAGCAGCTGACCACGCCGGTGGCCGACGCTGCGTCGGCCAAGCCTGCGGCCCGGTCGACCGCGCGCAAGACCCGCAGCACCGCCACCCAAGCGGTCGCCAAGTCCACCGCCAAAGCCCCGGCCAAGGCACCTGCCAAACGGCGCAGCAGCGCCAAGCCCGCGCCAGCCGCCGACAAGGCGGCCCGCTGAACCCACCGGAGAACCCGAACATGAACCGCTACCCCGTGATGCCCTACACCCCGTCGGCCGCGCCCATCGCCTATGCGACGCTGCCTGCGGTGCATTCGCAGGAATTTCTCAAGGGCTTCGTGCTGACCGCCTGCCTGAGCGCGCTGCAGGACGCACCCGACCTGCGCAACAAGGCCACCCGCCGCCGCGTGCTGCGCCGCGCTTTGCAGGGCGGCACGGCGCTGGGCGCGGCCGACGCCACCGCACGCGCCGCCGCCCAGGGCGACTACACCCGCGCCGTGATGGCGGCCTCGGTCGGTGCCGCAGGCGTCTACCTCATCGAACGGCTGCTGCGCGACGCGGCGGCCACCCCCACCACGAAGGAGAAGCGCAATGGCTAAGAAACACAAGAAACACAAAAGCGGCCAGGGGCAAGGCATGCAGGGCATGAGCTATGGCCAGGGCTACGGCGCACAGGACGCCAGCGCCTGGGACGCTCAGGCCAAGTCGGCCCATGCCATGGGTGCCGACTTCCAGGCCGGCTTGGCCGCCGCGCTGGGCAACCAGGGCGCGATGCCGGGTCTGAACCCCTCAACCGCCGCCAACGGCTTCATGCAGCAACTGCCGGCCTTCCTGCGCACGCGCAACACCGAGCAGTTCCTCATCGGCGCGGTGGTGGGTGCGGCGGCGGCCTGGGTGCTGTCCGACGAAGAGCTGCGCGGCAAGATCCTCAAGAGCGCCATGAAGCTCTACGCCGGCGTGGCCGGTGGTTTTGAAGAAATGAAAGAGCAGATGGCCGACCTCAAGGCGGAGGCCGAAGCCGAGCGCCACGGAGAGGCCTGATGCCACCAATCTGGTTCGAGCGGATCAGCCCGGTGCACCGCACGGCTTCGCGCCTGCGCGTGCGCTACCGCTGCACCCCAGGCGCGCCCAGCGAGCCCGAACGCATCCAGCGCGTGCTGGCCGGTCTCGACGGCGTGTGCTCGGTCCAGGTCAACGGCCTCACGCGTTCGCTGGTGCTGGCCTTCGATCCGCAGCAGACCGGTGCCGACGCCCTGCTGCGTGCGCTGGCCGAGCTGCCGGTGTTGCCCGTTGCCGCGCACGCGGACGCGGGCCATGGCGGCGAACTCGGTGCCGTACTGGCCGCCGGTGGCGTGCTGCTGGCCTCGCGCAACCTGCCGCCCACGGTGCAGACGCCGGTGGCGGTGGTGGCCTCGGTGCCACTGTTCGGCAAGGCCATGGACGACCTGATGAGCGAGGGCATCACCTCGCACGTGCTCGAAGCCCTGGCGGTGGCCATTTCCATCGGCCGCCAGGACCACTCCGCCGCCAACACCACCACCTTCCTGCTGGCCCTGGGCGAGTACCTGGAACACTCGATCGAGCAGCGCTCCGACGAATTGCTCAAGCGCCTGCTCAAGCCCACGAACGAAGAAGTCTGGATCGAGCGCCACGGCGTCGAAGCACTGGTGCCCGCCGCCACCCTGAGCCGGGGCGACACGGTGATCGCGGCCACCGGCACCGTGATCCCGGTCGATGGCACGGTGCTCGGCGGCGAGGCCCTGGTCAACGAGGCCACCATGACCGGTGAGGGCGTGCCGGTGGTGCGCAAGCGCGGCGACCGCGTGCTCTCCGGCACCCTGGTGCAGGAGGGTCGGCTGCGCATCTACGCCGAACAAGTCGGCCACCAGGCGGCGGCGGCGCGCATCGCCGATTTCGTCGAGCAGTCGCTCACCGCCAAGAGCCGCACGCAGCTCGAGGCCTCGCGCCTGGCCGACCGCCTGGTGCCCCTGGTGCTGGGCCTGGCGGGCGCGACCTGGCTGGTCTCGCAGGACTGGCAGCGCGTGGCCGCCGTGCTGCAGGCCGACTATTCCTGCGCGCTCAAACTGTCCACGCCGGTGGCCTTCAAGGCCGCCATGTACGAGGGCGGGCGCAGCGGCATGCTCATCAAGGGCGCGGGCGCGCTGGAGCGCCTGGCCGAGGCCGACACCTTCGTTTTCGACAAGACCGGCACACTCACCAGCGGCACGCTGGAGGTGACCGACTCGCTGGCCTTCCTGCCCGGTTACGGGCCGGAGGACATCCTCAACATGGCAGCCTCGGTGGAAGAGCACTACTTCCACCCCATGGCGCTGGCGGTGGTGGAGGCGGCGCGCCGCCTGGATCACCACCACCACTTCAACCACAAGGAGGTGGAGTTCATCGTCGCCCACGGCGTGGCCAGCGAGATCGAAGGCCGGCGCATCGTGGTCGGTTCGCGTCACTTCGTCGAGGAGGACGAGCAAGTGCCGATCAGCCGGGCGCAAGCACGGCAGATGGACCGCCTGCACCACGAGGGCAAGACCCTGCTCTACATCGGTTTCGGCGGCCACCTGCTGGGCCTGCTGGCCCTGCGCGACAGCCTGCGCCCGAACACGGCGGCCACGCTGCAGCGCCTGCGCCAGCTCGGCGTGCGCCGCATCCTCATGCTCACCGGCGATCACGCCGAACGCGCCCAGGCACTGGCCGCCGACCTGGGCATTGACGAATGCCATGCCGGCCTGCTGCCGCAACAGAAAGCCGAGGTCCTGCAACGGCTTGCGGCCAGTGGCGCGAAGATCGCCTTCGTCGGCGACGGCGTCAATGACGCGCCCGCGCTCACCGGCTCGCATGTGGGCATTTCCATGCACCAGGGCGCCGACATCGCGCGCCTGGCGTCCGACATCGCGCTGCTGGAAGACGACATCGCCCGCGTGGCCGACGCACGCGCTCTGGCCCAGGCCACGCGAAAACTGATCGCCAGCAATTTCCGCCTGACGGTGGGGCTCAACACCTCCATCCTCTCGGCGGCGGCCTTCGGCTGGCTCAGCCCGGTCAGTACATCGATGCTGCACAACGGCAGCACCATCGCCATCCTGCTGCGCGCGCTGGCCGGTGTCGGCCTGCCGCGCCAGCGCAAGCGCTGCGGTGCACACCAGTCACCGGGCGCGGCGGCCCCGGCATGAGCTCGGCGCCGGGCCGCCCCCAAGCCAGCTCGCACCGCAGCCCGCAGGGCGCAGCACGGAGGGTAGTCCAGTGAACACAGCGGCCTTTCCGCTGGCCATGGCCGACGAAGACGAACGCGTCACCGTGGTCGCGCTGCACGGCGGCCTGGGCTTGGTGCGCCGCCTGTCCGAAATGGGCCTGAACGTGGGCAGCGAGCTGCGGGTGTTGCAGCGCCAGAACGGTGGCCTGGTGGTGCTGCGCGGCGGCACCCGGCTGGCCCTGGGCGGCGGCATGGCCCAGAAGATCCTGGTCAGCAAGGCCTGACCTTTTCCCCGAACCTTCCACAGGAGCATTCACATGCAATTCAAAGACCTGCAAGTGGGCGAGAGCGCCCGCGTCGCTGGCTACGAAACCACCGGCAGCGCCTACCGGCGCAAGCTGTTGTCGCTCGGCCTGACGCCCGGCACCGAGTTCCGCATCACCCGCAAGGCGCCCATGGGCGACCCGGTCGAGATCGCCGTCCGGGGGTTTGCGATGTCCCTGCGCAAGGCCGAGGCCGACGCGCTGATGCTGGAGAAACTGTGATGAGCACGACGCCAAAAAACGCCCACACCATCGCCCTGCTGGGCAACCCGAACTGCGGCAAGACCACCCTGTTCAACGCCCTGACCGGCTCGCACCAGCGGGTGGGCAACTGGCCTGGCGTGACGGTGGAAATGAAATTCGGCCACTACCAGCGCGAGGGCAAGACCTTTCGCGTGGTCGACCTGCCCGGCACCTATTCGCTGGACGTGGTGGACCAGGAGGTTTCGCTGGACGAAAAGGTGGCGCGCGACTACGCCCACGCCAACGACGCCGACCTGATCATCAACATCGTCGATGCGGCCAACCTCGAACGCAACCTTTACCTCACGCTGCAGCTGGCCGAGATGGGCGCGCCGATGCTGGTGGTGCTCAACATGGTGGATGTGGCGCAGGACAAGGGCATGCAGATCGACACCCAGGCCCTGTCACAGCGCCTGGGCTGCCCGGTGTTGCCGGTGGTGGCCTCCACCGGCGCGGGCGTGGACGCGCTCAAGGCCAGCATCGCCCAGGCGCTCGGTGACCAGCGCCAGCCGGTCGTGCAGGTGCGCTACGCGCCAGCACTGGAATCGGCCATCGAAGCGCTGCTGCCGGGCCTGCTGGCCGCCGCACAGGCCGCCCACTGCGCACCGCGCTGGCTGGCGGTGCGCCTGCTCGAAGGGGACGACCTGGCGCGCCACCAGGCCGGCGAAGCGCTGGCGCAGGAAGCGCGCAGCCTGGCCGATCAGGCAGGGGGCGACCTGGACATCGCGGTGGCCGACGCGCGCTATGGCCTGGCGCACCAGATCCACCAGCAGACCGCCACGGTGAGCGGTCGCCTGAAGGCCGACCTGACCGACCGCATCGACCGCGTGGTGCTCAACCGCGCGCTGGGCATCCCGATCTTCCTGCTGCTGATGTACCTGATGTTCATGTTCACCATCAACCTCGGCGGCGCCTTCATCGACTTCTTCGACCAGGCCGCGGGCGCGCTCTTGGTGGACGGTTTCGGTGCTCTGCTGGGCAGCCTGGGCTCGCCCGAATGGCTGACCGTGCTGCTGGCCAAGGGCATCGGCGGCGGCCTGCAGACCGTGGCCACCTTCATCCCGGTCATTGGTTTCCTCTACCTGTTCCTCTCGGTGCTGGAAGACTCGGGCTACATGGCGCGCGCGGCCTTCGTCATGGACCGCTTCATGCGCTGGGTCGGGCTGCCGGGCAAGAGCTTCGTGCCGCTGATCGTGGGTTTCGGCTGCAACGTACCGGCCATCATGGCCACGCGCACCCTGGAACACCGGCGCGACCGGCTGATCACCATCGCCATGGCGCCCTTCATGTCCTGCGGCGCGCGGCTGCCGGTGTACGTGCTGTTCGCCGCAGCCTTCTTCCCACAGGGCGCGCAGAACGTGGTCTTCGGCCTCTACCTGATCGGCATCGCGGTGGCGGTGGCCACCGGCTTCATCCTCAAGAAAACCCTGCTGCAGGGCGAGGCCACGCCCTTCATCATGGAGCTGCCGCCCTACCACCTGCCCACGCTCAAGGGCATCCTGATCCACACCTGGGAGCGCCTCAAGAGCTTCGTGGTGCGCGCCGGTCGCATCATCGTGCCCATGGTGCTGGTGCTCAACGTGCTCAACGCCATCGGCACCGACGGCAGCTACGGCAACGAGGACAGCGACAAATCGGTACTGGCCGCAGTGGGGCGCAGCATCGCGCCGGCCTTCTCGCCCATGGGTCTGGACGCCGACAACTGGCCTGCCGCCGTGGGCATCTTCACCGGCGTGCTGGCCAAGGAAGCCGTGGTCGGCACGCTGAACGCGGCCTACACCGCGTTGGCCACCAGCGACGCGGGCGAAGATGCCGGTGAGGAAGAACCCTTCTCGCTCGGCGGCGCGCTTTCGGGTGCTTTCGCCACCGTCCCCGCCAACCTGGTGGACGCGCTGGGCGGCTGGGCCGACCCGCTGGGCATCGGCGTCGGCGACGTGAGCGATCAGGCCGCCGTGGCCGAAGAACAGGAAGTACACACCAGCACCTTCGGCGCCATGGCGGCGCGCTTCCACGGTGCGGCCGGGGCCTTTGCCTACCTGCTGTTCATCCTGCTGTATTTCCCCTGCGCAGCCGCGATCGCAGCGGTCTACCAGGAATCCGGCCTGCGCTGGACGGTGTTCGTCGCCGCCTGGACCACCGGCCTGGGCTACGGCGTGGCCACGCTGTACTACCAGGCCGCGACCTGGGCCCAGCATCCGGCAAGCTCAACCGCCTGGATCGGCGCGGTGGTTGCGGTCTTCGTGGCGGTGCTGCTGATGCTGCGCCGCTGGGGCGCGGGTGGCACGCCGGCCGGGTTGGCCGTGCAAGGCGCTTGAGGGAGTCGGTCATGCTGATCAGCCAGCTCAGCAGCTACCTGCAACAACACCAGCGTGCCAGCGTGCAGGACATGGCCCTGCACCTGGACAGTTCCACCGAGGCGGTGCAGGCCATGCTGGACCTGCTGCAACGCAAGCAGCGCGTGCGCCGACTGGGCGACGCGGGCAGCAGTTGCGGAAAGTGCGGTGGCTGCGGCTGCTCCAGCCCGGCGTCGCCAGCCTACGAATGGGTGGCGTCGCCGACGCCCTGAGCCTGTGAACGCCCTGCCCGCCACTGGTGCCGACACGCTGCTGATCATCGGCGTGCACCGGGCGGAACGGGACTTCGGTCGCGCCGTCGCCGACGCCCTCGCGCCGGGCCAGGTGGATTTGCTGGAAATCCCCGACGGCCTGTCAGGCGCGCACCCCCGACCCGACGAGGTGTTCCGCTACCAGACCCTGCACCGCGCGCTCTACGGCCAGTTGCTGGCGCACATCCGGCCCCGGCACCGGCTGGTGATCGACCTGCACACCGGTCGCGACAGCCAGGGGCCTTGTGCGGATATATTCACCGCCTCGTCTGCGCTGCGCTGCGCACAGCGCTGGCAGCCGCCCCGCCACCAGCGCAGGGACCGCTGCGCGTGTGGTCCTTGGGCGACGACCCGGCCAGCCGGGCGCGCACCGTGGTGCCGACCAGCCTCTGGCAGAACCCGGCATTTGCCTACGTGGCGCTGGAGGTCTACCTGAGCGACCAGGCCGAGCAGATGATCGCCACGGGCCTGGCATGCGCATTGATCGGACAGCTGCAGGCCGTCATGACCGGACTGGCGACGGACTGCGCGGCCTGAACACCGAAGGACCTGCGCTTGAGCGCAGGATGTGCTGGCGCAGCAGTTCCACGCGAGCGCTGCGTCCTCACTTGACCTGCGCCAGCGCCTTGGCGAAGCGGTCCTTGCCCGTCGCGAAGGTGGCTGACTCCCGGGCCGCCACAGCCTTCGCCTCGGCCAGGTTCACCGGCTTGCCGACCTGGATCACGCCGACCATGCCCATCACCTTGTGCGGCTCGCAGACGTACAGATAGACGCCTTCCTTCTCCATCTTGACCTTCACCTCGACGTCGAATGCGCTCTTCCAGGACTTGGCACCGGCCGGCAGCAGCAGCGAGGCGCTGTTGTGCGCGCCCTTCTGGGTGGGCTTGAAGACGACGGTGTCGCCGACCGCGACCCTGATGAAGTCGGGCTCGAAGACCATGGAGCCGTCCTTGCCGGTGTTGAGCATATGGACGACGTGTTCGGCGGCGTGGCTGGGGGCCGCGAGGGCCAGGCCGACCAGCAGCGAGGCGGCGGCCAGGTGGAAACGTTGAAACATCTTCATGGCAGGGGTCTCCTTGGGGTTGCAGTTGAAAAATCAGGTGGATCGGTCTATCCCAGCGCGGTATCCAGCACCATCATGAGCACGAAGCCCAGCAGCAGGCCGGTGGTGGCCCAGCGCTCATGCCCCTGGCGGTGCGACTCCGGGATCACTTCGTGGCTGACGACGAACAGCATCGCGCCGGCCGAAAAGGCCAGGCCCCAGGGCAGCAGGCTGTGGAAGACACCGGTGGCCGCAGCAGCCAGCACAGCGGCCACCGGTTCGACCAGGCCCGAGAGGGCGCCCACTGCGGCGGCCAGCGCAAGGCGGATGCCCGCTGCACGCAGCGCGAGCGCTACCACCAGACCCTCGGGCACGTCCTGGATGGCGATGCCCATGGTCAGCGCGCTGGCGCGTGCCGCGTCGGCCCCCGCTACAGCCACGCCAATGGCCATGCCTTCGGGAATGTTGTGCAGCACGATGGCCAGCACAAACAGCGTGACGCGGCGCATGCGCGTCGGCCCGGCGCGACCGACGCCGCCGAAGAAGTGCTCGTGCGGCAGGAAGCGCTCAACCAGCATCAGCAGTCCAGCCCCGCACAGCAGCGACAGCCCGACGCCCAAGGCACGCGGCCAGGAACCCAGACCCGCCGCCTGGGCAGCGGCCAGGGCCGGGTTGAGCAGGGAAAAACTGGTGGCCGCCAGCATCACGCCGGCGCCGAAACCCAGCAGGACGTCCAGGGTGCGCTGCTGCGGTTCGCGCAGCAGCAGCATCGGCAGTACGCCCAGCGCTGTGGCCAGCGCAGCCACGCTGCCCAGCACCAGCGCTTCGCCCACATGGGGCAGCAGGGACAGCGACTGCCAGCTCCGGGCGACCAGAACCAGCGCCCCGACCAGCACGATGGCCAGACCCAGCCATTGGCGCGGTCGGAGAACCGCTGCGGTCCGGGTCTCACCTTGTTGTTCTTGTGCCGGGAGAGTTTCTGCTTGGTGATCCATCGGCCCCTCAGTCCTCACCGGTCAAGCGCGCCGGGTCCAGCAGGCGCTGCAGTTCTTCGCGCGGCAGTTCGGTGCACTCGAGCGCCACGTCGATGATGGGTCTGCCCTCGCGGTAGGCCTGCTTGGCGATCTCGGTCGCCTGGGCGTAGCCGATCACCGGGTTGAGCGCGGTCACCAGAATGGGGTTGCGCGCCAGCGCGTCCTGCAGCCGCACCTCGTTGACCTTGAAGCTGGTGATCGCCTTGTCCGCCAGCAGGGGCATGGCGCCGGCCAGCAACTCGATGCTCTCGATCAGGTTGCGCGCCACCAGCGGCAGCATGACGTTGAGCTCAAAGTTGCCTGACTGGCCGGCGATGGTGATGGCCGCGTCGTTGCCGATCACCTGCGCCGCCACCATGGCGGTGGCTTCTGGGATCACCGGGTTGACCTTGCCGGGCATGATGGACGAGCCCGGCTGCAGGGCTTCGAGCTCGATCTCGCCCAGACCGGCGAGCGGGCCGGAGTTCATCCAGCGCAGGTCGTTGGCGATCTTCATCAACGCCACCGCCAGGGTCTTGAGCGCGCCCGAGGCCGACACCGCCACGTCCTGCGCGCCCATCAGGGCGAAGCGGTTGTCGCCTGGCGCGAAGGCAATGCCGGTGGCCTGGTAGAGCGCTTCGCAGCAGCGCCGGGCCTGGCGCGGATCGGCGTTGACGCCGGTTCCCACCGCCGTGCCGCCCAGGGCCAGGGCCTGCAGGGCGGTGCAGGCCGCACGCAAGGGCAGCGCC
>PNMF01000069.1 GCA_013823485.1 Comamonadaceae bacterium
CACACCGCCATGCTGCTGGCCACGGCCCGGCACCTGGCCACCCAGCGCGACTTCGACGGCACGGTCTACCTGATCTTCCAGCCGGCCGAAGAGGGCGGTGGCGGCGCCCGCGAAATGATCAAGGACGGCCTGTTCGAGCGTTTCCCGATGCAGGCGGTGTTCGGCATGCACAACTGGCCCGGCATGCCGGTGGGCAGCTTTGCCGCCAGCCCGGGGCCGGTGATGGCGTCGAGCAACGAGTTCCACATCACCATCCGGGGCAAGGGCTCGCACGCGGCGCTGCCGCACAACGGCATCGACCCGGTGCCGGTGGCCTGCCAGATGGTGCAGGCCTTCCAGACCGTCATCACCCGCAACAAGAAGCCGGTGGATGCGGGCGTCATCTCGGTCACCATGATCCACACCGGCGAGGCCACCAACGTGGTGCCCGACAGCTGCGTGATCCAGGGCACGGTGCGCACCTTCACCTTCGAGGTGCTCGACCTGATCGAGTCGCGCATGAAGCTGATCGCCGAGCACACCGCGTCCGCCTTCGGTGCCACGGTGGAATTCAGCTTCCGCCGCAACTATCCGCCCACCATCAACCACAAGGCCGAGACCGCCTTCATCCGCGGGGTCATGACCGACATCGTCGGCGAGGCCGGCCTGCTCGACCAGGAACCCACCATGGGTGCCGAAGACTTCGCCTACATGCTGCAGCACACGCCCGGGGCGTATGTGTTCATCGGCAACGGCGACGGCCTGCACCGCGAGATGGGCCATGGCGGCGGGCCCTGCACCCTGCACAACCCGAGCTACGACTTCAACGACGACCTGATTCCGCTGGGCGCCACGCTGTGGGTGCGGCTGGTCGAACGCTGGCTCAGCGCTGGTACGCCTCCATCAGCGTGATCAGGTGCTGGCGCTGCTCCGGCACCAGGTAGGGCGCCAGCAGGTGCAGCACATGGCCGGCGCCGCGCAGCAGTGACTGCTGGGCGTTGTCCGGCTCCAGCGCGTGGCGCGGGTCGCGCACATATTCGAAGCTCAGCCAGTAGGTCAGCACCACCACCATGCTGGTGGCGGTGGCTTCCTGCTCGCGGGCGTCGATCTGCACCGCGCCGTGCCGGCTCAGGCTGGCCAGCATCTGCCGGATGGCCCGGGTCTTGTCCTGCAGCACGGCCTGGAAGCGGGTCTCCAGTACCCGGTTCTTGGACAGCAGGTCGTTCAGGTCGCGGTACAGGAAGCGGTACTGCCAGATGATCTCGAACAGCGAGTGCAGGAAGAACCAGGCGTCCTCCACATGGCGCACGCCGTCGGCCGCGCCCAGCAGTTCGGCCAGGGCGCGTTCGTGCTGCTGGCACAGCGAGTTGATCAGCTCGTCCTTGGCCGGGTAGTGGTAGTACAGGTTGCCGGGGCTGATGCCGAGTTCGGCCGAGATCAATGTGGTCGACACATTGGGTTCGCCGAAGCGGTTGAACAGCGCCAGCGTGGTTTCCAGGATGCGCTCGGCGGTGCGGCGCCGGGGCTTGCGCTCGGTCATGGGGCCGGGCGGGCCGGCGTCGCCGGCAGGGCGGCCTGCAGGCGGTCCAGCACCAGGTGCAGCCGGGCCACGGCATCGGGGGCTGCCGGGCGGCGGGGTGGCAGCGGCGGGAGCAGCCGCAGGTCGGGGTCGCTCAAGGCGTCGCGGTCCAGCGCGATGCCGTGCCGGGCCAGCCGGGGCGCCAGCTCGCCGGCGCGGCGCTGCAGCAGCCGGCGCGTCTGCTGGAAGGCGTGTTCGGCCATTTCGCGGCGCTGGCTGTAGCTGAAGGTGTTGGCAAAGAACAGCTCGGCATCGCTCTGCTCGGGCTCGATCAGCAGGATGTCGGTGTCCGGCCAGGCGCGCTCGTAGTGCTTGAAGCCCAGCGCCAGCCGCGAATGGATCATGGAGCGGAAGGTCTGGCTCATGACCGCCGGCAGGCCGCCTTCGACCAGCGCCGGAATGCCGCGCTGGCGCGGTGCGTCGGGCCCGGCGCGGAACGGCACCAGCGGGTTCAGGCAGATCAGCAGGTCGATGCCGTCTTCCAGCGCCACCGAGGCGTGCACCGTCTTCTTGAGGGCGCCGTCCACATAGTGCTGGCCGTCGATGCACACCGGCGGGAACAACCCCGGCAGCGCGGCGCTGGCCTGGATGGCGCGCGAGATCGGCACATGGTCCCAGCCGGGCTGACCGAACGGCGCGGCCTCGCCGCTGTCGAGTTCGGTGGCCACCAGCGTCAGCTTGGTGCCGAGCTGGCGAAAGTCGTTGGTCCGGCCGGGCAGGCTGAACAGGCGTTCGATCTGCCGGTGGATGGCCTCGTTGTCCAGCACGCCGGTGGGCAGGGCCGCACCGAGCCGCTCGAACGCGCTGGTGAACGACTTGCCCTGCAGCAGCCAGGCCTGCAGCGCACTGGCCGAGAGGCCGGGCACGCGGGCCGCACGGCCGGCCAGCTCGCCCCAGGCGGGCTTGAGCAGCCACGACGGATCGAAGCTCTGCGGGCCGGACCGGTCATCGATGAAGGCATCGCGCAGCTCGCGCGGCGTCATGCCGTTGGCCAGGCCGGCCGCAATGAAGCCGCCCGCCGACACGCCCACGTAGTGGTCGCAGCGGTTGAGGTCCAGACCGGGCAGGCAGGCGTCGAGCGCACACAGGGCACCGATCTCGTAGATGGCACCCAGCGGTCCTCCGCCGGCCAGCGCCAGGGCCAGACGGGGCGCGGCCTTGCGGTTGCGGGTGCGGCGGGGGGTATTCATTCGGCCGAGTGTAGGCCGGCGGGCGGCTGTGGCGTGCTGCGATGCAGCAGCACGCGGCGGTCAGCCGGGCTGCCGCGCCGGTCAGGCCGCGGGGCTGGCCTTGGCTGCTGCGCGCTGGCGGGCCGGCGCCTTGGCGGCTGCTTTTGCTGCCGGTTTCGCAGCCGGCTTGGCAGCGGCTTTCGCGGCGGCTTTCGCAGCGGCTTTGGGTGCCGCCTTTGCCGGGGCCTTGCCTGCCGCCTTGGCGGCCGGCCGGGCAGCGGCGCGGCGGGCGGTGGCCGGGCTCTTGCCGGTCAGTTCGGCCACATGGGCGTTGAGTTCGTCGATGCGGGCCATCAGGGCCTCGATGTCGCGAGCGGTCGGCACGCCCAGGGTGCCCAGGGCCTTGGCCACTCGCTCCTCGAACAGCGACTCCAGCTTGTCCCACTTGCCGGCGGCCTTGGACGAGATGTCGTTGGCCATGCTGCTGACCCGGCTGGTGGCGTCGGAGATGCGCTCTTCGGCGGCCGCCTGGGTCTTGCGCTGGATCGACAGGCCTTCCTTCACCAGCACCTCGAAGGCCTTGCCGCCTTCGGCCTGCGCCTTGGCGAAGGCGCCAAGGCCGGCCAGCCAGATCTGCTGGGCCGAATCCTTGATGGCGCCCGACAGGGCCGAGTGGTTCGATGCCTTGGCGGTGGACGATGCGCTGCTGTTCTTGCTGACCTTCTTGACCATGGTGTTCTCCTGATGCGGGGGAAGGGGCGTGGCCAGGCCACGGCGGAAGTCGCATGGTGGCTTCGGTGGCAGGGGCTGTGTAGGGAAGGCAGACTAAAAAACGCCCGCCCGTGGCCAGCACCCGGGCCTGCCACGGGTTTGTTCGGAATCGCAAGCGGCGGGCTGCAGGCCAGAATCGGCGGCCATCCCGACACCCTATCCACGTACCCAGGAGACCTCACATGCATTACTTCGTCACCGGCGCCACCGGGTTCATCGGCAAACGCCTCGTGGCCCGGCTGCTGCAGCGCAAGGGCGCGGTGGTGCACTTCCTGATCCGGCGCGAGAGCGAGGCCAAGGTGGCGCAGCTGCGCGAGTTCTGGGGCGTGGGCCCGAGCCGCGCGCTGCCGGTGTTCGGCGACCTGACCGAGAAGAAGCTGGGCGTGTCCGGCGATGACATCCGCGCCCTCAAGGGGCAGGTCGACCACTTCTACCACCTGGCCGCGGTGTACGACCTGGAGGCCGACGAGGAAAGCCAGGTCAAGGTCAACATCGACGGCACCCGCAACACGGTGGAGTTCGCACGGGCGATATCGGCCGGGCACTTCCACCATGTGTCGTCGATCGCGGCGGCCGGCCTGTACGAAGGGGTGTTCCGTGAGGACATGTTCGAGGAGGCCGAGAACATCGACCACCCCTACTTCATGACCAAGCACGAGAGCGAGAAGATCGTTCGCAAGGAGTGCAAGCTGCCCTGGACGGTGTACCGGCCGGCTGCGGTGGTGGGCGACAGCCGCACCGGCGAGATGGACAAGATCGACGGGCCCTACTACTTCTTCAAGCTGATCCAGCGCATGCGGCAGATCCTGCCGCCGTGGATGCCCAGCGTCGGTCTGGAGGGCGGGCGCATCAACATCGTGCCGGTGGACTTCGTGGTCGCGGCACTCGACCACATCAGCCACGGCCAGCGCGCCGGCGGCGAGTGCTTCCACCTGGTCGACCCCACCGGTTACCGCGTGGGCGATGTGCTGGACATCCTGAGCAAGGCTGCCCACGCGCCCAAGATGAACCTGTTCGTCAATGCCGCGCTGCTGGGCTTCATTCCCAAGAGCGTGAAGAAGGGGCTGATGGCCCTGGCGCCGGTGCGCCGGGTGTACCGCGCCGTCATGCAGGACCTCGGGCTGCCCGAGGACATGATGACCTTCGTCAACTACCCGACCCGCTTCGACTGCCGCCTCACGCTGGCCGCGCTCAAGGGCAGCGGCATCGAATGCCCGAACCTGCGCGACTACGCCTGGCGCCTGTGGGATTACTGGGAGCGCCACCTCGACCCCGACCTGCACATCGACCGCAGCCTCAAGGGCACGGTGGGCGGCAAGGTGGTGCTGGTGACCGGGGGCAGTTCGGGCATCGGCCTGGCGGCGGCCCACAAGTTTGCCGAAGCCGGTGCCACCACCATCATCTGCGGCCGCGACCAGGACAAGCTCGACGAAGCCTGCGCCGAAGCCAAGGCCAAGGGATATGCCTTCGTGGCCTACGCGGCCGACATCGCCGACATGACCGACTGCGACCGTTTCGTGCAGCTGCTGATCCAGAACCACGGCGGCGTGGACTACCTGATCAACAACGCCGGGCGTTCCATCCGCCGCGCCATCGAGAGCAGCTACGACCGCTTTCACGACTTCGAGCGCACCATGCAGCTCAACTACTTCGGCTGCCTGCGCGTCACCATGGGGCTGCTGCCAGGCATGGTGGCGAAGAAGCGCGGGCATGTGGTCAACATCAGCTCCATCGGCGTGCTGACCAATGCCCCACGCTTCTCGGCCTATGTGGCCAGCAAGGCCGCGCTCGACGCCTGGACCCGTTGCGCCTCCAGCGAGTTCGCCGACCAGGGCGTGACCTTCACCACCATCAACATGCCGCTGGTGCGCACCCCCATGATCGCGCCGACCCAGATCTACAAGAACGTGCCCACGCTGGCCCCGGAGGAGGCGGCCGACATGATCGCGCATGCCTGCATCTTCCGGCCGGTGCGCATTGCCACCCGCCTGGGTGTGACCGGTCAGGTCATGCACGCGCTGGTGCCGCGTGTGGCGCAGATCGTCATGAACACCAGCTTCCGCATGTTCCCGGATTCGTCGGCCGCCAAGGGCGACAAGGGTGCCAGGCCCCAGCTATCGCCGGAGGCGATTGCCATGCAGCAGATGATGCGCGGCATCCATTTCTGAGCCCGGCGGCGGACCTGCGGCGGGGCAGGGCGGGGTGGCGTCCCTAGAATCGGGGGCTGCTCCATTCCTCACCCCCTTCGCCCCTGTCCCGCCCATGTCCGACACGACCCAACCCCTGTCCCCGCTCGACCGTGCGGGCGTTCTCGCCCAGGCCCTGCCGTACATCCGCAAGTACCACGGCCGCACCATGGTCATCAAATACGGCGGCAACGCCATGACCGACCCGGCTCTGCAGGCGGCGTTTGCCGAAGACGTGGTGCTGCTCAAGCTGGTGGGCATCAACCCGGTGGTGGTGCACGGCGGCGGCCCGCAGATCGAGACCTTGCTGCAGCGCCTGGGCAAGAAGGGCGAGTTCATCCAGGGCATGCGCGTGACCGACCCCGAAACCATGGAGGTGGTGGAGTGGGTGCTGGCCGGCGAGGTGCAGCAGGACATCGTGGGCCTGATCAACCAGGCCGGCGGCAAGGCGGTGGGCCTGACCGGCCGCGACGGCGCCATGATCCATGCCCGCAAGCTGCGCCTGACCGACCCCAAGGACCCGTCCCGCGAGCACGACGTGGGCCAGGTCGGCGACATCGTCGGCATCGACCCGGCGGTGGTCCAGGCGCTGCAGGACGACCAGTTCATCCCGGTGGTCAGCCCCATCGGTTTCGGCGACCGCAACGAGAGCTACAACATCAATGCCGACGTGGTGGCCGCCAAGCTGGCCACCGTGCTGCAGGCCGAGAAGCTGCTCATGCTCACCAACATCCGCGGCGTGCTCGACAAGGACGGCCAGCTGCTGTCCGAGCTGACCCCGCGCCGCATCGACGAGCTGGTCGAAGACGGCACCATCTCCGGCGGCATGATCCCCAAGATCGCCGGTGCGCTGGACGCGGCCCGCAGCGGCGTGAATGCGGTCCACATCATCGACGGCCGCGTGCCCCATGCCTTGTTGCTGGAGGTGCTCGGCAACGAGCCCTTCGGCACCATGATCAAGCGATGAGGCTGCTGCTGGTCGAGGACGACGTGATGGTCGCCAGCGGCATGAAGCTGGGGCTGTGCGACGCCGGCTATTCGGTCGACTGGGTGGGCAGCGCCGAGCGCGCCGAGCAGGCGCTGCAGTCGGAGAGCTTCGATGCCGCCATCGTCGACATCGGCCTGCCCGGCATGGACGGCCTGGAACTCACCCGCCGCCTGCGCAGCAACGGTCAGGCCATGCCGGTGCTGATCCTCACCGCCCGCGACGCGCTGCACGACCGGGTGCAGGGCCTGGACATCGGCGCCGACGACTACATGGTCAAGCCCTTCGAGCTGCCCGAGCTGCTGGCCCGCCTGCGCGCCCTGCTGCGCCGCTCGCAGGCCGCCACCTCGGCCGTGCTCAGCTTCGGCCCGCTGGAGATGGACCAGGCCCAGCGGCGCATCGTGCTGGCCGGCCAGGTGCTGGAGGTGGGGCCGCGCGAATGGTCGGTGCTGGAGTACCTGCTGATGCAGGCACCCAAGCCCGCCGCCAAGGACAAGCTGCTGCTCGCGCTGACCGGCTGGGACAAGGAGATCACCCCCAACGCCATCGAGGTGTATGTGTCGCGCCTGCGGGCCAAGCTGGAGCCGTCCGGCATTGCGCTGCGCGCCATCCGGGGTTTCGGTTACCGGCTCGAACTCAAGGCGGCGGGCGATGGCGCTGCAACCTCCCCCGCTGCTTGAAGGCCTGTTCTCGCGCGGCGTGATCGGCGGGCTGCAGCGCCGCCTGCTGGTGCTGCTGCTGGCCACCATCGCGCTGATCGCGGTCATCAGCGTGGCCATCAACTACCAGGCCGCCGGCACCGCCGCGCTGCAGCAGGACCAGCGCCTGCAGCGGCTGGTGCCGATGCTGGCCGATTCGGTGGTCAAGGCGCAGATCGTCGGCCCGCGGTCGAGCGCTGCCCCGCTGGTGGTGCCCGATGCCGACGACCTGATCCAGCACCCCGGCCTCTCGTTGTTGCTGGCCCCCTCGCTGCTTGAATTCCTGCAGGACAGCCAGGGCGCCGCCACCCTGGGCGTGCTCGATGCCCAGGGCGCGCTGCTGCTGGGCGAACGCTGGCTGCCCACGGTGCTGCCCAGCACCGACAGCGCCGAATTCCTCAGCGTGGTGGAAGGCGGCGTCACCTACCGGCTGGTGGCCCAGCGGGTGCGGACCGATGCCGGCGAACTGGTGGTCATGCTGGCCGACGGCACCGACCCCCGCCAGCACTGGCTGCGCGACGTGCTCACCCGCGTGCTGCTGCCCAACCTGCTGCTGTTCGTGGTGGCGGCGGCGGCCGTCATCTGGGGCGTGGCCCGCGCGCTGCAGCCCCTCATCGAACTGAAGCAGGTGGTGGAAAGCCGCGCCCCGGGCGATCTGCGCCCCTTCGATGCCGACGCCTCGCCGGCCGAAGTGCGCCCGCTGGTGGATTCGCTCAACCGCCTGCTGGCGCTGGTGGATGCCCAGACCGACGCGCAGCGCCGCTTCGTGGCCGACGCCGCGCACCAGTTGCGCACCCCGCTGGCCGGCCTGCAGGCCCAGGTGGAAGCCTGGGCCCAGGGCGCCCGCAGCCTGGGCAGCGGCGACCTGCTCACCCTGCGCGCCGACCAGGTGCTGCGCCTGCGCGCAGCCACCCGCCGCACCTCGCAGCTGGCCAACCAGCTGCTGGCCCTGTCGCGCGCCGACACCCTGGCCGGCGAGAGCCATGCGCGCCAGCAGGTCGACCTGGTCGAGCTGTGCGAGACCGCGCTCGGCGTGCACCTGGACGCTGCCACCGAACGCGGGCTCGACCTGGGCCTGGAGGTGCAGCCGGCCCGCACCCTGGGTCATGCCTGGCTGCTGCGCGAGCTGCTGATGAATCTGGTGGACAACGCGGTCAAGTACACCCCCGGCGGCGGCCGCGTCACCCTGCGCTGCGGGCAAGAGGCCGGGCCGGCCGCGTTCACCTGGATCGAGGTCGAGGACGACGGCCCCGGCATCCCGCCGCAGGAACACGAGCGGGTGCTGCAGCGCTTCTACCGGGTGCCCGGCACGGTGGGCGAGGGCAACGGCCTGGGCCTGGCCATTGCCGACAGCATTGCCCGGGTGCACCAGACCCGGCTGGAGTTTTCGGCCGGTTCCCATGGCCGTGGGCTGCGCATCCGCGTCCCGTTGAATGCGGCCACCCACTAGCCTTGGGGCCCGCAGCCACACTCGTGTCTGCGGGTAAGCGGATGTATCGGGCTGTGCGAGAATCCGCGCACCGGCCCAGGCCTCCACGGATCTCCCGCCATGACATCCCTGCCGTCCGAGTCTTCCGCTCCCGTCGATGCCGAGGCCGATGCGCCTGCGGCCGGCCGCAAGCGCCCCCGCCCGGGCGAACGCCGCGTGCAGATCCTGCAGGCGCTGGCCACCATGCTCGAACAGCCCGGTGCCGAGCGGGTCACCACCGCGGCCCTGGCCGCCCGCCTGGAAGTGAGCGAGGCGGCGCTCTACCGCCACTTCGCCAGCAAGGCCCAGATGTTCGAGGGCCTGATCGAATTCATCGAGCAGTCGGTGTTCGGTCTCATCGGCCAGCTGGCCGAACGCGAGTCCGACCCGCTGGCGCGCTGCCGCAAGCTGGTCGGCCTGCTGCTGCAGTTCGGCGAGAAGAACCCCGGCATGACCCGCGTGATGGTGGGCGATGCGCTGGTGTTCGAGAACGAGCGCCTGCAGCAGCGCATGAACCTGTTCTTCGACAAGATCGAATCGGCCCTGCGGCAGGACCTGCGCGAGGCCGCCGCGGCCGCCGGTGCCGCCACCCCCACGGTCGATGCCCAGGGCGATGCCTCGGTCATCACCGCCTTCTGCGTCGGCCGCCTGCAGCGCTTTGCCCGCAGCGGCTTCCGCCGCAGCCCGGGTGAGGGACTGGAACACGCCCTGGCCCTGCTGCTGCCGGGCGCCCGGCCCTGACCCCGGCCAAGTCCTGGGTGCCGGTGGCGCTGGCCAAGGGCGCCACGGGCGCCACCGGCCTGCGGCTGGTGCTGCACCCGTCCGGTGCCATCTGGCTGCCCGATGAAGCAGCCCTGCTGGTGGCCGACCTGCACTTTGGCAAGGCGGCCAGCTTCCGGCGCCTGGGCGTGCCGGTGCCCGAAGCCAGTACCGGCGGCACCCTGGATCAGCTCCGTGCCCTGCTGGACGACCTGCACCGGCTCCCGCCCGAATTGCAGTCGGCGCAGCCGGTTCGCCTGGTGGTGCTGGGCGACCTGCTGCACGCCGCGCGCGGCCGCAGCGCCGTCATGCTGGAGTCGGTGCAGACGGCCCTGACCGCCATGCGGGACCACCCGGCGGCGCCCGGTCTGGCGCTGCATCTGGTGCGCGGCAACCACGACGCCGCCGCCGGCGACCCGCCCGCCCACTGGGGTGTGGCGCTGCACGACGAGCCCTGGCGTGTCGGCCCCTGGGCGCTGTGCCACGAACCGCAGAGCGTGCCCGGCGCCTACACGCTGGCCGGTCACTGGCACCCCTGCACCGTGCTGCGCGGCCCGGCGCGGCAGCGCCTGCGCCTGCCCTGTTTCTGGTTCGGCGACGCGCTGGCCCGCCCGGTCGGCGTGTTGCCGGCCTTTGGCGATTTCACCGGCATGCACCCGATCGACCCGCAGGCCGGCGACCGGGTCTGGGCCATCGGCGGCGACGCGGTGCGCGAGGTGCCGGCGCCTCATCCGGGTTAACCCTCGGTTTAGAGGGCGGGGCCTAAACAATCCCGGGTGAAAGACCCGGGTGTCGGTGCGCCGTCACCGAATTGCGGTAAAAATAGAACGGTCGTTCGATTTCTACGCCGCACCATGTCCACCACCCTTCCGTCCCGCACCCGCCGCCCGCGCGATGCCGCCGCCGACGGATCGCGCCCGCTGCAGAAAGGCCTGCAGACCAAGGCCGCCATCGTCGATGCCGCCCTGGGCCTGGCCACGCAGATCGGGCTGGAAGGCCTGTCCATCGGCGCCCTGGCCGAGGTGATGCAGATGAGCAAGTCGGGCGTTTTTGCCCACTTCGGCTCCCGCGAGGAGCTGCAGATCTCGGTCATCCGCGAGTACCACACCCGGTTCGAAGACGAGGTGTTCTACCCCGCCATGGCGCAGCCGCGCGGCCTGCCGCGCCTGCGCGCCCTGTTCGCCAACTGGATGAAACGCACCTCGGTCGAGATCGACTCGGGCTGCATCTACATCAGCGGTGCGGTCGAGTTCCACGACCGGACCGGCCCGGTGCGCGACGCGCTGGCCGGCTCGGTCAACACCTGGCTGGCCGCGATGCGGCGCGCCATCGACATCGCCGTGGCCGAGGGCCACCTGGCCCCCGATACCGACGCCGCCCAGGTGGCGTTCGAAGTGCATGCCCTGATCCTGGCGCTGCACTACGAAGCCCGTTTCCTGCACAGCCCGGAGTCGCTCAGCCGCGCGGTGCGGGCCTTCGAGAGCATCCTGGCCCGCCAGCAACCCCCGTCGCCTGCGGCCCCTGCCGGCCGCAAGCGCTGAATCCCCTTTCCGTTTCACAAACCCCAGCAAGGAGTCCCCCATGCCCGTCTACAACCCGCCTCTGCGCGACATGCAGTTTGTGATGCACGAAGTGCTCAAGGTCACCGACACCTTCCGCGAGATCCCGGCGCACGCCGAGGTCGATGTGGACACCATCAATGCCGTGCTCGAAGAAGCCGGCAAGTTCGCCAGCCAGGTCATCTTCCCGCTCAACATCAGCGGCGACACCGAGGGCTGCAAGCTCGACCCCAAGACCCACGAAGTCACCACCCCCAAGGGCTTCAAGGAAGCCTACAAGCAGTACATCGAAGGCGGCTGGGCCGCGCTCAGCTCCGACCCCGAGTACGGTGGTCAGGGCCTGCCGCTGGCGGTCAACCAGTGCCTGTACGAAATGATGAACTCGGCCAACCAGGCCTGGACCATGTACCCCGGCCTGACCCACGGCGCCTACGCTTCGCTGCACACCCACGGCACCGACGAGCAGAAGGCCACCTACCTGGCCAAGATGGTCAGCGGCGAATGGACCGGCACCATGTGCCTGACCGAACCCCACTGCGGCACCGACCTGGGCCTGATGCGCACCAAGGCCGAACCGCAGCCCGATGGCACCTACAAGCTCACCGGCAACAAGATCTTCATCAGCGCCGGTGAACACGACATGGCCGACAACATCGTCCACCTGGTGCTGGCCCGCCTGCCCGACGCGCCTCCCGGCATCAAGGGCATCAGCCTCTTCGTGGTGCCCAAGTTCCTGGTCAACAAGGACGGCAGCCTGGGCGAGCGCAACGGCATCTACTGCGGCGGCCTGGAGCACAAGATGGGCATCCACGGCAACGCCACCTGCCAGATGGTGCTGGATGGCGCCGTGGGCACCATGGTCGGCCAGCCGAACAAGGGCATGCAGGGCATGTTCGTCATGATGAACGCCGCCCGCCTGGGTGTGGGCAACCAGTCGCTGGGCCTGACCGAAGTGGCCTACCAGAACGCCCTGGCCTATGCCAAGGACCGCATCCAGATGCGCAGCCTCTCCGGCCCCAAGGCCAAGGACAAGCCGGCCGACCCGATCATCGTGCACCCCGACGTGCGCCGCATGCTGCTGACCGCCAAGGCTTACGCCGAGGGCGGCCGCGCCCTGGCGCTGTTCTGCGCGGTGCTGCTGGAGAAGGTGCATGCCCACCCGGACGAGAAGGTGCGCAAGGACAGCGACGAGATGCTCTCGCTGCTGACCCCGATCTCCAAGGCCTTCCTGACAGACAACGGCTACCTGGCCGCCACCGAGTGCCAGCAGGTGTTCGGCGGCCACGGCTACATCAAGGAATGGGGCATGGAGCAGTTCGTGCGCGATGCCCGCATCAACATGATCTACGAGGGCACCAACACCATCCAGTCGCTGGACCTGCTGGGCCGCAAGGTGCTGGGCAACAACGGCGCCACGCTGCGCAAGTTCGGCAAGCTGGTGGGCCGTCTGGTGGAGGAAGAGGGCGTCAACGAGAAGATGGCCGAGTTCATCAACCCGGTGGCCTACCTGGGTGAGCAGATGACCAAGTTCACCACCGAGATCGGTTTCAAGGCGCTGCAGAACCCCGACGAGGCCGGTGCCGCCGCCGTGCCCTACCTGCGGGTGGCCGGTCACCTGGTGTTCGGCTACTTCTGGGCGCTGATGGCGCGCGAAGCCCTGCAGAAGATCGCGGCCGGCAGCACCGACCCGTTCTACACCGCCAAGCTCCAGACCGCGCGCTTCTACTTCGCCAAGCTGTTCCCCGAGACCGCCACCCTCATGCGCACTGCGCGGGCCGGTGCCGCCGTGCTGATGAACACCGACGAGGCCCTGGCCTGATCGCCATGAAGAAGCCGCTGCTCGCCGCCCTGCTGGCCCTGGCCGGTGCCTCCGTCTCTGCGCAGATGAGCCCGGTCGGTCTGTGGAAGACCATCGACGACGATTCCGGCAAGGAAAAGTCGCTGGTGCGCATCACCGAGAAGGACGGCGTGTTCGTCGGCCACATCGAGCGCCTGCTGGACCCCGCCACCGACCCCAGGTCGGTGTGCGAGAAGTGCACCGACGACCGCAAGGACCAGCCGGTGGTGGGCATGAACATCCTGCGCGGCGTGCGCCAGAGCGCCAGCGACCCGACCCTGTACGAGGGCGGCACCATCGTCGACCCCAACAACGGCAAGGTCTACCGCAACCGGCTCAAGCCGGTGAACGGCGGCCAGCAGCTGGAGATGCGCGGCTACCTCGGCCCGTTCTACCGCACGCAGGTCTGGCAGCGGGTCCAGTGACCCGCGCTCCCTCCCTTTCTGGAAATCCCATGAACCGATTCAATGTCAGGAAAGTCGCCGTGCTCGGCGCGGGCGTGATGGGCGCGCAGATCGCTGCGCACCTGGTCAACGTCAAGGTGCCGGTCATCCTCTTTGACCTGCCCGCCAGGGAAGGCCCGAAGAACGGCATCGTGACCCGTGCGGTCGAGAACCTCAAGAAGCTCAAGCCGTCGCCGCTGGGCGTGGCCCGCGATGCCGACCTGATCGGCCAGGCCAACTACGAAGATCACATGGAGCAGCTGCGTGACTGCGACCTGATCATCGAGGCCATTGCCGAGCGCATGGACTGGAAGCTCGACCTCTACCGCAAGATCGCGCCCTTCGTGGCCGAGCACGCCATCGTCGCGTCCAACACCTCGGGCCTGTCGATCACGAAGCTGTCCGAGGCCCTGCCGGAGGCCATCAAGCCGCGCTTCTGCGGTATCCACTTCTTCAACCCGCCGCGCTACATGACGCTGGTGGAGCTGATCGCCACGCCCACCACCCAGCCCCACATCCTGGACGACCTGGAGACCTTCGTCACCACCGGCCTGGGCAAGGGCGTGGTGCGCGCCAAGGACACGCCCAACTTCGTGGCCAACCGCATCGGCATCGCCGGCATGCTCTCCACCATGAAGGAGGTCGAGAACTTCGGCCTCACCTTCGATGTGGTGGACGACCTCACCGGCAAGCGCCTGGGCCGCGCCAGCTCCGGCACCTTCCGCACCGCCGACGTGGTGGGCCTGGACACCATGGCCCACGTCATCAAGACGCTGCAGGACAACCTGAGCGAGGCCACCGACCCGTTCTACGGCAGCTTCGGCACCCCGCCGGTGCTGAAGGCGCTGCTGGAAGCCGGCCACCTGGGTCAGAAGACCAAGGCCGGCTTCTACAAGAAGGTCGGCCGCGACGTCATGCGCTTCGAGCAGGACAGCGGCGAGTACGTGCCCGCCGGCCAGAAGGCCGACGAGGTGTACGGCCGCATGCTCAAGAAGCCGGCCGCCGAACGCCTGCGCCTGCTGCGCAACGCCGAAGGCGCGCAAGGCCAGTTCCTCTGGGCCATCCTGCGCAACAGCTTCCACTACGCCGCGGTGCACCTGGCCACCATTGCCGAGACCGCGCGCGATGTCGACCAGGCCATGCGCTGGGGCTTCGGCATGAAGCAGGGCCCCTTCGAGCTGTGGCAGGAAGCCGGCTGGCTGGAGGTGGCGAAGATGGTCCAGGAGGACATCGACGCCGGCCGTGCGCTGTGCAAGGCGCCGCTGCCGGAGTGGGTGTTCAAGGGCCCGGTGGCCGAGGCGGGTGGCGTGCACACGCCGCAGGGTTCCTGGAACCCGGCCAAGGGCGTGTTCGAGCCGTACCGGGTGCTGCCGGTGCATGCGCGCCAGCATTTCCCCGAGCGCCTGCTGGGCGAGGGCGGGCTGGACTACCGCACCGCCGGCACCACCATCGAGGAGAACGACAGCCTGCGCGTCTGGACCCTGGACGAGCAGGTGCTGATCGCCAGCATCAAGACCAAGATGCACGCCATCAGCCCCGAGGTGTGCGAAGGCCTGATGGCCGCGGTCGACCTGGCCGAGCAGCGTTACCAGGGCCTGGTGATCTGGTCGGGCGACGAGCCCTTCAGCGCCGGCGCCGACCTGCAGGCCATGCTGCCCGCCTTCATGGCGGTGGGCGTGTCGGCCATCGAGGAGGCCGAAGGCTTCATGCAGCAGATGATGCTGCGCCTGCGCTACGCCAACGTACCGGTGGTGTCCGCCATCCGGGGCCTGGCCCTGGGCGGTGGCTGCGAGCTGGCGGTGCACAGCGCCCGCCGCGTGGCCCACATGGAGAGCTATATCGGTCTGGTGGAAGTGGGCGTGGGTCTGGTGCCGGGTGCCGGCGGCCTGACCTACATTGCCCGCCGCGCCGCCGAGAACGCCGAAGCCTCCACCGGCAAGGACCTGCTGCCGTTCCTGACCGAAGGCTTCACCGCGGCCGCCATGGCCAAGGTCGGCACCAGCGCGCTGGAGTCGCGCCAGCTGGGCTACCTGCTGCCGTCGGACGTGGTGGTGCCGCACAAGGACGAGCTGCTGTTCGTGGCCATCAACGAAGCGCGTGCCCTGTTCGCCAGTGGCTGGCGGGCGCCGCACAAGCGGCTGTTCCCGGTGGCCGGCCGCGACGGCCGCGCGACCATCATGGGTCAGCTGGTCAACATGCGCGACGGCGGCTTCATCAGCCAGCACGACTTCCACATCGCCAGCCTGATCGCCAAGGTGGTCACCGGCGGCGATGTCGACCCCGGCACCCTGGTCAGCGAGGAATACCTGATGACGCTGGAGCGGCAGGCCTTCTGCGCGCTGATCGTCCATCCCAAGACCCAGGAACGCATCCTCGGGATGCTCAACACCGGCAAGCCGGTCCGGAACTGAGGACACCCCATGAAACAAGTTCAAGACGCGTACATCGTCGCCGCCACCCGCACGCCCATCGGCCGATCGCACAAGGGCTCCTTCCGGAACCTGCGCCCCGACGAGCTGCTGGCCCATGTGCTGCGTTCGGCCATGGCCCAGGTGCCGAACCTGGACCCGAAGGCGGTGGAGGACATCATCTGCGGCTGCGCCATTCCGGAAGGCCAGCAGGGCCTGAACGTGGCGCGCGTGGGTGCGGTGCTGGCCGGCCTGCCGCACAGCGTGGG
>PNMF01000070.1 GCA_013823485.1 Comamonadaceae bacterium
AACGGCGTGCTGGTGCGGGTCGGGCAATCCACCCGGCTCGAAGAACACTTTTATGCCATCACCACGCCGCACCGCCACCGGCTGGAGCGGCTGGAGCAGCTGCTGGCCGCGAGTGAGCCTGAGGCGGGCGGCCCGGGGGTCAGCGCTTCGGAACCCAGGGCCTGATCCAGCCCAGTCCGTCGCTGGTGCCGCCGGGTACGGCACCCCGGCGTGGCCGGTATTCGCAGCCGATCCAGCCGTCGTAGCCCAGGTCGTCCAGCAGGGCGAACAGGTAGGGGTGGTGGAGCTCGCCCACGTCGGGCTCGTGCCGCTCCGGCACGCCCGCAATCTGGATGTGTCCCACGCGGCCGGTGGGCAGGTACTGGCGGATCTTCATGGCCAGATCGCCCTCGACGATCTGCGCGTGGTAGAGGTCCATCTGCACCTTCACATTGGGCTCGCCGATCTCGGCCACCAGCGCGTGGGCCTGGTCCTGCCGGCTCAGGAAGAAGCCGGGCATGTCGCGCGGGTTGATCGGCTCGATCAGCAGGTTCACCCCCACGCTGCCGGCCAGCCGGGCTGCCTGGCGCAGGTTGTACACATAGGTGGTGCGGGCGGCTTCCGGCGACACATCGGGCGGCACCAGGCCGGCCATCACATGCACCCGGGGGCAACTCAGCGCCTGCGCGTAGTCCAGCGCCTGTTCGATGCCCTCTGCAAATTCGGTCTCCCGGCCGGGCAGGCAGGCCAGGCCGCGTTCGCCGCCGTCCCAGTGGCCGGGCGGGGCGTTGAACAGCACCTGCTGCAGGCCGTGGGCCTTCAGCCGCGCGGCCAGCTCGTCGGCCTTGAAAGCGTAGGGAAACAGGTACTCCACCGCCTGGAAGCCGTCGGCGGCAGCGGCCTCGAAGCGGTCCAGGAAGGGCAGCTCGTTGTAGAGCATGGAGAGGTTGGCGGCAAAACGGGGCATGGATCTCTCACCAGTGGGCGCCAAAGTGCTGGCGCAGTTCTTCGATGGCGTCCTCGCTGAGCGGGACGGCGTGTTCGGGCCCGAGCTGGTTGAACAGCCGGGCGGTTTCTTCCAGTTCCTCCAGCACGGCCATGGCGGCAGCCGGCGTGTCGTGCCAGACATTCGGGCCCAGGCGGGCCAGCATCACGACCCGCAGCAGGCGCCCTTGCGCGGCATGGCGGGCAATGGTCAGCGCCACCCGGTCAGCGGCCGCCGGATCGCCCGGGCGGTGGTAGGCCACGTGCGGCACGCGGCCGACCTTCATGACGAAGTACGGCGTGATGGCGGGCAGCAGCTCGGCATCGGCCGGCAGGGCGCCGCCGGCGCGGCTGTCGGCCCGGATGGAGGCCGCCACCAGCGCATGGCTGTGGGTGTGGATCACGCAGCCGGCGGCCCGGCCGGCCTCGGCGGTGGCCTGGTAGATGCGCCGGTGCAGCACGATGGTCTTGCTGGCCCGGTCACCGCCGATCTGCAGGCCCTGGGCATCAAGCCGGGCCAGGCGGGCCGGGTCGAGCGTGCCCAGGCAGGCGTCGGTGGGCGTGATCAGGAAGCCGTCGTCCAGCCGCACGCTGATGTTGCCGGCCGTGGCGTGCACATAGCCGCGCTCGAACAGGCTCTGGCCGGCGCGGCAGATGGCGTCGCGGGCGCGGGTTTCGGCGGTCGGCAGCGGGCTCATGCGGGGGAAGCGGTGACCAGGCTGCGGAACGCCTTGGTGAAGAAGTCGGGGGTGCCGAAGTTGCCCGACTTCAGCGTGATGTGCAAGCCGCCCGGCGCGGGCAGCGCTGCATCGGGCAGGGCATGGCACCACGGCACACCCGGGTCGATTTGCGGGCCGATGCGCATCTGCGCAATGCCCAGCGCCTGCACGCAGGCCCCGGAGGTTTCGCCGCCCGCCACCACCAGCTGCTGCACGCCCCGGGCCACCAGACCCCGGGCGATGTCGGCGATGGTGCGCTCCACCATGGCGCCGGCCTGTTCGACGCCGAGCTGGCCCTGGATGGCCTTCACGTCGCGCGGCTCGGCGGTGGAATAGATCAGCACCGGGCCGCTGGCCAGGTGCGGCTGGGCCCAGGCCAGCGCTTCGGCGCACACGTCCACCCCGGCGGCGATGCGCAGCGGGTCGATGGCCAGCGCCGGCCGGCCCGACTGGATGAAGTTCAGCACCTGCGCGTTGGTGGCCGCCGAGCAGCTGCCCGAGACCACCGCCTGCAGGCCACGCGGCGCGGGCAGATCGGCCGCGGTGGAGGAGGGCGCCAGACCGAAGTTGGCCGGCAGGCCGATGGCCAGACCCGAGCCGGCGGTGAGCAGCGGCAACGCGGCCATGGCCGGCCCCAGGCGCAGCAGATCGTCGTTCGACACCGCGTCCACGATGGCCATCGCCACGCCCTCGGCTCGCAACGCGGCGATGCGTTCGCTCACCGCCTGCGGTCCGCGCGCCACCACGCTGTGGTCGATCAGCCCGACCCGGCGCCGGGTCTGCGCCTGCAGCACCCGCATGAGGTTGGGGTCGGTCATGGGGGTGAGCGGGTGGTTCTGCATGCCGCTCTCGTTGAGCAGCACATCACCGGCAAACAGGTAACCCTTGAACACCGTGCGCTTGTTGTCCGGAAACGCCGGCGTGGCCACGGTGAAGTCGGTGCCCAGCGCATCCATCAGCGCCTCGGTGACCGGGCCGATGTTGCCCTGCGGCGTGCTGTCGAAGGTGGAGCAGTACTTGAAGTAGATCTGCTGCGCGCCCTGCGCCTGCAGCCAGCGCAGCGCTTCGAGCGACTGTGCCACCGCCTCGGCCGCCGGGATGGTGCGCGACTTCAGCGCCACCACCACCGCGTCGGCCTCGGTGTCCAGCGCGGCCGGCGGCACGCCGATGGTCTGCACCACCCGCATGCCGGCGCGCACCAGGTTGTTGGCCAGGTCGGTGGCGCCGGTGAAGTCGTCGGCGATGCAGCCCAGCTTCAGCGAACCGCTCATGCCTGGCGCTCCGGCAGGGTGATGCCCGGGAAGATCTTGATGACCGCGCTGTCGTCCTCGCGGCCGAAGCCGGCGGTGGAGGCCTGCATGAACATCTGGTGCGCGGTGGCGGCCAGCGGCAGCGGGAATTTGCTGGCCCGCGCGGTGTCGAGCACCAGCCCCAGGTCCTTGACGAAGATGTCCACAGCGGACAGCGGCGTGTAGTCGCCGGCCACCACATGGGCCATGCGGTTCTCGAACATCCAGCTGTTGCCGGCGCTGTGGGTGATGACCTCGTACAGCGCGTCCGGTGCCACGCCCTCGCGCAGGCCCAGGGCCATGGCTTCGGCGGCGGCGGCAATGTGCACCCCGGCCAGCAGCTGGTTGATGATCTTGACCTTGCTGCCGGCGCCGGCCCGGTCGCCCAGGCGGTACACCTTGCCGGCCATGGCGGCCAGCACCTCATCGGCGGCGGCATAGGCCTCGGGGCGGGCCGAGGTCATCATGGTCATCTGGCCGGAGGCGGCCTTGGCCGCGCCGCCGGAGATGGGGGCGTCGATGTAGTGCACGCCGGCGGCCAGCAGCTTTTCTTCCAGCGCCACCGACCAGTTCGGGTCGACGGTGGAGCACATGATGAAGGCGCTGCCGGGCTGCATGGCAGCGGCGGCGCCGCCTTCGCCGAACAGCACCGATTCGGTCTGGGCGGCGTTCACCACCACCGACACCACCACCGGTGCGGCCACAGCCACCTCGGCAGGGGTCTTCCAGGCGGTGCCGCCGTCGGCCGCAAACGCCTGCGCGGCCTCAAAACGCACGTCGCAGGCGTGCACATGGAATCCGTTGCTGCGCAGGGTGCGGGCAATGCCGGCGCCCATGGCGCCCAGGCCGATCAGGCCAACGTGTCGGGTCATGGTGATGTCCTCGTGTTCAGGGGCTTCAGCCCATCAGTGCCCACAGCAGGGCGGTCAGCAGGAAGCCGGCGACACCCAGCACGGTGGTCAGCACCGTCCAGCTGCGCAGGCCGTCGGCCACGCTCAGGCCGAGGTAGCGGGTCA
Organism: Comamonadaceae bacterium; assembly: GCA_013823485.1. Classification (GTDB taxonomy): domain Bacteria; phylum Pseudomonadota; class Gammaproteobacteria; order Burkholderiales; family Burkholderiaceae_C; genus Hydrogenophaga. The sequence goes on from PNMF01000070.1 coordinate 3,988, forward strand.
CGATCCAGAAACCCGAATCGTTGACGTGCGACAGGCCCAGCCCGCCAAAGCCGATGGCCACCGCGATCAGCGCCACCTGCACCACGCTGTAGCCGCCGCTGGCCACCGCTTCGGCCAGCAGGCCGCAGGTGGTCAGGATGGCGACCGTGGCCGAACCCTGGGCCGCGCGCAGCGCCAGCGAAATCAGGAAGGCGGCCAGCAGCAGCGGCAGGCCGGCGGCGGCAATGCTGCCGGACAAGGCGGCGCCGATGCCGGTGCTGGTCAGCACCTTGGCAAACACGCCACCCGCACCGGTCACCAGAATGACGGTGGCGGCCGGAGGCAGGGCGGATTCCATCACCTCGCTGGTGCGGGCATTCGACCAGCCCTGGCGACGGGCGATCAGGAAGAAGGCCAGGCCGATGGCCACCATCAGCGCAAAAACCGGGGCACCGATGAACGACAGCACGCCGCGCACCGGGTCGCCCTTGGGCAGCAGCGTGGCACCGGTGGTGCCCAGCATGATCAGCAGCAGCGGCACGATGATGAGCGCCAGCACGACGCCCACGCCCGGTGCGGCCAGCCGCTCCTTCTCGCCGGTGCCGGCGTCGAAGGCGGCAAATTGTTCGGCGGTGGCCGGCAGCATGGCGTAGCGGCGGCGGTTCAGCCAGCCGCCCACGTACTGGGCCAGCACCGCCAGCGGCAGGCAGATCGCCAGGCCCAGCAGGGTGATCCAGCCCACATCGGCCTGCAGCACGGCCGCACCGCCCACGATGCCCGGGTGCGGCGGCACCACCACGTGGGTCGCCAGCATGATGCCGGCCACCGGCAGGCCGAACTTCACCGGATCGACCTTGGCGGCCTTGCAGAAGCCGTAAATGATGGGCACGAGGATGATGAAGCCCACATCGAAGAACACCGGGATCGACAGCACCAGGGCGGCCGCCGTGAGTGCCGCCGGCACCCGTTTCGGCCCGAGCAGGCTGGTGAAGCGGTGCGCCAGGCTGCCGGCGCCGCCCGACACCTCGATGATGCGGCCCAGCATGGCGCCCAGCGCGACCAGGATGGCCACCGAACCGAGCGTGCCGCCCATGCCCTGGATCAGGGTGGGCACGATGTCGGCGGCGGGCATGCCGGCCACCAGGGCCACCAGGATGCTGACCAGCATCATGGCCACGAAGGCATGGACCTGAAAACGGATGATGAGGACCAGCAGCAGAACGACGCTGGCCAGGGCGATGCCGAGCAGGGCGGCGGTGGACATGGGTGGGGTCTCCGTGAAAAACGGCAGGGACCGGAGCGTGTCCGATCACCCGCCGTTGGGCGTTATTCGTATGGTCATCATACAACTTTGACCGCCATCTCCCGAGTCAGGGTTATCACCTGGGTGTCATCGGCGGGCCTGAATCAGCGCCTGCGCGTAGCGCCCGCCGTCCTGCGCCCAGAACGCCGGATCGGCCTGCCCGATGCGGGCGGCGGCGTTGTGCATGTGGCGTGCCGCAGCCGACCGGGCAGCGGTCGGGTCGCCTGCCTCGATGGCCGCCAGCAGCGCCTGGTGCTCTTCCAGCACCTCGGCCGAGAAGCGGGCATTGCGCGCTTCATTGGCCCGGGTCACGCGGGTGGCGTCCTGCAGGAACTGCGACAGGTAGTCCAGCGTACGGATCAGAAATGGGTTGCCGGCCGCCTGGGCAATGGCCCGGTGAAAGGCCACGTCCTCGGCCACGCCGTCCCGGCCGGCGGCCACCGCTTCATCGATCGACGCCAGCGCGCGGCGGATGGCCAGCACGTCGGCCGGCTTGCGCCGCTGCGCGGCCAGCTCGGCCACTTCGGCCTCCAGCGCCCGGCGCACCTCGACGATCTGCAGCACCGCCTCGATCGAGGCACTGGTCTGCGGGTCGAACTTGAGTGGCTCGACATCCGGCTTGATCACGAACATGCCGCTGCCTTGGCGCGCATCCACCAGGCCCAGCGACCGCAGCCGGGAAACGGCTTCCCGCACCACGGTGCGGCTGACCCCGAACTGCTGGACCAGGCTCTGCTCGGTGGGCAGCTTTTCGCCCTCGGTCAGGCGGCCCGCGCGGATCTCGGCCTCCAGGGTGGCGGCCACCTGATCGGCCAGGCGGGCGCCGGGTTTGACGGTCTGGAAAGTGACGGACATGAAGCTGTGGAAATGGGGGCCGGGCAGGGTGCGGCAGGGGCGAACTGTAGCGCGGAGCCGGACCGGCGGTCACCCCTCCCGTAAACTGAAACGCAATGACCGTTCAGGAGTGCACATGTACCTGCCGCCCCAGTTTGCCGCCAAGGACCCCGCCATCGCCCCGCAGCTCATGCGGGCGCACCCGCTGGCCCAGCTGATCTCGGTCGACGACGACGGGCTGCCCTTCATCACGCCGCTGCCGCTGCACCTGCTGGAGGAGGAGGGCGGCATCACCCTGCTGGGCCATGTGGCCCGGCCCAACCCGCACGCCGGCTTCCTGCGCCAGCGGCCCAAAGCCCGGGTGGTGTTCCAGGGCCCGCAGGCCTACATGTCGCCGCGGGTCTATGCCGAGCGGCAGATGGTGCCGACCTGGAGCTACCTGGCGGTTCACGCCACGGTCCAGGCCCGCTTCATCGAGCATTTTGACGACAAGGACCGCCTGCTCAAGCACCTGATCCACGACCACGATCCGGCCTACGCCGAGCAATGGCGTTCGCTGCCCGAGGACTACCAGCACAAGATGATGAATGGCATCCATGCCTTCGAGCTGCGGGTGCTGGAGCTGCAGTGCAAGGTCAAGCTGAACCAGCACCGGCCGCAGTCGCACGCCGCCATGCTCGCGGCATACGAGAACGGCAGCTCCGACGAGCAGGCGCTGGCCGGCTGGATGCGGCAACTGGGCCTGACCGGCTGAACGGCTGACCTACACTCGACCGATGCCCGCGCCCGCCCCGACCGACCCCCGCGATGAAGCCTTCATGCGGCTGGCGCTGGACCAGGCCCGCGCAGCGGCCGAGCGCGGCGAAGTGCCGGTGGGGGCGGTGGTGGTGCGCGATGGCCAGGTGCTGGCGACCGGCGCCAACGCCCCGGTGGCCGGCCACGACCCGACCGCCCATGCCGAAATCGTCGCGCTGCGCGCAGCGGCCGAGCGCCTGGGCAATTACCGCCTGGACGGCTGCACCCTCTACGTCACCCTGGAGCCCTGCGCCATGTGCAGCGGCGCCATGCTGCACGCCCGGCTGGACCGGGTGGTGTACGGCGCGCCAGACCCCAAGACCGGTGCCGCCGGCTCCGTGACCGACCTGTTCGCCCTGCCGCAGATCAACCACCGGACCCGCGTCGAAGGCGGGCTGCTGGCGGAAGAGTCCGCCGAGCTGCTGCGCCGCTTTTTCAGGCCCCGCCGAATGAACCTGCACCCCCTGCGCGATGACGCCCTTCGACCGCCCGACAGCGCCTTTGCCGGTCTGCCCGGCCATCCCTGGCCGGCGCAGTATCTGCACGACCTGCCCTCGCTGCAGGGCTGGCGCATGGCCTTCACCGATGAAGGCCCGCGCGACGCACCGCTGACCTGGCTCTGCCTGCATGGCAACCCGGCCTGGAGCTACCTGTACCGGCACATGATCCCGGTCTGGACCGCGGCCGGACACCGTGTGGTGGCGCCCGACCTGATCGGTTTCGGCCGCAGCGACAAGCCCAAGAAGGTCGGGGCGCACCGGTTCAGCTTCCACCGCGAGGTGTTGCTCGAATTCATCGAGCGGCTGGATCTGCGGCGCGTGGTGCTGGTGGTGCAGGACTGGGGCGGCATCCTGGGCCTCACCCTGCCGATGGCGGCCCCCGAGCGTTACCAGGGCCTGCTGGTCATGAACACGCTGCTGGCCACCGCCGAGCAGCCGCTGTCGCCCGGTTTCCTGGCCTGGCGGACCATGTGCGAAGAGCGGCCGGACTACAGCGTGTCGCGGTTGTTCGCGCGCGGCAATCCGCACCTGACACCGGCCGAATGCGTCGCCTACGACGCCCCGTTCCCCGACCGCGGCCACCGCGCCGCACTGCGGGCCTTCCCGGCCCTGGTGCCCGAGCACCCCGACGACGACGGCGCTGCCGTGTCGCGCGAGGCGGCTCGCTTCTGGCGCGAGCAATGGCAGGGCCGCAGCCTGATGGTGATCGGCCAGGCCGATCCGGTGCTGGGCGAGCCGGTCATGCGCCAGCTGCACCACTGCATCCGGAACTGCCCGCCGCCCGTAGTCCTGCCACAGGCCGGGCATTTCGTGCAGGAGCATGGCGCCCCGGTGGCGCAACAGGCTCTGTCCCATTTCCAGTTTTCCGTGCCGACCTCATGAGCCACATCTACATCTATTCCCCCTCCAGCGCGGTGCGCGACAAAGCCGCCTTCCGGCGCGGCGTGCGCCGCCTGCAGTCGCTGGGTCATGAGGTGGAGGTCGACCCCGCAGCGCTCTCGGCCCACATGCGCTTTGCCGGCGACGACGCCACCCGGCTGGAAGCCATCGGCCGTGCGGCCGCCAGCGGCGCCGCCGTGGCGCTCATCAGCCGTGGCGGCTACGGCCTGACCCGGCTGCTGCCCGCCTTGCCCGGCAAGGCGATTGCCAAGGCGGTGCAGCGCGGCACGCAGTTTGTCGGCCTGAGCGACTTCACCGCCTTCCAGATGGCGGTGCTGGCCGGGCAGGGCACCCCCACCTGGGCCGGCCCGGCCCTGGGCGAAGACTTCGGTGTCGCCGGTACGCCGGACGACATCATGGAAGCCTGTTTCGACGACCTGCTGGTCGGGCACGGCGAGGGCACCGGCTGGCGTCTGCCGGCGACCGATGCTGCACGGCTGCCGGAAGCCGGGCTGCACATCCGCCAGGCCACCTTGTGGGGTGGCAACCTGAGTGTGTTGTGCAGCCTGGTCGGCACACCGTGGATGCCGCAGATCAAGGGCGGCGTGCTCTTCCTGGAAGACGTGAACGAGCACCCGTATCGCATCGAACGCATGCTGACCCAGCTGCTGCACGCCGGCGTGCTGGGCTGGCAGAAGGCGGTGCTGCTGGGGCGTTTCACCGGCCATCAGCCGGTGCGCGGATACGACCGCGGTTTCGGCATGGACACGGTGGCCGACTGGCTCAGAGCACAGATCAAGGCGCCGGTGCTGGGCGGTCTGCCCTTCGGCCATGTGCCGACCAAGGTGGTGCTGCCGGTGGGGCACCGTGTCGATCTGGCGGTGCAGGGCCGAGATGCCCTGCTGTTCTGGGGTTGAAGCGTGGCGCCGTCAGCGACCGGGCACCCGGCAGGAGGCCAGCAGACTGGCCGGCACCAGACCCTCGAACAGCGGGAGGAGCCGCTGCACACGGGCCACCGCCTCGGCTTCGCCATGGCGCTTGCTCAGGGTGGCCACCACCTCGGAACGTGCAAACCAGAGCGCCTGGGCGTCGTGCAGCAGCCTCAGGCGGCGCGACAGCTCCGGGTTCAGGCTCTGGCCGTCCGGGCTCAGCGCCTCCAGCAGGGCCTGGCGCACCGGCTCGACCGGATCGACACCGCGCGCTTCCGGTTGACGGCGAAAGCCGTCAGGGCCCAGAAGCAGGGCCGACAGGCTGTGGGGCAACCCCTGCTTGAACAGACGCATGGTGTGGAGGTCTCGGGTGATCAACAACTTTCAGGATAAGCGGCGCTCATGACACACGCAATTCAGGTTGCCCCGATGAACAAAAAAAACAACAGTCAAATCATGCGGTTAGCATCCGTTATTGAGCTGATGCATTAACCTTGTAATACCTTTGACCGATGCGTGACCGCCTCCCGAACAGCCGACAGGCGGTTGATCGACCCCGAACATCCGCCGGCCGGAACCGCTATTGACTCCGAACCCCTTTCCCGCGACCCTCTGCGCGACATGCCCGATCTGACCATTGCTTTTGCCGATCTGACCGGCAGCGTCTCGGTGTTCGAAGCCCTTGGCAACGACCGGGCGACCAAGGCCATCACGCGCATCACGCAGTGGATCGGCGTCAAGGGGCAGGAACACGGCGGCAAGGTCGTCAAGATGCTGGGCGACGGCGTCCTGATGTCCTTTCCCGACCCGCGCCGCGCCGTCGAGGCCTGCACCCAGATCCAGACCGAGCACACCCAGCGGGTCCAGCAGTGGCCGGCGCCGCTCAAGCTGCAGCTGCAGATCGGGCTCGCCCGGGGGCCGGTGGTGCTGGTGGACGGCGACTGCTTCGGCGATGCGGTCAACATGGCCTCCCGCTTGAGCGACCTCGCCGGACCGGAGCAGATCCTGGCCTCGGCCAGCGTGATCGCCCAGCTCGGTGCTGGCAGCGGCGTGCGTTTCCGCAACCTGGGCGCCATGCAGATCCGGGGCAAGACGGACCCGAGCGACGTCTTCCGCATCGAGTGGCAGACCGAAGTGCACTCCGAATTCCTCACGGTGCCGGCCGCGCTGCACATGCTCCCGCCGCGCACCGGCAAGGGCGGCGGCATCGAGCTGATCTGGCTGGACACCTCGCAGCGCTTCGCCATGGCCGACCTGCCGGTGCACATCGGCCGGGTCGCCGAAGCCCAGTTTGTGGTGTCGGACCCGCGGGTGTCGCGGCTGCACGCCCGCATCGACCACCGCTCGGGCAACTTCGTGCTGGAGGACACCAGCAGCTACGGCACCTGGGTGCGGTTCGAGGGCAGCGACCAGGCGGTGGCGCTGCGCCGGCAGGAATGTGTGCTGCACGATGGCGGCGAGATCGCCATGGGCGCCCCCTTCACCGACTTCACCGCCCCGACCATCCGCTTCCGGCTGGCCCGCGATGCGATGGAGCTGATGCGCCCGCCCCGCGGCGTGGGCTGAGCGCGCGGCGCCGGCTTACTTCAGGTTGCCCTTGAGGAACTGGGCCAGGCGCTCGCTGCGCGGGCGGGCCAGCACCTCGGCCGGCACACCTTGTTCCTCGATGCAGCCCTTGTGCAGGAACACCAGGTGCGAGGAAACCTCGCGCGCAAAACCCATTTCGTGGGTCACCACCAGCATGGTCCGGCCTTCTTCGGCCAGCAGCTTCATCACCCGCAGCACCTCGCCGACCAGTTCCGGGTCGAGCGCGCTGGTGGGTTCGTCGAACAACATCACAGCCGGCTCCACCGCCAGTGCCCGGGCAATCGCCACGCGCTGCTGCTGACCGCCGCTCATGTGCGCCGGGTAGCGGTCTTCCACGCCCTGCAGACCCACGCGCTCCAGGTACTTGCGGGCCGTCTGCACCGCCTGGTCTCTCGGTACGCCCAGCACCTGCACCGGCGCCTCGATGATGTTCTGCAGCACCGTCATGTGGGCCCACAGGTTGAAGTGCTGGAACACCATGGCCAGCCGGGTGCGCAGCCGCTGCAGCTGATCGGCGCGGACCGCCTGCAGTTCACCGGCTTTGTCGGCCTTGAGCTCGAGTTCCTCGCCCCCCAGCACGATGCGACCGCTGTTGGGTTTTTCAAGCAGGTTGATGCAGCGCAGCAGCGTGCTCTTGCCCGAGCCCGAGCTGCCGATCAGGCTGATCACATCGCCGGCACGCGCCTGCAGCGACACGCCCTTGAGCACCTCGTTGGCGCCAAAGCGTTTGTGGATGTCGTGCACCTCAAGCAGGGGACGGGTGCTGGCCGGTGCTGCTGCGTCGGTCATGGATCGGTGGAATCAGGATGGAGGGTTCAGGCACCCAGAAGGGGGCCGGTACGGAAGGCATGTTCGCCCGCGATCTTGCCCAGCTCGCTGCCGGCCACCGCATACCGGCCGGACACACGGGCATACAGGACCCCCGCCACGCCGGCGCACACGGTGTGCACCCGCGACGCACCGGCAGCGGTGGGGTCGATGACATCGGCCACCGGGTCACCCACCGCCAGGCGGTCGCCGGGGCGGGCGCGATAGGCCACCACGCCGGGCACCGGTGTGTGCAGGGTCTCGGAGCCGGCCAGCGGGGTCGGCTGGCAGGGCAGGGCCGGCAGGCTCAAGGGCGGTCCGTCGACGGCACCGGCGTGCACCAGAAAAGCCATGAGGGCTGCTGCGTCGTCGCGGGCATGGGTGTGATCGACATCGGCCTCGCCACGCAACTCGATGGTCGTGCTGGCACAGCCTTGCGGCAACGGGTGCTTCAGCCCGGCGGCGGCCAGGCGTTCGGCCAGCTGCCACCACTGGCCGGAAAGGCATTCGTCGAACGGCCCGCCGCCCGAGTTGCGGGCCAGCAGCACCGCCTGCACGCCCAGCAGCCGCGCCAGCGGCTCCAGGGGTGGCCAGCAGGCTTCCTCGGCGTACAGGTGGAGCACCGCCTCCCAGTCGCAATGCAGGTCGAGCACCAGATCGGCGTCATGTGCGAGCAGCAGCAGTTGGCGGCGCAGGCTCTGCAGCTCGGTGTCGGGCTGCCACGCCTGCAGCCATCGGGATGTGAGTGTCCGGACCGTGGCGACGTTGCGGGCACCGTCGTCCACCAGCAGCGGTGGCAGCTCCGCCCAAACGGCCTCGGCCAGGTCGGGGTAATGGCGGTTGAAGTTCTCGCCAGTGTCCAGCTCGAAACGCCCCATCGGCTTGTGGTCCAGCCGCTGGTTCAGACCGATGGGATTGGCCGCCGGCACCAGCACCACATGGCCCTTCAGCCGGCCCGCCGCTTCGGCCGACTCCAGCGCAGACCGCAGGTGGTGGGCCACCAGCATGCCCGGCAGCTCTTCGGCATGCAGGCTGGCCTGGATGTAGATCTTGGGGCGGGCCTGCGGGTCACCGAACGTGAACGACACCACTTGTTTGCAGGACCCGAGGCTGGGGCTGAGCAAGGCGTGTTCGGTACGGATCATCGTGGTTGTCCGATCAGTGTGCCCGGGGCGCCAGGTGGGCCAGGAACCGTCGCTCGGCCAGTCGGAACAGCCCGACGAGGCTGAAGGTGATGGTCAGGTAGATGGCGGCGGCGGCGATGTAGGCCTCGAACGGCAGGTAAAAGTCGGAATAGATGCGGCTGGCCGCCGCCGTGACGTCGAGCATGGCGGGCACCGCACTCGCCACGCTGGTGCTGTGCAGCATCATCACGACCTCGTTGCTGTAGGCCGGCAGCGTTCGGCGCAGGGCACTGGGCAGCACGATGCGCCGCATGGCCTGCGCAGGGCTCATGCCCATGGCCTGGGCGGCCTCGATCTCGCCGGCCGAGGTCTCGCGGATCGCGCCGGCGATCATTTCAGCGGTGTAGCCCGCCGTGTTGAGGCTGAAGGCCAGCAAGGCGCAGAAGAACGGATCCTTGAAATGGGTCCAGGGCCAGACTGTGTCCCAGCGTTCCTGCACCCACTCGAGCTGCGCAATGCCGTAGTAGATGAGGTAGAGCTGGATCAGCAGGGGCGTACCCCGGATCACGTAGGTGTACGACCCGACCACCCAGCGCAGCAGCGCGATCCGGCTGACCAGCGCCAGCGCGAACACCACCGCCAGAATGCCGCCGATCACCAACGAGGACAGCAGCAGCCCGAGCGTGGTGAGCATGCCTTCGCCGTACATGGCCAGCGATTCCGGCCGGAAGATGACTTCCCACTTCATCGGTGTGGGCTCGCAGAAAGATCAGACATGGCTGCGCCGCACGCCCATGCTGAAACGGCGCTCCAGCCAGCGCAGGGCCCACAGCGACACCGAGGTGTAGACCAGGAACAGGCCGGCCGCGAACAGGTAGAAGGTGAACGGCTCGCGCGTGGCCGAGCTGGCCTGTTTGGCCAGGTAGGTCATTTCATGCAGGCCGATCAGGCTGACCAGCGCGGTGGCCTTGATCAGCACCAGCCAGTTGTTGGTGAAGCCGGGGAGGGCGTAGCGCACCATCTGGGGCAGGGTGATGCGCAGGAAGGTCTGCAGACGGCCCATGCCGAAAGCCCAGGCGGCTTCCATCTGGCCATGGGGAATCGACAGGATGGCGCCCCGGAAGGTCTCGGTCATGTAGGCGCCGTAGATGAATCCGATGGTCAGCACGCCGGCGGCAAATGGATTGATGTCCACCGTCTGCTGGCTGCCCAGTGCCTCGAGCAGGTTGTTCAGGCCAATGGTGCCGCCATAGAAGATCAGCAGCATCAGCACGAGTTCTGGAATGCCACGCACCAGCGTGGTGTAGACCGTGGCCACCGCCACAGCCACCGGGTGACCCGACAGCTTGGCGGCGGCACCGATCAGCCCCAGCACGATGGCCACCAGCAAGGCGGCCAGCGAGACGCCCACGGTCAGCAGGGCGCCTTGCAGGATGGAGCTGAAATAACCAGACAAACCGGCGGGTCCTTACTGGCCGTAGACGTCGAAGTCGAAGTACTTCTTCGCGACGGTGTCGTAGGTGCCGTTGGCGCGGATGGCCTTGATGGCGGCGTTGAGCTGGTCCTTCAGCTCGGTCTCGCCCTGACGCAGGGCAACGCCCACGCCGTAGCCGAAGTACTTGGTGTCGTTCAGCACCGGGCCGACGAAACCATAACCCTGGCCTTCAGGCTTGCTCAGGAAACCACCGGTGACTTCCACACGGTCGGCCACGGTGCCGTCCAGACGGCCGGACTTGATGTCCAGATAGACCTGGTCCTGGGCTTCGTAGGGAACCACGGTGACGCCCACGGTCTTGAGTTCGCCCAGGGCGTACTTTTCCTGGGTGCTGCCCTTGAGCACGCCGATCTTCTTGCCCTTGAGCGAAGCGAGGTCGGTGAAGGCGGTGTCGGACTTGACGACGATCTGGCTCGGGGTGTTGTAGTACTTGTCGGAGAAGTCCACCACGGCCTTGCGCTCGTCGGTGATCGACATGGAGCTGATGATCACGTCGTACTTCTTGGCCTGCAGACCCGGAATCATGCTGTCCCAGACCTGTTCGACGTAAGTGCACTTGCGCTTGATCTCGGCGCACAGGGCTTCGGCGATGTCCACATCGAAACCGGTCGGCTTGCCGTCGGCGGTCTTGAAGGTGAACGGCTGGTAGGACGGGTCGATCGCGACCTTCAGCTCGGGCAGCTCGGCCGGAGCAGCCGGTGCAGCGGCGGCGGGTGCCGCTGCCGGCGCGGCCGCAGCGGGTTCTTCCTTCTTGCCGCAAGCAGCCAGGGTGACGGCGCCGATCAGGGTCAGGGAGAAAAGCAGGTGTTTCATGGTTTCACGGTAGACAGCGCTCAGGCCGTCGAGGTTGTGGAGGCGATGGATTGTAGGTCTGCGATGGGTGCCCGGTGGCATCACCTTGGGGGGTATTTGGAGGGAGCCA
>PNMF01000071.1 GCA_013823485.1 Comamonadaceae bacterium
CGTCCGGCTTGGTGCTGTACTGGATCACCAACAACGTGCTGACCATCATCCAGCAGGCCCACATCAACAGCCGCATGGGCGTGCCGTTGAAGTTCAACATGCCGAGTTTCAAGTGACCCCCCTGGGTTGCGGGGCTGGCGCGCTGCCGGTTCTTCATGCTCTCCTCTGCTTCCGACCCCATCATTGCCATCGCTACCGCACCCGGTCGGGGGGCGGTGGGCATGGTGCGGGTGTCGGGCAAGGGGCTGCTGCCTTTTGTGCGGGCGCTGGTCGGGCGGGAGCTGAAGCCGCGTGAGGCCACTTACGGGCCCTGGCGCGATGCGCAGGGCCAGCCGATCGACCATGGTCTGACGCTCTGGTTTCCGGGGCCGCATTCCTACACCGGTGAAGATGTCCTGGAGCTGCAAGGCCACGGCGGGCCGGTGGTGCTGCAGCTCCTGCTGGCGCGCTGCCTGGAGGTGGCGGCACAAGGCAGCCTGCCGGAGCTGCGGCTGGCGCGGGCCGGCGAATTCACCGAACGCGCATTCCTGAACGACAAGCTCGACCTGGCCCAGGCCGAGGCGGTGGCCGACCTGATCGACGCCAGCACCGAGGCCGCGGCGCGCAGCGCCTCCCGCTCGTTGGCCGGCGTGTTCTCGCAGCGCATCCATGGCCTGCGCGATGCGTTGGTCAACCTGCGCATGCTGGTGGAGGCCACGCTGGACTTCCCAGAAGAAGAGATCGATTTCCTGCAGAAGGCCGACGCCGCTGGCCAGCTGCAGCGCCTGCAGGCCGCGTTGCAGACCGTGCTCGGCGAGGCCCGGCAGGGCGCTTTGCTGCGCGAGGGTCTGCAGGTGGTGATTGCCGGGCAGCCGAACGCGGGCAAGAGTTCGCTGCTCAATGCGCTGGCCGGCGCCGAGCTGGCCATCGTCACCCCGGTGGCCGGCACCACGCGCGACGTGGTGCAGCAGACCATCCAGATCGAGGGTGTGCCGCTGCATGTGGTGGACACCGCCGGCCTGCGCGACAGCCCCGAGGTGGACGAGGTGGAGCGCATCGGCATCGAGCGCGCCTGGGGTCGCATCCGCCAGGCCGACGTGGTGCTGTTCCTGCACGACCTCACCCGCGCCGACGATCCGGCCTACCGGGATGCCGACGTCGCCATCGCGGCCGGCTTGCCGGTCGGCGTGCCCTTGCTGCATGTCTGGAACAAGCTGGATCAGCGCCCCGAGGCGGTGGTGCCGGCCGATGCGCTGGCCCTGTCGGCGCGCCAGGGCAGCGGGCTGCAGGCGCTGCGCGAACGCCTGCTGCAGCTGGCGGGCTGGGAGCGCGCCGGTGACGGCCTGTTCATGGCGCGCGAGCGGCATCTCCAGGCGCTGCACCGGGTGCAGGACCACCTGGGCATGGCGGGTCGCCGGCTGGACGGCTCGGCCGACGCCCTGGACCTGCTGGCCGAGGAACTCCGCCTGGCCCAGCATGCGCTGGGCGAAATCACCGGCGAGTTCACCGCGGACGACCTGCTGGGCGTCATCTTTTCGCGCTTTTGCATCGGCAAATAGGCCCGGGGGTGCCGTCCGGCACCGTTCGTCGGCCGTCCGGAGCAGATCTGTAATCAACCGTAAGCGTCGCCCTGTGCACTCTTGCGTATCGGGTCACGTCGCGGTCAACTTGGGGGCATGAGTGTGATTTCGGTCCCCGCTGCACGCGCCGACATCAAGGCCCTGGCCTCCGCCATGCGCCAGAGCAATGCGCTGGACGCCGTGCCCCTCAACCTCTCGGAAATCCAGTGGAACACCCTGGCCGGCTATCTCCAGCCGGTGCTGCTGCGACAGGGGCAGGCCCTGATCGAGCAGGGCGTGAAGGACCGGACCGTCTATTTCGTCGAGAGCGGCACCCTGACGGTTCACTACGAAGACAGCCACGACCGCATCCGCATCGCGGTGGTGGGCGAGGGTTCGTTGCTGGGCGAGGGCGCCTTTTTCTCGCACCTGCCGCGCAGTGCCACGGTGAGCGCCGGCAGCGACTGCCGGCTGTGGTGCCTGACACCCCTGCGTTTCCGTGAGCTGTGCACCCGGGCACCCGAAGTGGCGCTCGAGCTGACCGTGGCGATGTCGGCCGTGCTGGCCCGACGCATGTACAACAAGCCCAAGCGAGTGGCCGTCACCTGACCCATCGCCTGCAACCATGATCAGCCTGCCCATGTCATTCAAGAACTGGTGGTTCGCCCGCAAACCCTCTGACGGCGACAGCACCTTTGCCAAGGCCCGGCAGGCGATCCGCAACACCACCCTGCCGCTGATCTCGCCGCGTCGGGGTCGCCGCATCCTGCGGCGCGAGCAGCTGTTCACCGTGATCCGCGAGTCGCTCATCCGTGGCGGCGTGCTCTCGACCAGCTACAGCTTCAAGGTGCTCTCGACCGACGCCAATGGCGACAGCTTTCTGGTGCTGATCGACCTGGCGCTCGGTGCCAAGGACCTGCCCGACGAATACCTGCTGGAGATCGAACGCTGGATCCAGCGCAGTGCCCAGGCCCGGCATGCCATGGAGGTGCGCTCGGTCTACTGGCGCCGCCGCCCGGCCACCGATCGGGTCGGCACCGCGCTGCGGGCCTCGGTGGCCGCCCAGACGCGGCGCGAGGCCGAACTGGTGAGGGAAACCGCCATTCCGAAGCCGCCCATGCCGGAGCGCCCGCCTACGGGTCGGCCGGTGAACCAGCCGGTGAGCGAGACCGAGATCGAGGCGTTCCGGCAGGCACTGCAGGCGCCGGCAGCCCAGGCTTACCGCCAGGCCAAGGACGCACCGGTGCCGCCCACCGATGTGGTCAGCGACTTTGCCGCCCTGAGCGAAACCCAGTACGGCAAGCTCTGAGTGGGGCGCGCCAGGCTGGCGGCCTCAGTGCCCGGCGAAGTCCAGCAGGGTGAACAGCTTCAGGCCGCTGTTGCGCAGCTTGCCCGAACCACCGAGTTCCGGCAGGTCGACGATGGCGGCGCCTTCGGTGACTTCAGCGCCCAGCTTCTCCAGCAGGCGCCGGCCGGCCATCATGGTGCCGCCGGTGGCGATCAGGTCGTCGATCAGCACCACACGGTCTCCCGACTTCACGGCGTCGGTGTGCAGTTCGACCGTCGCGCTGCCGTATTCCAGCTCGTAGGTTTCTTCCACCGTGGTGAAGGGCAGCTTGCCCTTCTTGCGGATGGGCACGAAACCCACGCCCAGCTCGTAGGCCAGCACCGAGCCGATGATGAAGCCGCGCGCATCCAGCCCCGCCACCACGGTGGGCCGCAGGGCGGGGTCCATGTAGCGGTGGACGAAGGCATCGATGAGAACCCGGAAGACCTTGGGGTCCTGCAGCAGGGGCGTGATGTCGCGGAACTGCACACCCGGCGCCGGCCAGTCGGGCACGGTGCGGATGTGGGCGCGGAGGTAGGCGGCGGTATCCATCGCGTGATTATCCGCCGCCCCCCGGGGTATCCGGGGCGGACTCAGGCCAGCGGCTTGAACTGGTAGCCGTTGCCGGACATCTCCAGCGTTCCCAGGGCCGGGAACGGGAAGTGGAAACCGCCCATCATGGTCTTGTCCTTGACCAGCTGGTCGAACAGGCGGCGCCGGGTGGCGCGGGCCATGTCGGCGTCCATGTCGAAGGTCACGGCCCAGTCCGGGCTGCGGGCGAACAGCGAGGGCACGTTGGTGACGTCGGCCACGTACATGAACGACTGTCCCTTAGAGTTCACGCTGAACACGCTCATGCCCGGCGTGTGGCCGAAGGCGGCCAGCGAGCGGATGCCCGGCGCCAGTTCGGCACCCGGCTCGAACTTGACCAGCTTGTCGGCGGCTATCTTGCCCATCACGCGCCGCGCGTTCTCGAAGGCGCCCTTCACGGCCGGCGGTGCGGCATTCATCTTGGCGTCGTCCATCCAGTAGGCGAATTCCGGCGCCGGCACATGCACCTTGGCCTTGGGATAGACCGCCGTTCCGTCCTTGGCGAACAGGCCGTTGATGTGGTCGCCATGGAAGTGGCTCAGGATGACGTGGTCGATGTCTTCCGGCTTGTGGCCGGCGGCTGCCATGTTGGCGCGCAGGCGGCCGGTGGTGGCGGGGCCGTTGTCGGCAAAACCGGTGTCGATCAGGAAGCGCTGGCCGCCAGCCACGATCAGGTACGGCGTGAACGGGATGTCCACATGGGTGGTGGGCAGGTTCTGCGAAGCCAGCAGGGCCTTGACCTGCTCCAGCGGGGCGTTGCGCACGAACTCGTCGCCCAGCGGGCGGCGCAGGGCACCATCGTTGATGGCGATCACCTCGATGTCGCCGACCATGGTCTTGCGGAAACCCGGGGTCGGCAGGGTGGGCGCACCGAGGTCCGGCGAGTTCTGCGAGAACACCGAGGTGAAGGTCAGGGTGGTCGCGCCGGCAATGCCGGCGCCCAGGAAGATGCGGCGATCCATGGGGTTTGTCTCCAGAGGGGAAAAACCGGCAGCGTAAGCGCGCCGCAAAAGCCCGCAGCCCGACTCGGACAATCCGCGGATCTGGGCGTCAGCCCCCCAGCAGCTTGTCCTCGGCCAGCGCGAGCGCGGCGGCCTTGCCCTGCAGCACCAGGGTGTCGCCGCCCTCGACCAGCAGCGACTCGTCGACGCTGGCCGACCGGCCGCTGGCCCGCCGCAGGCTGACCACCCGCACGCCGATGGCTTCGAGCGCCAGCGCGCCCAGCGGCCGACCGGCATGGCGGCTGGCCCCCGGCAGTGTGACGGTGTCCAGCCGCACCTGCTCGCCGTCGTCGTCGGCGTCGTCGTCCGCGCCATGAAAGTAGCCGCGCAGCAGGTTGTAGCGGGCCTCCCGCTGCTCCTGCACGACGCGGATCACGCGGCGCATCGGCACGCCGACCAGCGCCAGAGCGTGGCTGGCCAGCATCAGGCTGGCCTCGATGGCTTCGGGCACCACCTCGGTGGCGCCGGCCTCACGCAGGCGGTCGAGGTCGGCATCGTCGACGGTGCGCACCACCACCGGCACCCGGGGCGCCTGCTCGCGGACATGGTGGAGCACCTTGAGGGCGCTCGGACTGTCGTTGTAGGTGACCACCAGCGCGCTGGCCCGGTGCAGTCCGGCGGCCATCAGGGCCTGCAGGCGAGCGGCATCGCCGAAGACCACCGAATGGCCGGCGGCGGCGGCCTGCCGGACCCGGTCGGGGTCGAGGTCGAGCGCCATGTACGGAATGCCTTCGGCCTCCAGCAGCCGGGCCAGGTTCTGGCCGCAGCGGCCATAGCCGCAGATGATCACGTGCTTGTCGGCATTGATGGCCTTGCGCGCAATGCTGGTCATCTGCACCGACTGCATCAGCCAGTCGCTGCCCACCAGCCGGGTGACCACGCTGTTGGCGTACATGATGAGGAACGGGGTGGCGATCATGGAGATCACCATGCTGGCCAGGATCGGGTTGAACAGCTGGGGCGGGATCAGCCCGTTCTGCCCCGCCAGGCTCAGCAGCACCAGGCCGAACTCGCCCGCCTGCGCCAGGTACAGACCGGTCCGCAGGGCCACGCCTGTGGGTGCACCGAAGGCCCGGGTCAGCCCGGTGATCAGCGCCAGCTTGAAAGCCATCGATGCCAGCAGGAGCAGCAGCACCAGCGGCCATCGCTCCAGCACCAGACGCCAGTCCAGCATCATGCCGATGGTGATGAAGAACAGGCCCAGCAGCACGTCGTGGAACGGCCGGATGTCGGTCTCCACCTGGTGCTTGTATTCGGTCTCGGAGATGAGCATGCCGGCCACGAAGGCGCCCAGTGCCAGCGACAGGCCGGCGTGCTCGGTCAGCCAGGCCAGACCCAGCGTGATCAGCAGCAGGTTGAGCATGAACAGCTCTTCGCTCTTGCGCCGGGCCACCAGGGTCAGCCACCAGCGCATCAGGCGCTGTCCGCCGGTCAGCAGCAGGCCCAGCAGCACCGTGGCCTTGAACACCGCCAGCCCCAGCGCCGGCAGCAGCTGGTCCGGCGCGGCCGCCAGTGCCGGGATCAGCACCAGCAGCGGCACCACCGCCAGGTCCTGGAACAGCAGGATGCCCAGCACCCGCTTGCCGTGTTCGGACTCCAGCTCCAGCCGCTCGGCCACCAGCTTGATCACGATGGCCGTGCTGCTCATGGCCATGACGCCGCCCAGTGCGATTGCACTCTGCCAGGAGATCGTCCACCACTGCGGCAGCAGCAGCGCCAGCCCGAGCGAGGCGCCGGTGGTGATCGACACGGTCAGGACCACCTGCGAAAGCCCCAGCCCGAACACATGGCGGCGCATGGCACGCAGCTTGGGCAGGCTGAACTCCAGACCGATGACGAACATCAGGAACACCACGCCGAACTCGGCCAGGTAGCGGATGCCCTGGGAGTCCTGCGCAATGGCCAGCGCGTTTGGACCGATCAGCACACCCACCACCAGATAGCCCAGCATGGGCGGCAGCTTCAGGCTGCGGCAGGCCACCACGCCCAGCACGGCGGCCAGCAGGTAGAGCAGGGTGATGTCCAGCGAGGTCATCCGGCGATGTTAGCGGTCTACCCCGCGGCCATAATCCGGGCATGACTTCCCCCGTGGCTTTCGACGCCGGGCGCGCCCTCGCCCTGGCCCGCGACACCCTGATCATCGAGGCCGAGGCGGTGCAGGCCCTGACCGCCCGCATCGACGCGGCTTTCGCCGGCGCCCTGCAATGCCTGCTGGCCTGCCGGGGGCGCGTGGTGGTCATGGGCATGGGCAAGAGCGGTCACATCGGCCGCAAGCTGGCCGCCACGCTGGCCTCCACCGGCACCCCGTCGCAGTTCGTGCACCCGGCCGAAGCCAGCCATGGCGATCTGGGCATGATCACTCCGCAGGACGTGGTGCTGGCCATCAGCAACAGCGGCGAGAGCGACGAGCTCACTGTCCTGCTGCCCCTGATCAAGCGCATGGGCGTGCCGCTGGTGGCCTTCACCGGCCGGGCCGAATCCGCGCTGGCCCGCCATGCCGACTGGGTGCTGGACACCGCCGTGGCCCGCGAGGCCTGCCCCCACAACCTGGCGCCCACCGCCAGCACCACGGCGCAGCTGGCCCTGGGCGATGCGCTCGCGGTGGCCCTGCTCGATGCGCGCGGGTTCCGTGCCGACGACTTCGCCCGCTCCCACCCGGGCGGTTCGCTGGGCCGCCGTCTGCTCACCCATGTGTCCGACGTGATGCGCCAGGGCGAGGCCGTGCCCCGCGTCGCACCCGCCACGCCGCTGATGGACCTGATGCGCGAAATCAGCGCCAAAGGCCTGGGCCTGTGTGCCGTGGTCGGCGATGACGGCCGTGCGCTGGGCGTCTTCACCGATGGCGACCTGCGCCGCCTGATCGAGCGCACCGGCAGCGCCCAGGACCTGCGGCTGCTCACAGCGGAACAGGTCATGCACCGGCAACCGGCCACCGTGGCCGCCCAGTCGCTGGCGGTCGAAGCCGCCCGCCAGATGGAGGAACGCCGCATCAACAGCCTGCTGGTGGTGGATGCCGACGGCCTGCTGGTGGGCGCACTCAGCAGCAACGACCTCATGCGGGCCAAGGTGATCTGATGGAGCCGGTGCTGACCTTCCCCCCCGAACTCCTGCTGCGCGCGCAGCCGGTCAAGGTGCTGCTGCTGGATGTGGACGGCGTGCTCACCGATGGCGGCCTGCACTTCACCGAAGCCGGCGAGACCCTCAAGCGCTTCCACACCCTGGACGGCCACGGCCTCAAGCTGCTGCAGCGCGCCGGCATCACGCCGGCGGTGGTCAGCGGCCGCGACTCCGCCCCGCTGCGGGTGCGCCTGCAGGCGCTGGGCATCACCCACCTGCGGCTGGGCACCGAAGACAAGGCGCCCGCGGCCCATGACATCCTGCAGTCGCTCGGTCTGGACTGGAGTGCTGCCGCCGCCATGGGCGACGACTGGCCCGACCTGCCCCTGCTGACCCGCGCCGCGCTGGCCGCGGCCCCGCCCGATGCCCACCCCGAGGTGCGCGCGCGCGCCCACTGGATCAGCGCGCGGCCCGCCGGCGCCGGCGCCGTGCGCGAACTCTGCGACCTGCTGCTGGTGGCCAGCGGCCATTACCGCCGCGAGCTGGAGGCGGCCCTGCGGTGACGCCCGATGAACCCCTCGACGACATCCTGCCCGGCCTCGACCCGGCCACGGCAGGCCCTGCCCCTCGGCGCAGCAAGGCGCCCTGGTGGGACATGGTGTCGGTCTACCTGCCGGTGCTGCTCATGGGGCTGCTGGCACTGGCTTCGTATTGGCTGCTGCGCGCCACCCCGACCTATGTCGAAGCGCCCGCGGCCCAGCCGGTGAGCAGCGAGCCCGACTATTTCATGCGCCGGTTCTCGGTCAAGTCGTTCGATCCCGACGGTCGCCTGCGCTCCGAGGTGGCCGGCACCGAGGCCCGGCATCACCCCTCGGACGATCGGGTGGAGATCGACAACGCCCGCATCCGCCGCATCGACGATCAGGGCCTGGTCACCGTGGCCACCGGGCGGCGCGTCATCACCAACGGCGACAACACCGAGTTCCTGCTCGAAGGCGATGCCCAGGTGATCCGCGAGGCCGGCACCGGCCAGGACGGCGTGGCCCGACCGCGGCTGCAGTTCAATGGCGAGCGGCTGCGGATCTTTCTGGACCCCGACCGTGTGGTCTCCGATCTGCCGGTGGTCCTGCGCCGCGGGAACGACCGGCTGGAAGCCGCCACCCTGGATTACCGCGACAACGAACGGGTGGCCGATTTCACCGGCCGCGTCCGCGTCCAGCTGCAACCGGCCGGCCGCAACACCAGTCCACCATGAACACTGCCCCGCCCAGCCCCCTGGTCTTCATCACCGGCGCCTCCAGCGGCATCGGGCAGGCCCTGGCGGCCCGGTTTGCCCGCGCCGGCTACCGGCTGGCGCTGGTGGCACGGCGCACCGATGAAGTGAAGGCCTGGGCCGATGCCCAGGGGCTGGACCCGCAGCGTTGCGCTGTCTTCGGTGCCGATGTGGCCGATGTCGACAGCATCGTGGCGGCCGGGCAGGCCTGCATCGAACAGATCGGTGTGCCCGATGTGGTGGTCGCCAACGCGGGCATCAGCGTGGGCATGGACACCGGCCAGCGGGAGGACATCGATGTCATGGCCCGCACCTTCGCGGTCAACAACACCGGCGTGGCAGCCACCTTCCACCCCTTCGTGAACGCCATGCGCCAGCGCGGCAGCGGACGGCTGGTGGCCGTGGCCAGCGTGGCGGCCATCCGGGGCCTGCCGGGCCATGGCGCCTACTGCGCCAGCAAGGCGGCGGTGGTCGCTTACGCCGAGAGCCTGCGCGGCGAGCTGCGCGGCAGCGGCGTGAAGGTGGTGACGCTGCTGCCCGGTTACGTGGACACCCCGCTGACCCGCCGCAACCGCTACCCCATGCCCTTTCTCATGAGCGCCGACGCCTTCGCCGACCAGGCCCATGCCGCCATCGAGGCCGGTGCAGCCTGGCGCGTCATTCCCTGGCAGATGGGCTGGGTGGCCCGGTTGCTGCGCGCCTTGCCCATCGCGCTGTTCGACCGGCTGCTGGCCGGCAGGCCCCGCAAGCACCGCCAGAACGAGACCTGAGCCCCAGCCCGGCCCTGCGGAGCGGGCAACAAAAAACCCCGGGGCTTTCGCGCCGGGGTTTTCAGGCAATCGGGAGGACCGATCAGTAACCGCCGCGGCCACCGCCGCCGCCGCCGTCACGACGGCCACCGCCACCGTAGGGGCTGCGGAAACCGCCGTCGTTGCCACCACCACCGTAGCCGCCGCCACCACCGCCACCGCTGCGGCCGCCGCCGAAACCACCACCACCGGTGCGGGGCGGGCGGGCTTCCATCGGGCGGGCCTCGTTCACCACGAGGCTACGGCCGCCGAGCGACTGACCGTTCATGCCTTCGATGGCGGCCTGTGCCTCGGCATCGCTGCCCATTTCGACAAAGCCGAAACCCTTGGAGCGGCCGGTGTCACGTTCCATCATGACTTTGGCGCTGTTGACCGAGCCGAACTGGCCGAAGGCCTGGTTCAGATCTTCGTCACGGACCGAGTAAGGCAGGTTGCCGACGTACAGTTTGTTGCCCATGCTTGGGACTCCTAGAAACAATAGAAAAGTAGCGATGGAGCCCCGATGCACACAAACCTGTAGCTGTAGCGCGCGAAACCGACCGATCACTTGAACCACAAGCCCGGGAGGGGCTTGCTCGGCCATTATGCGCGCAACCGTCCAAAACAAAGTGTTCTTTTTCAGGATGTGCAAGTGCCCAAGCCCTGCGATGCGCTCTTACAACACCCTGGCCATTCAGGGCCGCCGGGACGCCGCCCGACCCGGTGCGTATACTTCCGCCAGCGCCGATTTGTCCGGATTGCGGGCGCTTTAAAAATGCCGCTAAAGGGGAGATTCCCGGTCTCGCCTTTGAACCATGGCGGTGCCGGGTTTCTTCATTCAGGGCCCTGCCAGGCAGGGTGGACCGCTTGATCGTCACGCCCCAGACCTTCCGTTTCGACACCCCGCTGCCGCTGCAGAGCGGCGCCGTGCTGCCGGCCTACGAGCTGGTGGTGGAAACCTACGGCACCCTCAACGCAGACCGCTCCAACGCGGTGCTGGTGTGCCATGCCCTCAACGCCTCGCACCATGTGGCCGGCCTGCATGCCGATGCCGACGGCCAGCCGCTGCCACGCAGCGAGGGCTGGTGGCACAACATGATCGGGCCGGGCAAACCGGTGGACACCGACCGCTGGTTCGTCATCGGCGTGAACAACCTGGGTTCCTGCTTCGGCTCGACCGGCCCGACCCACACCAACCCGGCCACCGGCCAGGCCTGGGGCGCCGACTTCCCGGTGGTCACGGTGGAAGACTGGGTGAACGCGCAGGCCCGGCTGCTCGACGCCATGGGCATCCAGACGCTGGCGGCCGTCATGGGGGGCAGCCTGGGCGGCATGCAGACCCTGAGCTGGACCCTGCAGTACCCGGACCGGGTGCGCCACGCGGTGGTGGTGGCCAGCGCGCCCAACCTGACGGCCGAAAACATTGCCTTCAACGAGGTGGCGCGTCGCGCCATCGTGACCGACCCCGATTTCCATGGCGGCCACTACCTGGCGCACGACACCCTGCCCCGGCGAGGGCTGCGGATCGCCCGGATGATCGGCCACATCACCTACCTGAGCGATGACGTCATGAACGCCAAGTTCGGCAGAACGCTCAAGCCGGCCGATCTGGAGAATCCGCTGGCCAGCGGGGCAGCGTGGGGGTACCGGTACTCCACGACCGACGTCGAGTTCCAGATCGAGAGCTACCTGCGCTACCAGGGCGACAAGTTCAGCGAGTACTTCGACGCCAACACCTATCTGCTCATCACCCGCGCACTCGATTACTTCGATCCGGCCCGCGCCCACGACGGCAACCTGAGCCGGGCGCTGGCGCGGGCAACCGCCAAGTTCCTGCTGGTCAGCTTCACCACCGACTGGCGCTTCTCGCCGGCCCGCAGCCGCGAGATGGTCAAGGCGCTGCTGGACAACCGCCGCGACGTGAGTTACGCCGAGATCGACGCCCCCCACGGGCACGACGCCTTCCTGCTGGACGACCCGCGTTACCACGCCGCCGTGCGGACCTATTTTGAACAGACGGTGGCGCAGGCCACGGGAGGCCGGGCATGAGCGATCGTCGGGTCATGGAAAGCATTGCCCGCCTGGTGCCGCCGGGCTCGCGGGTGCTGGATCTGGGTTGTGGCGACGGCGCCTTGCTGGACCACCTGCAGTCCACCCGGGGCTGCACCGGCTACGGGGTGGAGCTGGACGACGCCAAGGTGCAGGCCTGCATGCGGCGCGGCGTGAACGTGCTGCAGTTCAACCTCGACGAGGGCCTGGCGGTGTTCGGCGACAAGGCCTTCGATGTGGTGCTGCAGATCGACACGCTGCAGCACCTGCGCAATGCCGAGGTGATGCTGCGCGAGACCGCCCGCGTGGGCCGCGCCGGCGTGGTGGCCTTCCCCAACTTCGCCCACTGGCCGAACCGGCTGGCGGTGCTGCAGGGTCGCATGCCGGTGACCAAACGGCTGCCCTACCAGTGGTACGACACGCCCAACATCCGGGTCGGCACCCACGCCGACTTTGAGGTGCTGGCACGCAGCTGCGGGCTGCGCATCGACGACAGCTTCGGCCTGCACGAGGGCGAGGAAGTGCGCTTCCTGCCCAACCTGCTGGCCAGCACGGCGGTGTTCCGCTTATCTGCCTGATCTGCGTCAGGGGCCGGTTCAGGCCTGGCGCTCTGCCGCGCCGTCCTGCCCGAAGTCGCCTTCGATGCCCACGCCCGATGCCAGTTGCGGGTAGGTCCTGCGGAAGGTCTCGGCAATGGCCTGCAACGGCAGGTCGTCGAAGCTGCCGCGCTCGTTCACATACTCCATGTGCTTCTGCCCGGCCTTGTCGAACGGGTGGTACAGCGAGTCGTTCACACCGTCGAAGTCCAGCGGCAGCAGACCGAACTTCTCGCACAGCGAGAGATTGAAGGCCGGCGTGGCCTTGCGCCAGGCGCCCTCGATCCACAGCTCGGTGTACCCGTGCCAGACGAACACGTCGGTGCCCATGGTGCGCCGCAGCTTCTCGGTCGACATGTGGTTGCGCACATCGGCAAAGCCGAGCCGCGCGGGGATGTCGGCCGCCCGCGCCACCGCGGCCATCAGCACCGCCTTGGGCACGCACCAGCCGAAGCCCTGCTGCAGGCAGGTGCTGGCCCGCATGCCGGGGGCCGACAGGTCGATGCGGTAGGGGTCGTAACGCACCTCGTCGCGCACCGCGTGCACCAGCGAGACCGCCTGCTCGCGCACCGTGCTGCCGCGCCGGTGCGCGGCCACGAAGGCGCGGATGGCGGGGTGGTCGGCGTCGATGCTGGCGGTGGCGGCCCGATGGGCCGGGCCGGGTTCGGGGGTGCGGGGCTGCGTGCTCATGTCCGGATGATCCCAGAGCCGCCCTGTGTACTTTGGTAATCAGCGCGACAGCCTGAACGGCGTTCAGACAGGTATTGGCACCGCAAGCCGCTGTTATTCCGCCCTTCAGGACCGGGCGGGGCGACCGATATTGCAGTGACCTGACATTCCTTTCACCGAGCCTTCACCGAGGAACCCACCATGGACATGCGCAACGAAGCCACCCACCTCGCCCGCCAGGACGGCGCGCGCAACGCGGCCCAGCCGGCCAGTGCCGAATTCCTGACCTTCCGCCTGGGCGGCGAGGAGTACGGCATCGACATCCTGCGGGTGCAGGAAATCCGTTCGTACGAAGAGCCCACCCGCATCGCCAACGCACCCTCGTTCATCAAGGGCGTGGTCAACCTGCGTGGCGTGATCGTCCCGGTGGTGGACCTGCGCATCAAGCTCGGTTGCGACAAGGTGGAATACAACGGTTTCACCGTGGTGATCGTGCTCAACGTGCACGGTCGCGTGGTGGGTGCGGTGGTCGATTCGGTGTCGGACGTGCTGGAGCTGGCCGGCGACGTGATCAAGCCCTCGCCCGAGATGAACACCTCGGTCGACACCAGCTTCATCACCGGCATTGCCAGCGTCGGCGAACGCATGCTGATCCTGATGGACATCGAGGCCCTCATGTCGAGCAGCGACATGGGTCTGATGGAAAGCCAGACCGTTCAGTGACCTCTCCCCGCCATCCCGCCCGCTCTTCCTGACCCTCCATCACCATGAATCCGACCACCACCCCGACCACCTCGGTTGCGCGCCGGGTTGCCCTGCTCGCCGTGGCCATGCTGGCCGTCGTCCTGGCCGTTCTCAGTGGCGCCCTGTCGCTGGCCGTGGAGAAAAGCTCACGAGAACAGCGGGTCCTGATGGCTTCCGAGAAGGCCCGTTCGGTGGCCGATTCGGTCGACGGCTTCGACGCCACCGCGCGCATGATGACCGACCGCGCCTACCGGCCGTTCCGCCAGAAATTTGCCGCGACCTTCGAACTGGACAAGGCCGGCGGGCAGCTCAAGAGCTTCGGCGCCGCGCTCAACAACGACTTTGCCGAGGTGGACAACTTCAGCCGCACGAACGGCGGCGTGGCCACCATCTTCATGCGCAAGGGCGATGACTTCGAGCGCATCAGCACCTCGCTGAAGAAGGAAAACGGCGAGCGCGCCGTGGGCACCAACCTGGCCCGCAACCACCCGGCCTATCCGCTGATGATGGCCGGCACCAACTACACCGGTCGCGCCATGCTGTTCGGCAAGCCGTACATGACGCACTACGAGCCGGTGAAGGACGGTGGCGGCTCGGTCGTCGGCATCCTGTTCATCGGCTTCGACCTCAGCGACTTCCAGAAATCGCTCGACACCCTGGTGGCCGACGCCCGCTTCTTCGAGAGCGGCGGCACCTATGTCATCGACCCCAGGGCCAGCAACGAAGAGGCGGTGTTCGTCTCGCACCCGACCGCTGCCGGCAAGAAGGTGCTGGAAGTGAACCCGGGCGCCGCCGCTTTCCTGGAACAGCTGCGTGCCGGCGAGGAAGCCTTCGTGATGGAAGCGGCTCCCCTGTACAACCCCGCCATCAGCGAGCCCTGGGCAGTGAAGCGGCAGGCCAAGGCCGGTTCCTGGTGGGTGGTGGCCGAGGTGTCGGACACCGAAGCCATGGCCTCCTACTGGACCACCATGTACGCCTTCTGGGGCATGCTGGCCGCCGCCACCCTGGTGCTGGGTGCCGGCCTGTTCTGGCTGGTCCGCCGCAACGTCAGCCAGCCGCTGGCCGAGCTCACCTCGGCGGTGACCACAGTGGCCCAGGGCGACCTGACCCGCTCGTTCACCAGCCAGCGCACCGACGAGATCGGCGGCCTGGTCCGCGAGGTGGAGTCCATGCGCCAGCGCTTCCTGAGCATGATGCGCGAGCTGCGCCAGGCCAGCGACAGCATCGGCACGGCTTCCGTGGAGATTGCCACCGGCAACCAGGACCTCTCCAGCCGCACCGAGCAGACCGCCAGCAACCTGGAGGAGACCGCGGCCTCGATGGAGGAGCTCACCAGCACGGTGCGCCAGAGCGCCGATGCGGCCCGCCAGGCCAACCAGCTGGCCGCCAGTGCGGCCGAGATCGCGGCCCGTGGCGGT
>PNMF01000072.1 GCA_013823485.1 Comamonadaceae bacterium
GTGTTGTCCGGCAGCAGTTCCCAGTTGCGGTTGTCGGTGCTGGCCACGGTGCCGGTGCGCATGATGCGCTTGAGCTCGTGCGGCGGCACGCCGGTCACGTCGGCCACGGCGGCCTCGAGCGCCAGCTGGATCTCGGCGAGCGCCGGGATGGGCACCCACAGCGGCAGCTCCTCGTCCAGCACATGGTCTTCGCGCACATAGGCATGGGCCAGCACATAGTCGCCCAGCTGCTGGGTGGTGCGCAGCCCGGCGCAATGGCCCAGCATCAGCCACGCGTGCGGGCGCAGCACGGCAATGTGGTCGGTGATGGTCTTGGCATTGGCCGGCCCGACACCGATGTTGACCATGGTGATGCCGCTGCGGTCGCCGCGGGTCAGGTGGTAGGCCGGCATCTGCGGCAGGCGCGGCGGCGCCTGGCCGATGGCGTCGTCCGGCTCGGGCGGCAGGCCGGCCCGCCGCGTGATGACGTTGCCGGGTTCGATGAAGGTGTCGTAGGGGCTGTCCGGGTTGGCCATCTCGGCATGGCCGAGCTTGATGAACTCGTCGATGTAGAACTGGTAGTTGGTGAACAGCACGAAGTTCTGGAACCAGCCGGGCGAGGTGCCGGTGTAGTGGCGCAGCCGCTGCAGCGAATAGTCGACCCGGGGCGCCGTGAACAGCGAAAGCGGGTGCGGCTCGCCCGGTGCCGGCACATGGGTGCCGTTGGCGATGCCGTCGTCCATGGCGGTGAGGTCGGGCAGGTCGAACACGTCGCGCATCCGGGCACGCCGGGTGGCGTCCATCTGGCCTTCGATGTGGTCGTTCTCGGCGAACGAGAAATGGATCGGGATCGGCTGGGTGCTGGTGCCCACCTCCAGCTCGCCGCCATGGTTGGCCAGCAGCAGCCGGAACTGCTCCAGGTAGTAGTCGGCATAGAGGTCGGGGCGGGTCAGGGTGGTCTCGAACCGGCCCGGTCCGGCCACGAAGCCGTAGCTCAGCTTGGAGGGCCCGCCCTGGCGCATGACGCTGGGGTTGTGCAGCCGCACGAAGGGGTAGCAGGCGCGCACATGACTGTGCCGAAAGTCCCCGCCGGCCACGAACTCGTGCATGGCCTGGCGCAGGAATTCGATGTTGTGCTGGTAGATGCGGTCGACCTGCCGGAGCGCTTCGGCCGGGTCGGTGAAAAACATCGGGGCGGTAAAGTCGGGCGATCGTTGCATGGGCTTATTGTGGCCCGGGCAGCGGCCTCTCCACCACCATGAACCCGCCCCTGGACCCCGACCTGCTGCGTGCCGCCACCGTGCTGAGCGCGGCGCTGGGCTGCGGGCTGCTGGTGGGCATCGAGCGCGAACGGCGCAAGGGCAGCGGCCCGACCCGCGCCCTGGCAGGCCTGCGCACCTTCACCCTGACCTGTGTCATGGGTGCGGCAGCCGCCCTCAGCGGCATGACCGGTCTGGTGGTGGTGGGCGCGGCCTTCGTGGCCGCGCTGGGCGTGGTGGCCTATGCCCGCGACCAGTCCGACGACCCGGGTGTCACCACCGAGGTGGCGCTGCTGCTGACCTACCTGATCGGCGTGCTGTGCACCTGGCGCCTGCTGCCGGCGGCGGCACTGGCCGTGGGGCTGACCGCCTTGCTGGCCGCCCGCGAGCGGCTGCACGGTTTTGCAACCCACTGGCTGCGCCCGGCCGAGGTGCGCGACGGCATTCTGCTGGCCGCCGTGCTGCTGCTGTTGCTGCCCCTGCTGCCCGACCGGCCCCTGCTGGAGGGTGCGCTCAACCCGCAGCGCATCGGGCAGCTGTTGTCGCTGCTGCTGCTGGTGCAGTCGGGTGCCCACCTGGCGCGCCGGCTGCTGCAGGCCCGCCATGCGGTGGTGCTGTCGTCGATGGCGTCGGGCCTGGCGTCGAGCACCGCCACCATCGCCACGCTGGGCCTGTCGGCCCGCGAACCGGGCGCTGCGGTGCGGCTGCTGGCGGGAGGTGGCCTGCTGAGCTGCGTGGCGACCCAGGCGCAGATGGTGATGGTGGCGGCAGCGGTCATGCCGGCCTGGCTGCCGCACGTGGGTCTGTCGGCCCTGGTGGCGGGCGCACTGGCGCTGGTCATGGGCCTGTGGCTGGTGCACGGGGCGCAGGAGCCGGTGGCGGCCGATGGCCCGATGGCCACGCCCCGCATCGAAGCCCAGCCCGGTACCGCCAGCGGCACCGACCGCATGTTCAGCCTGCGCGGTGCCCTGGCAGTGGCGGCCCTGCTCACCGGTGTGCAGCTGCTGGTGCACCTGCTGCAGCGCTGGCTGGGCGATGCCGGCCTGCTGGCCGGGGTGCTGCTGGGCTCGCTGGCCGACCTGCACGCGGCCCTGGCCGCGGTGTTTTCGGAAGGCCCGCCGGCGCCGGTGGCCGAGCGCGCCGTCATGCTGGCCCTGCTGGCGCATGCGGCCAGCAAGACCGTGACCGCGGTGCTGTCCGGCGGCCGGGCCTATGCGCGCTGGCTGGCGCCCGGCCTGTGGCTGCACACCCTGGCCGGGGTGGCCTTGCTGGCGGTCTGAACCGCCGGGTGCCGGCTCAGCGCCGCACCGGCTCGCGCATGGTGACGAACTCTTCCGCCGCCGTCGGGTGGATGCCGATGGTGCTGTCGAACACCGCCTTGGTGGCACCGGCCTTCATCGCCACCGCGAAGCCCTGCACGATCTCGCCCGCTTCGGCGCCCACCATGTGCAGGCCCACCACCCGGTCGGTGGCGGTGTCCACCACCAGCTTCATCAGGGTGCGTTCGGTGCTGCCCGAGAGGGTGTGGCGCAGCGCCTTGAACTCGCTGCGGAAGACGGTGATGTCGCCGTACCGCTCGCGCGCGGCCTGCTCGCTCAGCCCCACGGTGCCGATCGATGGATGGGTGAACACGGCCGTGGGGATGTACTCGTAGCTCATGCTGCGCGGCGCCTTGCCCGGCGCGGCGCCGAGCAGCTGGTCCACCACCACCATGGCCTCGCCGAGCGCCACCGGGGTGAGCTGGACCCGGTTGGTGACGTCGCCCACCGCGAAGATGTGCGGCACGCTGGTGCGGTAGTGCTCGTCCACCAGCACCTCGCCCTGGGCGCCCTGGGCCACGCCCACGGCATCGAGTCCCAGGTCCTTCACCAGCGGCACCCGGCCGGTGGCGTAGAGCACCGCATCGACCACCAGCGTCTGGCCGCCTTCCAGCTGCACATGCAGGCCGTCGGCGTGCCGGTGCACCGCGACCACGTCCGCGCCCAGGCGCAGGTCGACGCCGTGCTTGACCATCTCGCCGGCCACGAAATGCCGGATCTCGTCGTCAAAGCCGCGCAGCACCTGTTCGCCCCGGTACAGCTGGGTCACCTTCGCGCCCAGGCCATTGAAGATGGACGCGAACTCGCACGCGATGTAGCCGCCCCCCACCACCACCAGCCGCTGCGGGAAGGGGTCGATGTCGAAGATCTCGTTGGAGGTGATGACGTGCTCGCGGCCCTGGAAGTGCGGCACGAAGGGCGTGCCGCCGGTGGCGATCAGGGTGTGCGCTGCCGTGAACTCGCGGTGCGTGGCCGAACCGTCGGCCTGCAGCGTGGCCACGCTGACCGAGTGCGGCCCGGTCAGGCGTGCGAAGCCGTCGATGCGGGTCACACCCGAGCCGGCCAGCAGGTTGCCGTAGATGCCGTTGAGGCGGGTGATCTCGCTGGCGCGGCGCTGTTTAAGGCGGGCCCAGTCCAGCGTGCCACCGGCGGTGTCCCAGCCGAAGCCGGCGGCTTCCTCGAACGCCTCGGCATAGTGGGCGGCGTAGCTGTAGAGCTTTTTGGGAATGCAGCCCACATTCACGCAGGTGCCGCCCAGGCCGTCGGTGCCCAGCACCTCGGCCAGGGCCACGCGGGCGCCGCGCTGCGCGGCCATGCGGGCGGCGCGCACGCCGCCGCTGCCGCCACCAATGACAAAGAGGTCGAAGTCGTGTTGTTGCATGGGGCGCATGGTAGCGCCGGGGGCGGCGCGGCTGCGGCCGGCGGCGGGCAAGGCCCCGGCCTGGCTGCGGCCATCGGCGCAGGCCTGGCGCGGTCCCGGCGCCGTTCCTATGATCGGCCGCCATGAACCCCACTGACGACACCCCAGGCCTGGCCGTCGTGCTCGGCGGCACCGGCGGCATCGGCGCCGCATTGGCCGACGGCCTGCGCCAGCAAGGCCACACCGTGCTGGCCATCGGCCGGCGCACCGCGCCCGCGCTGGATTACGCAGATGACAGCACGGTGGCCGCCGTGGCCCAGTTCGTTTCAGCCGAGCTGGATCGCACCGGCCTGCCGCTGCGCCGTCTGGTGGTGGCCACCGGCATCCTGCACGAGGGCGCGGTGCAACCCGAACGCAGCTGGACCCACCTGGATGCGGCTGCCCTGCAGCGGCTGTTCCTGGTGAACACCATCGGGCCGGCGCTGGTCATGCGGCACTGCCTGCCCTTGCTGCCGCGCAAGGGCCGCAGCGTGGCGGCCTTCATCTCTGCGCGGGTCGGCAGCATCGGCGACAACCGCCTGGGCGGCTGGTACGGTTACCGCGCCTCCAAGGCCGCGCTCAACCAGCTGGTGCACACGGCGGCCATCGAACTGGCCCGCCGTTGCCCGCAGGCCCTGTGCGTGGCGCTGCACCCGGGCACCGTCGACACCGCGCTGTCACAACCCTTCGCCAAGACCGGCCTCGAGGTGCGCCCGCCCACTGTGGCCGCACAGGAGCTGCTGCAGGTGATGGACACGCTGCCCGAGGGCAGCAACGGCGGCTTCTTTGATCACCACGGCACCACCGTTCCTTGGTGAGGTCGGCGGGCTGGATCAGTAGTGGTAGCGGAGCTGGGCCAGCAACAGGGCGTCTGGCTCGACGCGGTAGACCATACGGTGCTCGTCGGTGATGCGCCGTGACCAGAAGCCGGCCAGTGCATGGCGCAGCGGCTCCGGTTTTCCGATGCCGACGAACGGGTCTCGCCGGGTCGCAGCGATCAGCTCATGGATGCGCTTGACGACGCGTTTGTCCTGTTGCTGCCAGTACAGATAGTCTTCCCAGGCCTCCTCGGCGAAGACCAGCTTCATGGGGCCAGTTGCCTGACCTTGCCCTTGCCACGGCCCAGTGCGTCCACGGCCGACAGCAGCCGCCGGGCGTTCTCCGGGTTGCGCAGCAGGTAAGCGGTTTCTTCGAGGGACTGGTAGTCCTCCATGGACAGCATGACCACCGACGGCTGTCCATTGCGGGTGATGATCAAGGGCTCATGGTCCTCGCACACCCGGTCCATGGTGTGGGCGAGGTTGGCCCGTGCGGCGGTGTAGCTGATGGCGTTCATGGCGAGGCCCTGTTCAAAAACGTACGTGAAATTGTACAGGGCTCACTACTCAATAGGTATACACGCCGCGCCCGGTCTTGCGGCCCAGCCAGCCGGCGGCCACCATCTCCTTGAGCAGCGGAGCGGGGCGGTACTTGCTGTCGTTGAATTCGGCCATGTAGACGTTCATCACCGCCAGGCACACATCGAGGCCGATCATGTCGGCCAGGGCCAGCGGGCCGATGGGCTGGTTGGTGCCGAGCTTCATGCCGGCGTCGATGTCTTCCGGCGTGGCCAGGCCTTCGGCCAGCACGAAGAAGGCTTCGTTGATCATGGGCACCAGGATGCGGTTGACCACGAAGCCGGGCGCGTTCTTCACCGTGATCGGGCTCTTGCCCAGGCGCTCGGCCAGGGCCTTGACCGCGTCGTGCGTGGCGTCGCTGGTCTGCAGGCCGCGGATGATCTCCACCAGCGCCATCAGCGGCACCGGGTTGAAGAAGTGCATGCCGATGAAGCGGTCGGCGCGCTGGGTGGCGGCGGCCAGCTTGGTGATGCTGATCGAGCTGGTGTTGGTGGCCACGATCACCTCGGGGGCCAGCAGGCCGTCGAGCTGCTGCAGGATCTTGACCTTCAGGGCTTCGTTCTCGGTGGCGGCCTCGATGACCAGGTCGGCACCTTTCAGGTCGTCGTAGCTGGTGGAGCCCTTGATCAGCGCCAGTGCCTGGGCCTTGCCCTCGGCGGTCAGCTTCTCTTTCTTGATCAGCCGGTCGAGGCTGCCGGCGATGGTGGCCATGCCCTTGTCCACGGCGGCCTGCGCGATGTCGACCATGACCACGCGGATGCCGCTGGTGGCGCAGGCCTGCGCGATGCCGTTGCCCATGGTGCCCGAGCCGATGATGCCCACGGTCTGGATGCTGCTCATTGAAAAAACCTCGTGTCGAAGATGGGGGGAAACCCGGCGTGCCGTGCCACCGGCGTCGCAGTGGCGTCATTCCTAGGCGGTGCTGCCTAAAGGCCGCAGGGGGCCTGTGCTAACTTGCCCGGCGATTGTCGCGCACCACCGGTCTGGCGCGGCTCACCATGGAGACAGGCATGTACGACTACATCATCGTGGGCGGTGGCTCGGCCGGCTGTGTGCTGGCCGGCCGGCTCAGCGAGGACCCTGCGGTGCGGGTGGCACTGATCGAGGCCGGCCCGCCCGACAGCAGCGTGCTGATCCACTGCCCGGCCGGGCTCGCGCTGATGGCCCGCAACGGGCAGGCCAACTGGTGCTTCGAGACCACGCCCCAGCCCGGTCTGAACGGCCGCCGGGGCTACCAGCCGCGCGGCAAGGTGCTGGGCGGCTCCAGCTCCATCAACGCCATGATCTATGCCCGCGGCCATCGGCAGGACTATGACGCCTGGGCCGCGCAGGGCAACCCTGGCTGGTCGTTCGACGAGGTGCTGCCCCACTTCAAGCGGGCCGAGCACAACGAGCGCGGTGCCAACGCCCTGCACGGCCAGGGCGGCCCGCTCAACGTCATGGACCTGTGCAGCCCGAACAGCTTCCTGCCTTCGTTCGTCGAGGCCGGGCAGCAGGCCGGCCACCCGTTCAACCCGGATTTCAACGGCCCCGAGCAGGAAGGCGTGGGCGTCTACCAGGTCACGCACAAGAACGGCGAGCGCTTCAGTGCCGCCAAGGCCTACCTCACGCCGCACCTGGGCCGCTCCAACCTGACTGTGATCACCGGCGCGCTGGTGTGCCGGGTGCTGACCACGCCGGGCGGCAGCGGCCGGCTGCGGGCCACCGGCATCGAGTACCGCAACG
The DNA here is from genome assembly GCA_013823485.1 of Comamonadaceae bacterium. Lineage (GTDB taxonomy): Bacteria > Pseudomonadota > Gammaproteobacteria > Burkholderiales > Burkholderiaceae_C > Hydrogenophaga. The sequence continues at coordinate 7,079 of PNMF01000072.1, forward strand.
ACGGCGGGCGCGGGCCGCTGCAGCAGCTGACCTGCAAGCCCGGCGGCGAGGTGGTGCTGAGCGCCGGCGCCTTCGGCTCACCGCAGCTGCTGCTGCTCTCGGGCATCGGCCCGCAGGACCACCTGCGCGAGGTGGGCGTGCAGCCGCTGCACCACCTGGCCGGTGTGGGCGCCAACCTGCACGACCATGTGGACGTGGTGCTGGTGATGAATGCTCCGGGTGTGAAGGACCTGCTGGGCATCTCGCCGCGCGGCATCTGGGCGGCGGTGCGCGGCATCTTCGAGTGGCGGCGCTTTCGGCGGGGCATGCTGACCACCAACTTCGCCGAGGCCGGCGGCTTCATCCGCAGCCGCGCCGAAGAGCCCATCCCCGATCTGCAGCTGCACTTCGTGATCGGCAAGCTGGTCGACCATGGCCGCAAGACGGTGCTGGGCCATGGCTATTCCTGCCATGTGTGCCTGCTGCGCCCCCGGAGCCGTGGCTGCCTGAAGCTGGCCAGTGCCGACCCGCAGGTCGCACCCCTGATCGACCCGGCCTTCCTGCAGGACCCGGACGACGTCGCCCGGCTGGTGCGGGGCTTCCGCGAGGTGCGCCGCATCATGGGCCAGCCGGCGCTGGCGCGGCACGGCGGGCGCGAGTCGGCCGCCAGTGCCGAGGCGCAGACCGATGCCCAGATCGAGCAGTTCGTGCGCCGCCACGCCGACACCATCTACCACCCGGTGGGCACCTGCCGCATGGGCCCGGACGCTGCCGCCGGTGCGGTGGTGGATGCCCAGCTGCGGGTGCACGGCATGGACGGCCTGCGGGTGGTCGATGCCTCGGTCATGCCCGAGGCGGTGGGGGGCAACACCAATGCCCCGGTGATCATGATGGCCGAGAAGGCGGTGGACCTCATGCGCGCGGCGCGCGCTGCCGCATGAGGGTGGACTTGCCGAACAGGCTCTCGATCAGGTCGACCGCCACCAGCGCGGTGCGGTTGCGCTCGTCCAGCGCCGGGTTGAGCTCCATCACGTCCAGCGAGGCCAGCCGCCCGGTGTCGGCAATCATCTCCATGCAGAGCTGGGCCTCGCGGTAGGTCGGGCCGCCGGGCACGGTGGTGCCCACGCCGGGAGCGATGGCGGGGTCGAGGAAGTCGACGTCGAAGCTCACATGCAGGTGGGTGTCGTCGTCCAGCCCCATGAGCGCCTGCTCCATGGTGTGGCGCATGCCCATCTCGTCGATGTAGCGCATGTCGAACACCTCCAGCCCGTGCTCGTGCACCAGCCGCTTCTCGCCGGCGTCCACGCTGCGGATGCCGATCTGCCGCACCACCGAGGCGTCGATCGCCGGGGTGGTGCCGCCGATGCCGGTGAGCACCGCCGGACCCATGCCGCACAGCAGCGCCACCGGCATGCCGTGCAGGTTGCCGCTGGGGGTGAGCGCGGCGGTGTTGAAGTCGGCGTGGGCGTCCAGCCACAGCACCCGCAGGCGGCGGCCGGTCTCGCGGCAGTGGCGGGCCACCGCGCTGATCGAGCCCAGGCCCAGGCAGTGGTCGCCGCCCAGCACGATCGGCATGCGGCCCTGACGCAGCTCGGCGTGCACCGCGTCGTGCAGGCTGCGGTTCCAGGCCGCCACCTCCTCGATGTGCCGGTAACCCCCGACCGGGGGCAGCCAGGGGTTGGGCGGGCCGGCCAGGTTGCCGCGGTCCAGCACGTCCAGCCCGTGGCTGGCCAGCACCGCGGCCAGGCCGGCCACGCGCAGGGCCTCCGGCCCCATGGAAGCGCCGCGCGCGCCGGCGCCGATGTCGGTGGGAACGCCGATCAGGCTCACAGAGGTGTTCATGGCCGGTATTGTCGCCAGCGACCGCATGGGGACAAGGCCACTGCCGCACAATCCCGGGGTTCCACGCGGCTGCGGCCGCCCACCCGCCTTTTTCCGTTCCTGCCGTGACCCTTTCCCCCGACTCCTCCTCCCCTCCGATCTGGCCCGGCTGCGGCCTGTCCGAACTGGGTCGCGACGCGCTGGGCCATGCCGTGCCCACGCCGGACTACTGGCGGGTCTGGCTGCGCCGGCCCGAGCTGGCGCTGGTGGAGGAGTCGTGCGTGGCCGAGCAGGGCCTGCACGAAGCCCTGGTGGCCGACCCGTTGCGCAGCGTGTTGCCGGGGCAGATCGAGGCCATCCGCGACCCCGACGTGCGCGACAACTTCCGGCTGTACCTCGCCTTCCGCGACGCGGTGCAGCGCGCCGGCACGCTGGAAGCCGCCTGGTGCGGCTTCTTCCGCAGCGGCGCCATCCAGGTGCTGCCGCTGTTCCTGGACCTGCTGGTGCAGGCCATCGCCGGCCGCGCACTGGCCGACAGCGACGATGCCTGGGAATGGCGGGCCGCCGAGCTGCTGTTCCGTCGCCAGCGCGTGCGGGTGCAGGACGGCCGGGTGCTGCTGGGCGATGCCGACACGCTCGACCGCCTGAACGAGACCGGCGGCCTGGGCAGCATCGGCAGCCTGCTGCGGCAGGCCGGCGCCAGCGTGCCGCAGGCCCAGGCCCGGGTGCTGGAGGAGGGCAGTGCGGCGGCCTACCTGGCCAGCCGCGCGGTGAACGACCACCACCCCTTCGTGCTGGACGCCACCCACGAAGTGCAGCAGCACCTCTCGCACGGCCTGACCCTGACCATGACCCGCAGCCACTCCGGCCTGAAGGCCCTGGCCCGGGTGCTGGAACGCTGGCTGGCCCATGTGCACGGGCTGCAGGCCAAGGTGGTGCCCGAGGCGCGGGTGGACGACCCGGCCTGGCGCTGGCACCTGGGGCTGGACGCCGAATCCACCGCCCTGCTCAACGACCTGTACCAGGGCCAGCCGGTGGAAGAAGCGCGGCAGCAGCGGTTGATCAGCCTGTTCCGCCTGAAGCTGGCGGCCGATGCGCCGCTGCGCGACGACCTGCGCGAATCGCTGCAAGGCCGTCCGGTCTACCTCGGCCTGGCCATGAACGCCGAGGGGCTGCTCAAGCTCAAGCCGCAGAACCTGCTGCTGAACCTGCCGATCGACCCGGACCGCCTGGTGCCGGGCCGCGCGGCGGCGGCCTGAGTCCTTACATGTTGCGGCGGTACTGACCGCCCACCTCGAACAGCGCGCTGGTGATCTGGCCCAGCGAGCAGACCCGCACCGCGTCCATCAGCACCTCGAACACGTTGGTGTTGTCGATCACCGCCTGCTTCAGGCGCTGCAGCATGGCCGGGGCCTCGGCCGCGTGGCGGGTGTGGAAGTCCTGCAGGCGCTGCAGCTGGCTCTGCTTCTCTTCCTCGGTCGAGCGGGCGAGCTCCAGCTTCTCCGGGATGGTGTCGCCGTGCGGGTTGCGGAAGGTGTTGACGCCGATGATGGGCAGCTCGCCGGTGTGCTTGAGCATCTCGTAGTGCATCGACTCGTCCTGGATGCGCCCGCGCTGGTAACCGGTCTCCATGGCGCCCAGCACGCCGCCGCGCTCGGCGATCTTCTCGAACTCGGCCAGCACCGCTTCCTCCACCAGCTCGGTCAGCTCGTCGATGATGAATGCGCCCTGGTTCGGGTTCTCGTTCTTCGCCAGACCCCATTCGCGGTTGATGATCAGCTGGATGGCCATGGCGCGGCGCACCGACTCTTCGGTGGGCGTGGTGATGGCCTCGTCGAACGCGTTGGTGTGCAGGCTGTTGCAGTTGTCGTAGATGGCAATCAGCGCCTGCAGCGTGGTGCGGATGTCGTTGAACTGGATCTCCTGCGCGTGCAGGCTGCGGCCGCTGGTCTGGATGTGGTACTTGAGCTTCTGGCTGCGCTCGTTGGCGCCGTACTTCTCGCGCATGGCCACGGCCCAGATGCGGCGCGCCACCCGGCCCATGACGGTGTATTCCGGGTCCATGCCGTTGCTGAAGAAGAAGCTCAGGTTGGGCGCGAAGTCGTCGATGTGCATGCCGCGCGCCAGGTACGCCTCCACGAAGGTGAAGCCGTTCGAGAGCGTGAAGGCCAGCTGGCTGATCGGGTTGGCCCCGGCCTCGGCAATGTGGTACCCGCTGATGGACACCGAGTAGAAGTTGCGCACGTCGTGGTGCACGAAGTACTCGGCGATGTCGCCCATGACCTTCAGGCTGAACTCGGTGCTGAAGATGCAGGTGTTCTGGCCCTGGTCTTCCTTCAGGATGTCGGCCTGCACCGTGCCGCGCACATTGGCCAGCACCCATTCGCGGATCTTGGCGGCTTCGGTGTCGGTGGGCTCGCGGCCGTTCTCGGCCTGGAACTTCTCCAGGTTCTGGTCGATGGCGGTGTTCATGAACATCGCCAGGATGCTGGGGGCCGGACCGTTGATGGTCATGGAGACCGAGGTGGCCGGGTGGCACAGGTCGAAGCCGCCGTAGAGCACCTTCATGTCGTCCAGCGTGGCGATGCTCACGCCGGAGTTGCCGATCTTGCCGTAGATGTCCGGGCGCAGGTCGGGGTCGTTGCCGTAGAGCGTGACCGAGTCGAAGGCGGTGGACAGGCGCTTGGCCGGCATGCCTTCGGAGAGCAGCTTGAAGCGGCGGTTGGTGCGGAACGGGTCGCCTTCGCCGGCGAACATGCGGGTCGGGTCTTCGCCCTCGCGCTTGAAGGCAAAGGTGCCGGCGGTGTAGGGGAAGCTGCCCGGCACGTTCTCCAGCATCAGCCACTTGAGCAGCTCGCCGTGGTCCTCGTACGTGGGCAGCGCGACCTTGCGGATGGTGGTGCCGGAGAGCGACCTGGTGGTCAGCGCGGTGCGGATCTCCTTGTCGCGGATCTTCACCACGTACTCGTCACCGGCATACGCCTTCTGCATGTCGGGCCACTGCTGCAGCAGCTTGCGGGCGGCCGTGTCCTGGTCGAGTTCGCGCACCTGCGCCAGGTCGATGGTGGCCTCGGCCGCGCGCGAACGCTCGGGCTTCTCCACCCGCAGCATCTCGGCGGCGGCGCGCAGCTGCTGGATCTCGCGGGCCAGCTTGGCCTGCTGGCGGGCACGCTGCTTGTAGCCGCGCACCGTGTCGGCAATTTCGGCCAGGTAACGGGTGCGGGCGCCGGGCACGATGGGGGTCTGGTTGGTGCTGTGGCGCACCGCCACCGGGCGCAGGCGGCCGTCGCGCAGCGGCAGGCCGAGTTCGGCCAGGCGGCCGCGCAGGGCCTGGTAGAGGGCGGTCACGCCGTCGTCGTTGAAGCGGGCGGCCATGGTGCCGAACACCGGCATCTGCTCGGTCGGTGTGGTCCAGGCCTCGCGGTTGCGCTGCACCTGCTTGGCCACGTCGCGCAGCGCATCGGCCGCGCCCTTGCGGTCGAACTTGTTGATGGCCACGAACTGGGCGAAGTCGAGCATGTCGATCTTCTCCAGCTGGCTGGCGGCGCCGAACTCCGGCGTCATGACGTACATGGGCACGTCCACGTGCGGGACGATGGCCGCATCGCCCTGGCCGATACCCGAGGTCTCGACCACCACCAGGTCGAAGCCGGCGGCCTTGCAGGCGGCCACCACATCGGGCAGGGCGGCGCTGATCTCGCTGCCGAAGTCGCGCGTGGCCAGGCTGCGCATGAACACGCGCTGGCCCTGCTGCCACGGGTTGATGGCGTTCATGCGGATGCGGTCACCCAGCAGGGCACCACCGCTCTTGCGGCGCGACGGGTCGATGCTGATCACCGCCACCCGCAGCGCGTCGTCCTGGTCCAGCCGCAGGCGGCGGATGAGTTCGTCGGTCAGGCTCGACTTGCCGGCACCACCGGTGCCGGTGATGCCCAGCACCGGCACCTGGCGCGCGGCAGCGGCCTCGCGCACGGCGGCCACCATGGCGGTGTCGGCGCTGCCGTTCTCCAGCGCGGTGATCAGCTGGGCCAGGGCGCGCCAGTTCATCTCGCCGTGGCCGGTGATGGCAGCCAGGCCCTGGGGTGCGTGCGCCGTGAGGTCCTGGTCGCAGCGCATCACCATCTCGCCGATCATGCCGGCCAGGCCCATGCGCTGGCCGTCTTCCGGGCTGTAGATGCGCGCCACGCCGTAGTCCTGCAGCTCGCGGATCTCGTCCGGCACGATCACGCCGCCGCCGCCGCCGAACACCTGGATGTGCGAGCCGCCGCGCTGGCGCAGCAGGTCGACCATGTACTTGAAGTACTCCACATGGCCGCCCTGGTAGGAGCTGATGGCGATGCCCTGCACGTCTTCCTGCAAGGCGGCGGTCACCACCTCGTCCACGCTGCGGTTGTGGCCCAGGTGGATCACCTCGGCGCCCATGCCCTGCAGGATGCGCCGCATGATGTTGATGGCCGCGTCGTGCCCGTCGAACAGGCTGGCGGCCGTGACGAACCGGACCTTGTGTTTGGGACGGTAGTTGGCCAGGGCCTGGTAGTCGGCAGAAAGCTGGGTCATGGTGTGTCTCTCTCTTCTCGGGGGGATCGGGTCGGAGTCGTGCTTCAGGTCACGCGCAGTCCGTGCAGCGTGGGGTCCTCGGGCGGAAAGCGCAGGTCGAGCGCGCGCAGGCAGTCGCGCACCAGGGTGGCGATCATCAGGTTGCGGTGGGTCTTGGAGTTGGCCGGCACCACCGTCCAGGGCGCCCAGGGCGTGCTGGTGGCGGCCAGCAGCTCGCCGTAGGCGCGCTGGTAGTCGTCCCACTTGAGGCGGGCGTCGAGGTCGCCGTGGCTGAATTTCCAGTGCTTCTGCGGGTCGTCGATGCGGTCCTGCAGGCGCTGGCGCTGCTCGTCGCGGTCGATGTGCAGCATGAACTTCAGGATCACGGTGCCGGTCTCGGCCAGCATGCGCTCGAAGTCGTTGATGTGGCGCAGGCGCTGCTGCTGCCGGTCGGCGTCGATCCAGCCTTCCACCACCGGCACCAGCACATCCTCGTAGTGGCTGCGGTTGAACACCATGATCTCGCCGTTGCCCGGCATGCGCTGGTGTATGCGCCAGAGGTAGTCGTGCGCGCGCTCCACCTCGGTCGGGGCCTTCCAGCCCACGGTGTGCACGCCCAGCGGGCTGGTGCGGGCGAACACGCTGCGCACCGTGCCGTCCTTGCCCGAGGTGTCGGTGCCCTGCAGCACCACCAGCAGGCGGTGGCGGCCATCGGCATGGAACAGGTTCTGGAGCTCGTCGATCTGGCTGGCGATCTGGTCCACGGCGGCCTTGTCGCCCGCCTTGTCGCCACCCGAGAACGGTTTGGCGGAAGGGTCGAGCTCGCTCAGCGCGACCGGCTTGCGCAGGCCGGTGTCGATCTGCCAGGCCGCCCACGGGCTGCCCTTGGCGGCCCGGATGGCAGCGGCAGGGAACGGCAGGCTGGCGTCGGCGGCGCTGGGCATGGGCTTCGTCCTGTCAGGTTTACGTTAACGTAAACGTCAATGGTAACCCGTTCGTCGCGATCGACCAACAGGGCCGACCATGAAAAAGGGGCGCCTGAGCGCCCCTTGTTGATTGGCGGAACGTGTCCGCTCAACGGTACAGCACTTCCGGCAGCCACAGGCCGATGGCCGGGAACTGGTACAGCAGGATGATGGCGATGATCTGGATCCCCATGAACGGCAGCATGCCGGCAAAG
>PNMF01000073.1 GCA_013823485.1 Comamonadaceae bacterium
GGCGCCCTTCTACACCCTGGGCCCGCTGACCATGGACATTGCGCCGGGCTACGACCACATCGCCAGCGCCATCGGCGCGGCCATGATCGGCTGGATGGGCACCGCCATGCTGTGCTACGTGACCCCCAAGGAACACCTGGGCCTGCCCGACCGCGACGACGTCAAGCAGGGCATCGTGGCCTACCGCATCGCGGCGCATGCGGCCGATCTGGCCAAGGGCCACCCCGGAGCCCGCGCCCACGACGACGCCATGAGCCAGGCACGCTTCGAATTCCGCTGGCGCGACCAGTTCGCCCTCGGCCTGGACCCGCAGACCGCCGAGGCCTACCACGACGAGACCCTGCCCAAGGACGCCTCCAAGGAGGCGCACTTCTGCAGCATGTGCGGCCCCAAGTTCTGCTCCATGAAGATCACCCAGGACGTGCGCGAATTCGCGGCCGCCCGCGGACTGAGCGAACAGCAGGCGCTGGCCGAGGGCATGGCGGCCAAGAGCGCCGAGTTCCGCGCCGCCGGCGGCGAGTTCTATGTGCCGGTGGACTCGCTCACCGCGCGCAAGGGCTGAGCCATGGCACGCATCGGCATCGCTGGCGCCGGCGTGCTGGGCCGGCTGCTGGCCTGGCGACTGGCGCGCGCCGGCCATGAGGTCAGCGTGGTCGACCCGGCGCCCGACCCGAACCCGCCCAGGCTGGCCGGGCAGCGGCCCGCCGACGGCAGCTGGCCGGCCGGCTTCACCGCCGCCGGCATGCTCAGCCCGCTGGCCGAACTCGACCACGCCGACGGCGCCATCGCAGCACTCGGCTGGCGCTCGATAGCGCTGTGGGCCGAGGTGGCCGCCGCCCTGCCGGCGGCACCCGAACTGCTGCGCTGCCGGGGCAGCCTGCTGCTGGCCCACCGCAGCGACCTGGGCAGCGCACAACGGGTGCTGGCCCGGCTGCAGGCCGCCGCCGGTGCCGAAGCCGCGCAGGCTCTGGATGCACCGGCCCTGCAGGCGCTGGAGCCGGCGCTGGCACAGGGCCTGCACGCCTGGTGGCTGCCCGGCGAAGGCCAGGTGATGCCGCGCGAAATGCTGCAGGCGCTGGCCCGCCACGCGCCTGGTGTGCGGTGGCTCTGGGGCCGCCGGGCCACCGATGTGCAGCCCGGCGAGATCCGGCTCGACGACGGTCGGACGCTGACCTGCGACCTCGTCATCGACGTGCGGGGCCTGGGCGCGCGCAGCGCCGGCCTGAACCTGCGCGGGGTGCGCGGCGAGATCCTGTGGCTGCACGCGCCCGGCCTGCCGCTGCAGCGGCCGCTGCGCCTGCTGCACCCGCGCCACCGCATCTACCTGGTGCCCCGGCCGGGCGATGTGGTGGTCGTGGGCGCCAGCGAGATCGAGAGCGAAGACCGTTCACCCATCAGCCTGCGCACCGCCGTGGAGCTGATGAGCGCAGCCCACAGCGTGCTGCCCGAACTGGCCGAGGCACGCCTGCTGCACCACGACACCCACCTGCGCCCGGCCACACCCGACCACCTGCCGCATGTGCACCACCGGAGCGGGCTGCTGCAGATCAACGGCCTGTTCCGCCACGGCTGGCTGATCGCGCCGGCGCTGGTGCAGGACGCCCTGCAGCGCGCCGGTCTGGCCATGCGCGCCCAGCCCGAAGGAGCCACCACCCCATGAACACCGCCGCTGCAGAAACACCTCAGCACACCCCGCCGGATACACCGCCGCACATCGAGCTGGACGGGCAGCGCCTGCCGCTGCCCCCCGGCCTGAGCCTGGCCGACCTGCTGGACCGCCAAGGCCTGGCCGCCACGGCGGTGGCCACCGCCGTCAACCAGCGCTTCGTCCCGCGCGCCGCCCGGTGCAGCACCCTGCTGCAGGCCGGCGACTGCGTCACCACCTTCGAACCCATCACCGGAGGATGAACATGCACCACGACACACCCTGGTCGGTCCACGGCACCCCGCTGCGCAGCCGGCTGCTGCTGGGCACCGCCGGCCACCCCTCGCCCGCCGTGCTGGAACAGGCGCTGCAGGCCTCTGGCACCCAGGTGGTGACGGTGGGCCTGCGCCGCGTGCTGGCCGGCGGCGGCGACAACGGCTTCATCGGCCGGCTGCTGCCCGGCCTGCGCGAACGCGGCGCGCACCTGCTGCCCAACACCGCCGGCTGCCGCACCGCGCGTGAAGCGGTGGCGCTGGCCCATATGGCCCGCGAGCTGTACGACACCCACTGGATCAAGCTGGAGGTGGTGGGCGACGAACACACCCTGCAGCCCGACCCCTGGGGCACGCTGGACGCCGCCACCGAACTGGTACGCGAGGGCTTTGCCGTGTTCCCCTACTGCACCGACGATCTGGTCAGCTGCCAGCGCCTGCTGGACGCCGGCTGCGAGGTGCTGATGCCCTGGGGCGCACCCATCGGCTCCGGGCAGGGCCTGATCAACCCATGGGCGCTGCGCACGCTGCGCGAACGCCTGCCGGACACCACCCTCATCGTCGACGCCGGCATCGGCACGCCCAGCCATGCGGCGCAAGCGCTGGAATTGGGCTTCGATGCGGTGCTGCTCAACTCGGCCGTGGCCCAGGCGCGCGACCCGGTGGGCATGGCGCGCGCCTTCGCCCATGCGGTGCAGGCGGGCCGGCTGGCCTTCGAGAGCGGCGCCATGGCGCCCCAGGCCATGGCGGTGGCCAGCACCCCGGTGGCCGGCCGCCCGATGCTGATCGGATGAAGCCATGAACGACCACCCGAACCCCTCCCCCACCGTGATCTGGAGCGTGGCCGGCCACGACAGCGGCGGCGGCGCCGGCCTGTCGGCCGATCAGCGCGCGGCCGACGCCTTCGGGGTGCACCTGTGCCCGGTGCTGGCGGCCATCACCGCCCAGAGCACCGTGGCCGTCACCCGCGTGGCGCCGGCGCCGGCCGACCTGTTCAACGCCCAGCTCGACACGCTGCAGGCCGACCTGCCGCCACGCGCCATCAAGACCGGCCTGCTCGGCGACCCGCAACAGGTGCAGTGGCTGGCACAGCGCATCGACCGGCTGCGCGCACAGGGCCCGCTGCCGGTGGTGGTGGACCCGGTGCTGCGGGCCACCACCGGCGCCACCCTGGCCGACGACGCGCTGCGCGATGCGCTGGTGCGCTGGCTGCTGCCCCGGGCCAGCCTGCTCACCCCCAACCGGCGCGAAGCGCTGGCCCTGCTGGGCCTGCCACCGCACGACGACACCGCCGCACCCGCCCTGGCGTCGGCGCTGCGCGCACTCGGCGCCGAGGCGGTGCTGGTCACCGGCGGCGACGACGGCGGCGAGCTCTCGCGCGACTGGCTGGACACACCGCACGCGCAGGGCTGGCTGTGTCTGCCCCGGCTGGCCACCCCCCACAACCACGGCACCGGCTGCACCCTGGCCAGCGGCGCGGCGGCGGCCATGGCGCTGGGCTGGGTGGCCACCGACGCCGCCGTGCTGGGCAAGATGCTGGCCACCCAGGCCCTGCGCCACGCGCGGCCGGTCGGCCACGGCGCGGGCCCGGTGATCGCCACCCCGGGCTTCGGCACCGATCCTTCGCTGCTGCCGGTGCTCTCGGTGGGCGACACCCCACTCCAGACCCCCCATCCACTGCCATCGCAGCACCGGGACAACCGCCCGGCCGATGGCGTCTACGCCATCGTCGACACCGCCGAGCGGGTGGAGGCCTGCATCGCTGGCGGCGCCGCGCTGGTGCAGCTGCGCATCAAGGCCGATGGCGGACACCCGCCGCCAGCCGACCTGCAGGCCGAACTGGCCCGCGCCATCGGGGCGGGTCGGCGCAGCGGCACCGGGGTGGTCATCAACGACCACTGGCGGCTGGCGCTCGAACTGGGCGCCACGGCGCTGCACCTCGGGCAGGAAGACCTGCTGGCGCTGACCCCGGCCGATCACCGCGCCCTGGCCGATGCACGCGCAGCCGGCGTGTCGCTGGGGCTGAGCTCGCACAGCCTCTGGGAGCTGTGCCGCGCACGCGGGCTGCAGCCCGACCTGATCGCCTGCGGCCCGGTCTGGCCCACCGCCACCAAGGCCATGCCCTGGCGGCCGCAGGGGCTGGACAACCTGGCCTGGTGGGCCCGCATGGCCGGGGTGCCGGTGGTCGGCATCGGCGGCATCCTGGGGCCGGAACAACTGGCCGATGTCGCCCGCAGCGGCGCCGCCTTCGGCTGTGTGGTGCGCGGGCTGGGCGACGACCCCCGCCACAGCCTGCCGGCCTGGACCGATGCCTGGCGGCGCGGGCGGCAGGCCGGGCCGCTGCCGGTGCCGGCCCTGCCGCACCCGACGCTGGGGCAGAATCCGCCGGCCACACCGCAGCACCCATGACCGACGCCGACCTGCCCCCGCTCGATCCCACGCCGCCCGGCCTGTACCGCCACTACAAGGGCGGCTGGTACGAGGTCATCGACACCGTGCGCTGCAGCGAGACCCTGCAGGGCATGACGCTGTACCGCGCGCTCTACGGCGGTTTCGGCCTGTGGGTCCGGCCGTCCGCCATGTTCGGCGAGACCGCCGAGTTCGAAGGCCGTGTGCAGCCCCGCTTCGTGAAGCTGGACGCCGCCCGGGTGCAGACGGTGGATGTGGCCGGTGCGCGGGCCCTGGTGGCCCATGTGCGCGGGCTGGCCCGGCGGCAGGGCATCGACATCGATGCGGCCCTGCGCCCACCGCCGCCCGAACCGGTCACCTGCTGCGGACGCGGCTGCAACGGCTGTGTCTGGGAAGGCTTCCACAACGCCCTGGCCCACTGGCGCGACGAGGCGCTGCAGAAGCTGGCAGCCGGCTGACGTTAGCAATTCATCAGATCTGCCACCGACCAGATCTGGAACCGGCCGGGCAGCGGTGTGACCCATGGGGTGTTGCACTGTCCTCCCACACCCCATGCTCAACCTGTCGATCCCCCTGCCCACCCCCGTCCAGTTGCTGCAGGAACTCCAGGCGCTCATGCCCGGCATCGACCTTCAGCCCACCGACGACCCCACCCTCTGGAACCTGCAGTACCGCCAGCACCGGATCGGCGTGCACTGGCTGTACCAGCCGGCCCGGCTGGAGCTGTCGATGGCGGTGGGCCAGGTGCTGCCGGACACCACGCCCCGTATGTACGAGGCGCTGCTGGCCTACAACCGCCACTCCTCCCGCACCCGGGGCACCCGCATCAGCCTGGACGGCGTCGAGCGCCAGCTGCACCTGGTGTGCGACCAGCCCGCCGGCCAGTGCACCGCCGCCGACATGCGGCTGGCCGTGCTGCACATCATCGATGCGGCGCAAGGCGTGCTGATCTGGATGGACGTGCACGGCAACGAGCGGGACGAACAGTCCGCCGACGAAACACCGGCCTGCTGAGGTCGGCCTGCTGAAGCCGGCAGACCGGTCCGGCCGGTACCCTCAGACGATGAGGATGGCGCGGAAGTCGTTGACGTTGGTGTGGGTCGGGCCGGTCACCACCAGATCGTCCAGCGCCGCAAAAAAACCGTGGGCATCGTTGCGGCCCAGGTGGTCGCTGACCTTCAGCCCCAGGGCCGCGGCCCGCGCCAGGGTGGTCGGGTCGACCCGGGCACCGGCGTTCTCCTCCATGCCGTCGATGCCGTCGGTGTCGGCGGCCAGGGCCCAGATGCGCGGATGCCCGCCCAGCGACTGCGCCAGCCCCAGACAGAATTCGCCGGCCCGCCCGCCCTTGCCCCGGGTCTCCCCGGGCTGCAGCGGCCGCACCGTGACCGTGGTCTCGCCCCCGCTGAGCAGCACGCAAGGCGCCTGGAAACAGCTGCGGCCCAAGGCCACCGACCGGGCCAGTGCCGCATGCACCTTGCCCACCTCGCGCGACTCGCCCTCGATCTCGTCGCTCAGCGTGTGGGCCTGCAGGCCCAGCGACCGGGCCAGCTCGGCGGCCGCCTCCAGGCTCTGCTGGGGCGTGGCGATCATGCGCACCTCCTGGCCGGCAAAGCGCGGATCGTCCGGCTTGGGCGACTCCAGCTGCCCGGCCTCCAGCTGCGCCCGCACCGCCGGCGGCAGGCCGATGCGGTAACGGTCCAGGATGGCCAGCGCGTCGGCGCAGGTGGTGGCGTCCGGCACGGTGGGGCCGCTGGCAATGACGCTGGGGTCATCGCCCGGCACGTCGCTGATGGTGAGCGTGATCATGCGGGCCGGCGCGCACAGCGCGGCCAGCCGGCCGCCCTTGATGCGGGAGAGGTGCTTGCGCACCGTGTTCATCTCGCCGATGTGGGCACCGCACTCCAGCAATTCGCGGTTGATGCGCTGCTTGTCCTGCAGGGTCAGGCCGTCGCAGGGCAGCGTCAGCAAGGCCGAGCCGCCGCCGGAGATCAGGCACAACACCAGGTCGTCTTCGGTCAGGCCCTGCACCGCCTGCAGGATGCGGCCGGCCGCCGCCATGCCGGCTTCGTCCGGCACCGGGTGCGAGGCCTCCACCACCTCGATGCGCCGGGGCAGTCCGTCGGGTCGCGGCGGAATGTGGTCGTACCGGGTGACGACCAGACCGGACAGCGGGGCGTCGGCCGGCCACAGGGCTTCCACCGCCTGCGCCATCGCACCGCCGGCCTTGCCGGCCCCGATCACCACCGTGCGGCCCTTGGGCGGCGGCGGCAGGTGGGCTGCCAGGGTGTGCAGCGGCAGAGCCCGCTGCACAGCGGCATCGAACAGACGGCGCAGCAGGTCGGCGGGGGGCAGGTCTCGGAAGCTGGGGGTACGGGAAGTCATATGACGATTGTGCCGTCCCCGCACCGTGGGTCAGGCGGCCGGTGCGGACCCGGACGACAGGTTCAGCGGCCGCTCCTCGAACTCGGTGTTGAGCACCACGGTGCTGGTGGTGCGGGCCACGCCCGGAATCGCCTTGATCTGGTAGAGCACGTCTTCCAGCGCGCGGGCATGGGTGGTGCGGATCTTGGCCAGGAAGTCGTATTCGCCGGCCACGCTGTGCAGCTCCAGCACCTGCGGCATCTCGCGCAGGCGCGGTGCCACGTCGCGGCAATGGGTGCCGCCGTCGTTGCGGATGGCCACGAACGCGGTGAAGTGCAGCCCCACCTTGTCCGGGTCGACGCGCAGTGCAAAGCGCTCGATCACGCCGCGCTCCACCATCTTCTTCACGCGCTCGTGCACCGCGGCCGTGGACAAGCCCACCTCGGAGGCCACATCGCCGTAAGAACGCCGGCTGTCCTGGCTCAGCGCCGTCAGAATTCCGGCGTCGATCTCGTCCAGCTGAAAATTTGCTTGCATAGTGGTGTGATTCCGTTGAAAATCCGGTCAACGACAGTGACGCCGAATAATTTTCAGCCATCCGCCCATCATGCCGTCCATTTTCAATGCAAACACCGACCGTCGCCAGTCATGGCGGCTCATGGCCCCCCTGCTGACGGTCTACATCGTCTGGGGCACCACCTATTTCGCGCTGGACGTGGGCATGCAGAGCCTGCCGCCGCTGCTCATGAACGGCAGCCGGTTCCTGGTCGCCGGGCTGATCATGATCGGCATCGCCCGCTGGCAGGGCCTGCCCTGGCCGACCCGGCAGGAATGGAAGGCCAGCGCCCTGATCGGCGGGCTGATGGTGTTCGCCGCCATGGGGCTGGTCATGCTGGCGCAGCAGCTGGGCATCGGCTCCGGCCTGATGGCCACCGTGGTCACCACCATGCCCATGTGGCTGGCGCTGTGGACCCGCTGGGGCGGCGAAAAAGTGCCGCTGACCAGCTGGGTCGGGCTGGCGCTGGGTGCCGGCGGGGCACTGCTGCTGGCCCTGGAAGGTGACTTTTCCACCACCCTGCTCGGCACGCTGTGCGCCTTCGGTGCGCCGCTGGCCTGGAGCATCGGCTCCTATGCCTCGCGCCGGCTGCAGTTGCCGGCCCCGGCCATGGCCTCGGGCGCGCAATGGCTGCTCGGCGGACTGCTGGGCACCGTGGCGGCGCTGGTGCTGGAGCCGGCCACCCGCCAGTTCAGCCTGTCGCAGGTGAGCCTGGCCTCGGCCCTGGCCTGGCTGTACCTGCTGGTGGCCGGCACGCTGATCACCCTCAATGCCTACCTGTGGCTGCTCAAGAACACCAGCGCGGCCCTGGCCGGCAGCTACTCGTTCGTGAACCCGGTGGTGGCACTGGCGGTGGGTGTGGGCCTGGGCGGCGAGCGCCTCACCGGCTGGGTGTTCGTGGCCCTGCCCCTGATCGGTCTGGCTCTCGCCCTCATCCTCTACGGCCGCGACGTGCTGGCCTGGCTGCAGCGCCTGCGGCCCGGTCGGGCCATCACGCCGTGATCAGGCCGTGATCAGGCCGCCAGCACCCGCAGCAGCCAGCGGTTGAGGTCGGCCACCTCCTCCGGGCACACGGTGTGGCCCATGGCATAGGTATGCCACTGCACCGGGTAGCCCATGGCCGACAGCGCATCGCGCGTGGCCTCGCCCCGGGCCGGCTCCACGATGTCGTCGTCGGAGCCATGGGCCAGGAACAGCGGCACATCCCGGTTGGCCGGGCTGGCCTCGGTGGCCAGGCTGGCGGCCAGCGGCAGGTAGCCCGAGAGGCCGGCCAGACCGGCCAGCCGCTGCGGCGCCCGCAGCCCGGCCATGAGCGTCATGGCGCAGCCTTGCGAAAAACCCATGAGCACGATCCGCCCGGGCGGGACGCCCCGTTCGATCTCGCGGTCGATCAGCTGCTGCACCCAGCCGGCGGCTTCGCGCAGGCCGGCTTCGTCTTCCCGGCGCGGCTGGGCGGCATCGGACGGCGGCGGAAAGATGTCGTACCAGGCCGGCATGGGGTAACCGTTGTTCAGGCTGACCGGGCGCACCGGCGCACTGGGGAACACATAGCGCACCACGCCGATGGCCGAGAGGTCGAGCTCGCGGGCGATCGGCACGAAGTCGTTGCCGTCGGCACCCAGCCCGTGCAGCACGATGATGCTGGCGGCCACCGGCGCGCCCTCGGGGCCGGTCTGGCCTTCCAGGAGATTCAGGGGGAGATCGTTCATCTCCGGGAGGTTACTGCACCGGCCCCGGTAGCCCAGGCAGCCCCGGACCCGGGCAGGACCCCCTCGTCAGGCACCGCCTGAATCTATGATCCCCGGCATGACCCAGACGCCCGCCGCCCTCACCCCTGATGCCTTGCTGATGCACCACGACACCGGTCAGCTGTGGCCCGGCCCGCAGGCCGCGCTGATCGACCAAGGGCTGCCCGGCGCCTACCGGCTCGCGCTGCAGGTGCGCGCCCTGCGGCTGGCCCGCGGCGAACAGCCCCGCGGCTTCAAGATCGGCTTCACCAACCGCGGCATCTGGGCCCGGTACAACGTGTTCGCCCCGATCTGGGGAACGGTGTACGACACCGGCCTGCACCACGCCGACCCCGACGGCCATGCCGATGTGCCGCTGACCGCCACCTGCCAGCCCCGCATCGAGCCGGAGGCGGTGTTCGGCCTGCGCCACGACGTGCGGCCCGGCAGCGGCCTGGCCGAGCTGTTCGATGCCATCGAATGGGTGGCGCCGGGTTTCGAGGTGGTGCAGTCGCACCTGCCCGGCTGGTCGTTCGAAGCCGCCGACACGGTGGCCGACGGTGCGTTGCACGCCCGCCTGCTGGTGGGCCTGCCGACGCCGGTGCGGTCGTGGGCGGCCGACGCAGGCGCCCTTCAGGCCGGCCTGGCGGCATGCCGGGTCCGCCTGCTGCGAAATGGCGAGCCCGTGGACGAGGGATCGGGCCAGGCCGTGCTGGACGACCCGCTGTCGGCCCTGCACCACTTCGTGCAGGCCCTGGCCGGGCAGCCGGACGCGCCGGCGCTGAAGGCGGGCGACGTGATCACCACCGGCACCTGGACCGACGCCTGGCCGATCGCGCCCGGCCAGACCTGGCAGGCCGACTTCGACGCCCCCCTGGGCCGGCTGACGGCCAGATTCACCGCCTGAAACTGGAGAGCTCTCTCCAATCGGCAAGTTCCCCGGGGAAAACCCACTGAATAGAACGACCGTTCGTAGGTAGATTGCGGGCTCTGACCCATCACCCACAGGAGTATCTACTTCATGAGTTCCGTCGCCCCCGACCTGCTGGCGCTTCAACGTCTCCACCACTGGGAATCCACCGCACCGCAGCGCGTGGCCCTGACCCAGCCCATGGGCAACGGCGTGGTGCAGGACTACACCTGGGGCCACGTGGCCGACCAGGCCCGCCGCATGGCCGCCTACCTGCAGTCCCAGGGCTGGGAGCCGGGATCGCGGGTGGCCATCCTCTCCAAGAACTGCGCCTGGTGGATGATGTCCGACCTGGCCATCTGGCTGGCCGGCTACGTGTCGGTGCCGCTCTACCCCACGCTGGCGCCCGAGACCATCCGGCAGATCCTCAGCCACAGCGGCGCCAAGGCCTGCTTCGTCGGCAAGCTCGACGGCTGGGAAGGCATGAAACCCGGCGTGCCGACCGACATGCCCTGCATCAGCTACCCGCTGTCGCCCCGGGATGCCATCACCGCCTACCCCGGCTGGGACGAGATCTGCAGCAAGACCTCGCCGCTGCAGGGCAACCCGGTGCGCGATGGCGACGAACTCTGCACCCTGATCTACACCTCCGGCACCACCGGCATGCCCAAGGGCGTGATGCACAGCTTTGCCAACTTCGCGTGGGCGCTGGACAAGGGTCTGGGCCGCATTCCGCTGACCGGCAACGACCGCATGCTGTCCTACCTGCCGCTGGCCCACGTGGTCGAGCGCATGCTGGTCGAGCACGGCTGGCTGCGCACCGGCATGCACGTGTTCTTCGCCGAATCGCTCGACACCTTCGCGGCCGACCTGCAGCGTGCCCGGCCCACCGTGTTCTTCTCGGTGCCGCGCCTGTGGGTCAAGTTCCAGCAGGGCATCCACCAGAAGATGCCCGACGCCAAGCTGCAGAAACTGCTGGGCCTGCCGCTGATCGGCGGTCTGGTGCGGCGCAAGATCCAGAAGGCCCTCGGCCTGGACCAGTGCAAGTTCGCGGCCGGCGGTGCCGCGCCCATGCCGGTCTCGCTGCTGAACTGGTACGAGCGGCTGGGCATCCGCATCAACGAGGGTTACGGCATGACCGAAAACCTGGCGCTCTCCCACATCACGGTGGCGGGCCAGGACCAGAAGGGCACCGTCGGCCCGGCCTATGAAGGCGTCGAACAGCGCATCGATCCCCAGACCGGAGAGATCCAGATGCGCAGCCAGGCGCTCATGATGGGCTACTACCTGGAGCCCGAAAAAACCCGCGAGGTGTTCACCGACGACGGCTGGCTGAAGACCGGCGACAAGGGCAGCATCGACCGCAACGGCTGCCTGCGCATCACCGGCCGGGTCAAGGACCTGTTCAAGACCGGCAAGGGCAAGTACGTGGCGCCTTCACCCATCGAGGACCGGCTCATGATGCACCCGGCCATCGAGGCCTGCGTGGTCACCGGCGCCAACCTGGGCCAGCCGCTGGGCATCGTCATGCTCAACCCCGACGCCGCCGCGTCGGTGGCCGACCCGGCCGCCCGCACCGAGCTCGAAACCTCGCTGGCCGCCCACCGCAAGGCGGTCAATGCCGCGCTGGACCCGCACGAGCAGATGCAGGCCCTGATCGTCGTCACCCAGCCCTGGACGGTGGACAACGACATGATCACGCCCACGTTCAAGGTCAAGCGCAACCGCATCGAGGACGTGTACGGCCGGCATTACGAAAGCTGGGAAGCCAGCGGCAAGCCGGTGATCTGGAACCAGGACTGAGCCCGGCCCCAGGGCGCACACGGCCCATGAAAAAAGCCCGCCGATGGCGGGCTTTTTGCTGTCTGCCGGGGGGCAGGTTCAGATCCGGTAGTCCTCGATGCTCTTGCCGGCGGCCAGCACCGAACGCACCCACTCGGGCTTGCGGCCCGGGCCACCCGCCCACAGCTCGCCGTTCGGGCCCTTGTATTTGGCCGGTGCCGCCGATTTCGACTTGGCCGGCTTTTTGCCGGGAACCGCTGCGCCGCCCAGATCGGCCACGGTGATGCCGTATTGCTTCATCCGGCCCTTGATGTCGGCAATCACGCCGGCAATTTCGGCCTTGCGGGCCTGCTCGGCCTGGGCCATCAGGGATTGGGCTTGCGCCATCAGTTCGGAATAGGTGGGCATGGGAAACATTCCTTTCAGGGTCCGCGACAGCGGAAGGATCAAAAAATACCGGCGCCGAATTCAGCGGAATGATTCGATGAAGGCGGTCGGATGTGCCGGATTTTAATCAGGTTTCCACCGGCGGAAGCCAGCCGGCGAGTTCTGCCGGCAATTCAGCCAGCAATTCCAGTGACCGTCCGTCGGCAGGATGGTTCAGGCGCAATCGCCAGGCGTGCAGAAACATCCGCCGACAACCGTGGCGCGCCAATTCACGATTGAGTTCGAATTCGCCGTATTTGTCGTCGCCCAGAATCGGGTGACCGGCGCTGGCCAGATGCACCCGGATCTGGTGCGTGCGGCCGGTCTTGATGGTGACCTCCAGCAGCGTGGCGCCCTGCGGACAGCCGGCCAGAACCGGAATCCGCCGGGCCACGCGCACCAATGTGAGCGCCTGCTGACCGTCCGGATCGTCTGGCGTGGTCACGCGCACGCGCCGCTCGCCGTCGGCCAGCAGGAATTTGTGCAGGGGTGCGTCCAGCCGGGTCAGCCGTGCCGGCCAGTCACCGCGGACCAGCGCCAGATAGGTCTTGCCGGTCTCGCGCGCCCGGAACTGATCCTGCAATTGCTTCAATGCACTTTTCTTTTTGGCAATCAACAGCAGGCCGCTGGTTTCGCGGTCGAGCCGGTGCACCAATTCCAGCAGGCGGGCGGTGGGCCGGCTGCGGCGCAATTGTTCGATCACGCCGAAACTCACGCCGCTGCCACCGTGCACCGCCACCCCGGCGGGTTTGTCGATGGCCAGAAACGCATCGTCTTCGTGCAGCACGCGAAATTCGCGGGGCGGCACGGCCGCGGCGGCCTTGACTTCCGGCTGTGCCGACACGCGCAATGGGGGAATCCGGAGGATGTCGCCCGGCTGCACGCGGTCATCGGCCGAGACGCGCCCCTTGTTCCGGCGCACCTCGCCCGACCGGATGATCCGGTAGATGTGGGTTTTGGGCACTCCTTTGAGCTCCCGCATCAGGAAATTGTCGAGGCGCTGTCCGGCGGACTCTTCGTCGACGGTGATCAGGCGGGCAGCGGGTGACGCGGGCGATTCAGGCAAGGCAAATGGGCCACCACGACGGCAGGAGCGTGTCTATAATGCTAGGCGCCCGCAGTGTGCTGTAAGTGATTGATTCGTCTTGAGTTTAAGGCAGAGAGATCACCTGGAGCACGCACCGGCCCCCGCTGTCGAAGACGACATCCGGGCCTGGCGGGCAGGATGCCATCCCGCATCACCCGCGCCTGGCGCTGCGGTCCGGTCACCCCGTCGGGTGCCGCGCCCCACGACTTCGCGGTGGACGCTGCGGGCGAATCTGCTGAAGACTCTCGAACCCGATACGGAATACCCCAATCGCCCAGCCTGCCCTGAATCCAGGCGGCTGGACGAGGATGAAGTGAACACCGCAGCGCTGGCCGGAAACCTGTCCATGAGACCCACCCGTCCTCCCCTGCGCCCCGACATCCACGCGCCTACGCCCTGACCCGGCGGTTCGACGCGGCGCTTGATGCGTCCGCCCGGATGACATGCCCCCGACAGCTCGGGTCAACGGCTCTCCGGCAATTCCTCCCCCTGTTCGCGCGACCTTCCGCAGCTTCACGGCAAAGCGGCGCAGCCGGCCATCGCCGGCGCGCCTCTGGAGTGCTGTAACGAAGGAAACGCCAACATGAAGCGCATGCTGATCAATGCCACGCAGGCCGAAGAACGCCGCCTGGCCATCGTCGACGGGCAGAAACTGCTCGATTACGAAATCGAAATCGAAGGGCGCGAACAGCGCAAGGGCAACATCTACAAGGCGGTGGTCACCCGGGTGGAGCCATCGCTCGAAGCCTGTTTCGTCGATTACGGCGAAGACCGCCACGGTTTCCTGCCGTTCAAGGAAATCTCGCGCCAATATTTCCAGGGCAACGCATCGCCCTCCCAGGCCCGCATCCAGGACGTGATCCGCGAAGGTCAGGAACTGCTGGTGCAGGTGGAGAAGGAAGAGCGCGGCAACAAGGGAGCAGCGCTCACCACCTTCGTCAGCCTGGCCGGCCGCTACGTGGTGCTGATGCCCAACAACCCGCGCGGCGGCGGCGTCAGCCGGCGCATCGAGGGCGAAGACCGGCAGGAACTCAAGGCCGCACTCGACCAGCTCGAGTACCCCAACGGCATGAGCATCATCGCGCGCACCGCCGGCATCGGCCGTGACGCTGCCGAGCTGCAATGGGACCTGAACTACCTGCTCAAGCTCTGGAACGCCATCGACGGCGCGGCCAAGGGCGGCAAGGGTGCCTTCCTGATCTACCAGGAATCCAGCCTGGTGATCCGCGCGATCCGCGACTACTTCAACAGCGACATCGGCGAGATCCTGATC
>PNMF01000074.1 GCA_013823485.1 Comamonadaceae bacterium
GCCCACAGCAGGTAGTTGGGTTCCTGGCTGGTCTGGGCACCGCCGGTCCAGGGGCCGGTGCGCGACATCGAATAACCCACGCGGACGGGGGCGGACTGGGCCAGCAGCTGCGGCGCGACCGACAGGGCACCCACCGTGGCGGCGGTGCGCTGGATCATGACTCGGCGGTTCGTGTTCACCATGGTGTTGTCTCCTGTTGTGGATTGACGGACCTGTTCATCGTAGGTGGCCGCGCCGTTTCGCGCTTGGCTGGCGATGCACTAGCTGCTTGATCAAACGTGCATGGCGATCAGGGTTTTCCCGGGGCGCGGGCCGCGACGCAAGACGCGACGGCGGCGCGTCCGGATAATCCGCCGACCATGTCCGACCCCTCCGCCATGAACACCGACCAGGTCGCGCCGGCCGAGCGCGCCGCGGTCTGGCGCGACTGGATCTGGACCCACTTCGGCGGACTCGAATCCGACCTCTACGGCGACGACACCTTCGACGGCCGCATGGCGGCATCGAAGGCAGGCGACGTCATCCTCACCCGGCTGGAGGCGAACCGGCACCGGGTCATCAAGAGCCCGCGCATGGCGCAGGCCGCCGACCGCGCCTACCTCAAGATCGTCGCGCCCTGGCAGGGCAGCGCCGGCGTGCAGCAGATGGGCCGGCAAACCTGGGTGCGCCCGGGCGGCTGGGCCATTTACGACACCTCGGGCGACTACGAGGTGGCCAACCCGGAGCGGGTGGAGCACCTGATCGTCATGCTGCCCAAGGACGAGCTGGCCGAGCGCGGCCTGCGGCTGGAGCCGCTGATGGCCCGGCATGTGGGCGGGGTCAGCGGCATTGCGCGGGTGGCCCTGGAGACCATGCGCACCACCTACCAGGAGCTGCCCGGCATGAGCGAGACCGCCGCGCGCGGCGCCGGCGAACTCATCCTGCAGCTGGTTCGGCTGTCGCTGCAGGAGCTGGCCGGCCGGGCCGACGCCACCACCCAGCTGCAGGCCTTCCGCGACCGCATCCGGCTGCACATCGGGCAGCACCTGCGCGACCCGTCGCTCACGCTGGACCAGATCGCCAGTGCGCTGAACTGCAGCAAGCGCCACCTGCACAACGCCTTCCAGGACGAGGAAGACACGCTGGCCCACTACATCCAGCGCCAGCGCATCCAGGGCTGCATGCGCGAGCTGGCCGACCCCGGCCGGGCGCAGCGCACCATCACCGAGGTGGCGCTGTCATGGGGCTTCAACAGCAACGCCCATTTCAGCCGCGTCTTCCGGGAGCACACCGGCTGCTCGCCGAGCGACTGGCGGGCCAGCGCCCTGCGCCACCTGGCCTGAGGGCGCGGCGGCTCAGCGCAGGGCGCAGCCCTGCGCCACCTTCATGGCCAACTGGTGCAGCGCCAGCCACGGATCGGCCGGCCAGCCCGGCTTCTTCAGGCCCTTGACGATGCCGTCCACCACATGGGCGTCGTCCAGCCAGCGCGCCAGGGTGGCCGGCGCCAGCAGCGGCAGCAGGCGCTCCATGAGCTTCTCGCGCACGCCCCACACCCGGCTCTCGCGCAGGGCCACCGGCAGCGGGCGGCCGTCGTCCATGGCGGCACGCACCCGGTTCAGGGTGCGCACGTCTTCGGCCAGCGCGTAGTGCACCAGCACCGGCGCTTCACCCTCGGCCTGCAGACCATCGAGCATGCGCTGCACCCGGTGCACCTGACCGCCCAGCACCGCCTCGGCCAGCTTGAAGGCGTCGTAACGGGCCACGTTCAGCACCGCCGCCTCCACCTGGGCAAAACCCAGCTCGCCGGGCGGGTGCAGCAAGGCGAGCTTCTGGATCTCCTGGTGGGCGGCCAGCAGGTTCCCCTCCACCCGGTCGGCAAAGAACTGCAGGGTGCGCTGGCCCTCGTCGCCGGCCACCACCCGCTGGCCCTGGGCCTGCAGGCGCTGGGCAATCCAGGCCGGCAGCGCCTTGCGGTCCACCGGGTCGATCTTGACGGTCACGCCGTGGGCGTCGAGCGCGGCAAACCAGGCCGACTTCTGGGTGGCCATGTCCAGCCGGGGCAGCAGCACCAGCAGCAGGGTGCTGTCGTTGCCGTCGGCCGATTCGGCCAGCTGCTGCAGCGCCTGCGAACCGTCCTTGCCCGGCTTGCCGGAGGGAATGCGCACCTCGATCAGCTGGCGGTCGGCGAACAGGCTGAGCGAGGCCCCGCTGGCCAGCACACCGCTCCAGTCGAAATGCGCGCCGGCCACGGTGTGCACCGTGCGCTCGGTGTGGCCCTGGGCGCGGGCCGCCGCGCGGATGGCGTCGGCCGCTTCCTGCACCAGCAGCGGGTCATCGCCGTGCAGCGTGTACAGGCTGCGCAGGCCGCGCTGCAGCTGGGCGGCGAGTTGCGGCGCGGCCACCTGCATGCTCAGCGCGCCTTGACCGTGGCCAGCCGGCGGACCACCTGCTGCACGATGTCGCTGGTCATGTCCGCGAACAGCCGGGTTTCCTCGGCGGCCTTGGACAGCACCACCGTCTCGTTGAAGCTCAGTTCCCGCTCGATCAGGATCTCGGTGTCCTCGATCAGGTCGCGGCCGTCGGCGGTACGCAGGCGGAAGCGGAAGCGGGTGCGCAGCTGCAGTTCACGGATCTGCCCGGCGGCCGTCTGGCCCACGGCGGCGCGCTCGTACTGGTCGGTCAGCACGGTCAGCACCACCTCGGGGCCCGGCGCGGGCACGCCGTCGACCGGGGGCGGCACCGGGTCGGCACCATTGACGGCGCGCAGGCCATTGATGCGCAGCTCGCGCCGCAGCTCGACGGCCACCGGGTTGCCCTCCAGGCCGGCGATGCGCAGCGACGCGAAGTCGAAGCGCGGCGCCTCACGCAGGCGAAAGCCGCAGCCCGCCAGCAGCAGCGCGGGCACGGCCAGCAGCAGGGATCGACGCGGGTGGGACGGCGCGGCCATGTCAGACCACCACGTTGACCAGACGGCCCGGCACCACCACCACCTTCTTGGGCGCGGCACCGGCAGCGGCCTTCTGGAAGGCCTCGCTGGCGAGGGCGGCGGCCTCGATGGCGGCCTTGTCGGCGCCGGCCGGCACGGTCACGCTGCCGCGCAGCTTGCCATTGACCTGCAGCACCAGCTCGATCTCGTCCTGCACCAGCGCGGCCTCATCCACCGCCGGCCAGGGGGCGTCCAGCAGGTCGCCCACGGCGCGGGCATAGCCCAGTTCGGCCCAGAGCGCATGGGTGATGTGCGGGCAGGCCGGGTAGAGCATGCGCACCAGCAGCGACATGCCCTCGCAGCGCACCGCTGCATCGCCCGGACTGTCGTCGAAGCTGAAATCGTCCAGCGCATTGAGCAGCTTCATGCAGCCCGACACCACCGTGTTGTATTGCATGCGCTCGTAGTCGTAGCTCACCTGCTTGAGCACCAGGTGCATCTCGCGGCGCAGCTTGCGGGCCTCGGGGCGCAGGGTGGCATTGCTCAGATCGGCCGCGGTGGCGGCGCGCAGCGCATCGGCGTGGCGGTGGCCGAAGGCCCAGACCCGGCGCAGGAAGCGGTAGCTGCCCTCCACCGCCGCGTCGTTCCACTCCAGCGTGGCCTCGGGCGGCGCGGTGAACATGGTGTAGAGCCGCGCGGTGTCGGCGCCGTACTTCTCGATCAGGTCCTGCGGGTCGACGCCGTTGTTCTTGGACTTGGACATCGTGCCCACGCCCTCGTAGTCGATGGCGGTGCCCACCGGAAGATCGCCCACGGCGTTCTTAAGCTTCGCGCCGACGATCTTGCCGCCCTCGTCCAGCACATGCTCCACGTCGTGCGGCCAGAAATATTCCTTGCCGCCCTTCTCGGTGCGGCGCGAGTAGATGTGGTTGAGCACCATGCCCTGGGTGAGCAGCCGGGTGAAGGGTTCGTCCACCTTGACCAGCCCGAGGTCGCGCATGACCTTGGTCCAGAAGCGCGCGTACAGCAGGTGCAGGATGGCGTGTTCGATGCCGCCGATGTACTGGTCCATCGGCATCCAGTAATCCGCGCCTTCGGCGACCATCCTGTCGCTGTTGGCGGGGTCGCAATAGCGCATGAAGTACCAGGACGAATCCACGAAGGTGTCCATGGTGTCGGTCTCGCGCCGCGCGGGCTTCCCGCAGCAGGGGCAGTCCACCTTCAGGAAGGCCTCGCACTTGTTGAGCGGGTTGCCGCTGCCGTCCGGCACCAGGTCTTCAGGCAGGCGCACCGGCAGGTCCTGCTCGGGCACCGGCACCGCACCGCAGGCCTCGCAGTGGATGATGGGGATCGGCGTGCCCCAGTAGCGCTGGCGGCTGATGCCCCAGTCGCGCAGGCGGAAGGTGGTCTTCTTCTCGCCCAGGCCTTGTTCGGCCAGCAACGACGCGACCTTGTCCACCGCAGCCTTCTGGTTCAGGCCGTCCAGCACGCCGGAGTTCGCGCACACGCCACGCTGCTTGTCGCCGTACCACTCGGCCCAGGCGTCGGTGCTGAAGGTCTCGCCCTCCACCGCCACCACCTGCCGGATGGCCAGTCCGTACTTCCTGGCGAAGGCGAAGTCGCGTTCGTCGTGGGCCGGCACGCCCATCACCGCGCCGTCGCCGTAGCTCATGAGCACATAGTTGCCCACCCACACATCGACCTTCGCGCCGGTGAGCGGATGCGTCACCTGCAGGCCGGTGGGCATGCCCAGCTTGTCCTGCGTGGCCAGCTCGGCCTCGGTGGTGCCGCCCTTGCGGCATTCCTCGATGAAGGCGGCCAGCTTCGGGTTGCCCGCGGCGGCGTGCTGGGCCAGCGGGTGCTCGGCCGCCACGGCGCAGAAGGTCACGCCCATGATGGTGTCGGCCCGGGTGGTGAACACGTACAGGCGACCCTCGTTGATGAGCGCGCCGTCCGCACCGCGGATGTCGTGCGGGAAGGCGAAGCGCACGCCCTCGCTCTTGCCGATCCAGTTCTCCTGCATCAGCCGCACCTTGTCGGGCCAGCCGTTGAGCGTGGCCTTGTCGTTGCCCAGCTGCACATGGTTCAGCAGCTCGTCGGCGTACGCGGTGATGTTCAGGTAGTAGCCCGGGATCTCGCGCTTCTCGACCACCGCGCCGGTGCGCCAGCCCTTGCCGTCGATCACCTGCTCGTTGGCCAGCACCGTCTGGTCCACCGGGTCCCAGTTGACGATCTGGGTCTTGCGGTACGCAATGCCCTTGTCCAGCATCTTCAAGAACAGCCACTGGTTCCACTTGTAGTAGTCGGGCGAGCAGGTCGCGACCTCGCGGCTCCAGTCGATGGCCAGCCCCATCGCCTGCATCTGCTTCTTCATGTAGGCGATGTTCTCGTAGGTCCACTTCGCCGGCGGCACACCGTTCTTCAGCGCCGCGTTCTCGGCCGGCAGACCGAAGGCGTCCCAGCCCATCGGCATCAGCACGTTGTGGCCGTTCATGCGCAGGTGGCGCGTGAGCATGTCGTTGATGGTGTAGTTGCGCACATGGCCCATGTGCAGCTTGCCGCTGGGGTAGGGCAGCATGGAGCAGGCATAGAACTTCTTCTTGCCGGCGACTTCGGTCACGCGGTAGGCGTCGTTGGCGGTCCAGTGGGCGTGCGCGGCGCGCTCGACGTCTTGGTGGGCGTATTTGTCTTGCATGAAGCAGGTGTCCGGCACGGGGCCGGTGGCAAAGGGAATTCGGGGGGCGGGCGGGCACCGGGCCCGACAACGCCGGGCGGATCGCGGATTTTAGGCCGGCCCCGCCACCCGGGACGGTCGCGGGCGGTCGCGGAAGATTCCGCCCGGCTTCAGCGGCCCGCGCGGTCCGTGGCCGGATCGGCCGGGGTGGCCATGAAGCCGATGCGCGAAAGCCCGGCCGCCTGCGCGGCGCCGATCAGCCCGGCCACCCGCCCGTAGGGCACGGCGGTGTCGGCCTGCAGCAGCAGTTCGGCCTCGGGGTCGGTGCGGGCAGCATCCTGCAGGCGCTGGGCCAGCCGGGCGTCGGACACAGGCTCGTCGTCGAGCGTGACCGCACCATTGGCGTCGACCACCAGCCGCAGGCCGGCAGCGGGCAGCCCGGCCGACGTGCCCTGGGCACGCGGCAGCTCCAGCGCCAGCCGGCTGGCCATCAGGGGCGCCGCCACGATGAAGATCACCAGCAGCACCAGCATCACGTCCACCAGCGGCGTGACATTGATCTCGCTCATGGGCTGGGCGCGGCGGCCCGGGTTGAGGCGGCCGAAGCTCATGCGGTCGGGCCGGACGGGGCGAGCAGTTCGCGCAGGTCGTGGGCGAAGCCTTCCAGATCGGCTTCCAGCCGGGTGATGCGCCGGCCCATCAGGTTGTAGGCCAGCACCGCCGGCAGGGCCACCGCCAGGCCGGCGGCGGTCATCACCAGGGCCTCGCCCACCGGGCCCGCCACCAGCTCGATGCGCAGGCTGCCTTCGGAGCCGATGGCCGCCAGCGCCTGGTGGATGCCCCAGACCGTGCCCAGCAGCCCCACGAAGGGCGCGGTGGCGCCCACCGTGGCCAGCCAGACCTGGCCGGTCTGCAGCCGTTGCACGGCCACCGCCAGCGCATCGCGCAGACCGCGCGTCAGCCGCGCGTGGCGGTCACCGCTGGTGGCCAGGGTGGCGCCGGGCGCGGCATCGGTGTCGGCGGCGGCCTGCAGCAGCGGCCCCAGGACCCCGGCCGCATCCATGGCTGCCACCCGCGCCGGGGCGGCCGCCAGATCGGGCGATTGCCAGAAGGCCGCCACCGCCAGCGGCAGGCTGGCCGCCGCGCGCTGCAGCAACCAGCCCTTCCAGAAGATGATGACCCAGCTGGCCACCGACATCGCCAGCAGCACCAGGGCCACGCCGCGCCCGAGTGCGTCGGCCCGGGCGAGCAGTTCCAGCATGGCGGCAGGCCGGGGTGCGGCAGGGCTCAGCGCAGGCCGAGCACGTCGAACATGTCGTGCAGGCCGCTGGTGCGACCGGCCAGGAAACGCACCGCCCGCAGGCTGCCCTGGGCATAGGTGGCCCGGCTGCTGGATTTGTGGGTGATCTCGATGCGCTCACCGGTGCCGGCGAACAGCACCGTGTGGTCGCCCACGATGTCGCCACCACGGATGGTGGCGAAGCCGATGGTGGACGGGTCGCGCTCGCCGGTCACGCCTTCGCGAGCGTACACCGCGCAGTCCTTCAGGTCGCGGCCGAGCGCGTCGGCGATCACCTCGCCCATCTTGAGCGCGGTGCCGCTGGGCGCATCCACCTTGTGGCGGTGGTGGGCCTCGATGATCTCGATGTCGTAGCCGGTGGACAGGGCCTTGGCCGCCATCTCCAGCAGCTTGAGCGTGACGTTCACGCCCACGCTCATGTTGGGCGCCATGACGATGGCGATGTGCCTGGCCGCGTCGGCGATCTCGGCCTTCTGGGCCTCGGTGAAACCGGTGGTGCCGATCACCAGATTGACCCGCTGCTTCACGCATTCGCGCAGGTGCTGCAAGGTGCCTTCGGGCCGGGTGAAGTCGATCAGGGCATGGCTGCCCTGCAGGCCGGCCGCCACGTCGGCGGTGATGGCCACGCCCAGCGCCTGTCCGGCGTAGGCCCCGGCGTCATGGCCGATGGCGGGGCTGGCGGCGATGTCGAGCGCGCCGGACAGCACGCAGTCGTCGGCGGCACGCACCGCGTCGATCAGCATCTGGCCCATGCGCCCGCTGGCGCCGGCCACGCACACACGGTGGCTCATCGGGCGCTCCCGGGGTCCAGCGGCGGGAAGCTGCTGGTGGTCGGGGCCGGCTCGGCGGCGGGGGCCGGTGCCGGGTTGCGCGGACGGTTGGATTCCTCGAACTTCTTCAGCTGCTCTTCGGTGGCTTCGAGCACCGGGGTCTTGCCGGTGCCGCGCTTGACGTCCAGCGACGCCACGAACTCCAGCTCGCTCGGGAGCTCATCGGCCTCGAAGCGGTCCAGCACATCGCCCTTGAAGAACACCGCCACCTTGCGCTGCTGTCGGGGCTGGCCCTGGCGCGAGAAGCTGAAGACGTAGTCCCAGCGGTCGGCGTGGAACACGCTGGCCACCAGCGGCGAGCCCAGGATGCCCCGCACCTGTTCGCGCGACATGCCGGTGCGCAGCGCCTGCGCCTGCTCGCGCGTGACCACGTTGCCCTGCACGATGTCGATGCGGTACGGGGTGACCAGGCTGGTGACCGAAGGCAGGCGCTCGGTCACGCTGGAACAGGCACCGAGAATGCCCACAGAGACCAGCAGCGCCAGACGAGCGGTTCGGACACGCGACGATGGGTGGTTCATGGGCACGGCTGGCGATATCATCCGGCCATTGTAGCCACCGGGGTGGGCCCTCTGCCCCGTCTCCAGCGCCCGCGCACCGACCATGACCAACATCGAAGAACTCAAGAGCACGGGCCTCAAGGCCACGCTGCCGCGCCTGAAGATCCTCGAAGTCTTCCAGTCGGCCAGGCAGCGCCACATGACCGCCGAAGACGTGTTCCGCGTGCTGCTGGAGGAGCGATCCGACATCGGGCTGGCGACGGTGTACCGGGTGCTGATGCAGTTCGAGCAGGCCGGCCTGCTGACCCGCAGCAACTTCGAATCGGGCAAGGCGGTCTACGAGCTGAACGAAGGCCAGCACCACGACCACCTGGTCTGCCTGGACTGTGGCCGGGTGGAGGAATTCTTCGACGCCGAGATCGAGAGCCGGCAGCACATGGTGGCCCAGACCCGCGGCTTCAAGCTCCAGGAACACGCCCTGTCGCTCTACGCCAACTGCACCAAGACCGACTGCGAACACCGCCAGAAGAGCGGCACCCGCTGAGCCGGCACACGGCCGGACTCACTCGCCCCGGCTCATGGCCGCCCGATGCCGGGCGACGAATTCCTGATAGGTGTCGATGCCGCGCAGCTGCAGGATGGTGTTGCGCACCGCCGCCTCCACCAGCACCGCAATGTTGCGGCCGGCCACCACCTGGATCACCGCCTTGCGCACCGGCACCCCGAGCACATCCTGGTGCAGCGGCTCGTGCGGCATGCGCTCGTAGTCGCGCTCCATGGTCTCGCGCCGCACCAGGTGCACGATCAGCTGCAGCCGCATCTTCCGGCGCACCGCGGTCTCGCCGAAGATGGCCTTGATGTCGAGCAGGCCGATGCCGCGCACCTCCAGCAGGTTCTGCAGCAGCTCCGGGCAGCGGCCCTCGATGCTGGTCTGGTTGATGCGGTACAGGTCGACCGCGTCGTCGGCCACCAGACCGTGCCCGCGCGAGATCAGCTCCAGACCCAGCTCGCTTTTCCCGAGTCCGGACTCGCCGGTGATCATGACCCCCATGCCCAGGATGTCCATGAACACGCCGTGCATGGTGGAGCGGTCGGCGAAATGGCGCGAGAGGTAGGCCCGCAGCACATCGATCACGAAGGCCGCCGACTCCTGGGTCGCGAACATCGGGATCTGGGCGCGCTCGCACATGGCCAGCAACTCGTCCGGGGCGGTCTGCCCGTCGGCCACCACCAGCACCGGCGGCTCCAGCGTGACGATGCGGGCCACCCGGCGCCGGTTGTCTTCGTTGCTCGGGCTGGTGAGGTAGGCCACCTCCCGCTCGCCGATGACCTGCAGCCGGTACGGATGGATGTAGTTGAGATAGCCCACCAGGTCGGCACCCGACCGGGCGGCACGCACCGCCACTTCGTCGAAGCGCCGTTCGGAAGCGCCCAGACCGGCAATCCATTGCCATTTCAGCGGTTCGCGGTGGTCCTCGAAGAGGACGTCGGCGCTGACGACGGTGGGTTTCAAGTCGGTGCGCCGGAGGCCGGGCTCAGGCCGCGGCGTGGGCCGATTGCCAGCCAGCGATCAGGGCATGCAGGACGGCGGCATCGTCCGAGGTCTTCATGCGTTCGCGCAGGGCGCTGTCGCTGAGCAGCTCGGCGATTTCGGACAGGATTTCCAGGTGCTTCTGCGTGGCCGCCTCGGGCACCAGCAGAAAGATCATCAGCTGCACCGGCTGTTCGTCGGGGGCGTCGAAGCCGATGGCTTGCCCGAGCTGGAACACCGCCGCCAGGGGCTGCTTGAGTCCCTTGATGCGACCGTGCGGAATGGCCACGCCATGACCCAGACCGGTGGAGCCCAGCCGCTCGCGGGCGAACAGGCTGTCGGTGATGAGGGCGCGGTTCAGGCCATGCAGACTTTCGAACAGCAGCCCGGCTTCTTCGAACGCGCGTTTCTTGCTGGTGGCGTCAACACTGACCAGCACCTGCGCTGCGGGCAATATGGCGGATAGACGGTTCATGCGGGCCCTTTCGGACCGCGAATTATGCCGACTTGGTCCCCCGTGGCTAGGGACAGCGGACAAAAAAGCCGCTTGACACAGCGGCTGCTTGCTGCAATGCAACACACGGGGCCGTCCGGGACGGCCAACCGTGCGTCACATCACGAATCGCATCACATCAGACGCTTGGCGGCGTCGTGGTGATGGTCCTGGGTCTTGTCCTTGTAACGCAGGACCTGACGGTCGAGCTTGTCGGCCAGATCGTCGACCGCCGCATAGAGATCGGCGTGGGCGCTTTCGGCGAACAGGTCGCGGCCCTTGACGTGGATGTTGCACTCGGCGCGCTGGCGGAGGTCCTTCTCCTTGAGGTTGTCGACCGTCAGCAGGACCTTGATGTCGACCACCTGATCGAAGTGCCGCGATATCCGTTCCAGCTTGGTGGTGACATATCCGCGCAGGGCGGGTGTGACTTCCAGATGATGACCGCTGATCGTCAGGTTCATGGATGAGCCTCCTATTGCTCCGGGTTGACACAGGCCGCCAGCCGGAGGGCTGCGGCCACGGGGATGGCTTCGGTTCACTATGCCCCCGAACCCGTCGCCACGCAAGCCAATACCGCAAATGCATGCTTTCGGATTAGCATGCGCACCCGATCACCCACCGGCCTGCCTGCGATGAATGCATCCGCCACGGACACCGAAGCCGAGGGGCCGGTCGCTCCCGACCCGACCACCGATGCCGGGCAGCGCCTGCTGCGGCTGCAGGTCGACATCCTGATCGGACACCTGCCGGGCATGGTGCTGGGCACGACCGTTCTGTCCAGTGGCGCGGCACTCATCCTGCTGCACCAGGGCATGGGCCGCTGGCAGGTGGCCCTGTGGTGGGCCGCCATGGCGGCTTATTCGGCGGCACGGCTGCTGCTGTGGCGGGTGCTGCGCCGACAGGCCACGACGGCGTCCAGCGCCACGCGCCGGGCCCGCCTGCTGACCCTGAGCAGCGGACTCGCCGGCGCCCTGTGGGGTGCGCTCTCCTGGTTCTTCTTCACGCCCCAGGACCCGCTGTCGATCGCGCTGGTGGTGGCCATCCTGTGCGGCATCCTGTCCAGCTCCACGCAATCCATCGGTGCCTACTGGCCGGCCCATGCCGCCTTCGCGCTGCCGTGCACGCTGCCGTTTGCCATCCGATGCCTGATGGAGCCGTCGGAGAGCCTGACGATCCTGGGGGTGCTGTCGCTGCTGTACCTGGCGTTCACATCGGCTTTTGCACGCACCATCCCGCGCTCGCTGGCGGCACAGCTCGGGCTTCAGCTGCAGAACGAAGCGCTGGTGCGGGAGCTCACGCAGGCACGCGATGCCGCCATCGCGTCGGAGCGCGACAAGTCGCGCTTCCTGGCCGCTGCCAGCCACGACCTGCGCCAGCCGCTGCATGCCATGGGCCTGTTCGTTCCGGCCCTGCAGGCGCAGCTGGAGAGCCGTCAGCCCGCCACCGACGTGATACGACAGATCCTGGAGCGCATGAAGATGGTGCTGGCCGGTGTGGGGCACCTGCTCGACCTGCTGCTCGACATGTCGCGGCTGGAGGCGGGCACGGTCGAACCCCGGCGGTCTGCCACCCATTGCAGCGCCGCCATGCACCGGGCCTGCGCCTCGGTCCGGGCACAGGCCGACGCACGGGGTCTGCGCCTGCGGGTGCTGGGGTCCGGACTGTGGGTGCACACCGACCCGGATGTGCTGCACACCATCCTGCTCAACCTGGTGTCGAATGCGGTGCGGTACACGCCCCGGGGCAGCGTGCTGCTGACCGCGCGCCGCCGTGGCGGTTCGGTGGAGCTGGCGGTGCGGGACAGCGGCATCGGCATTCCCCCGGACGATCAGCCACGCCTGTTCGAGGCGTATTTCCAGGCCCGCAACGCCGGCCACGACCCGACCCGCCTGCGGGGTTTCGGGCTCGGGCTGGCCATCGTGCAGCGGCTGGCCGGGCTGCTGGGCACCGAGGTGACCGTCCGCTCCCGGCTGGGGCAGGGTTCGGTGTTCCGGTTCGACCTGCCCGGCTGCGCGCCGCCGGCACTGCTGCCGGACCTGCCGGACCGACCGCTGCTGGCGGCCGGGCAGTGCGTGCTCGTGATCGATGACGACGAGCAGATCCTGGTGGCCATGTCGCTGCTGCTCGACAGCTGGGGCGTCGCCGCGCTGACGGCCCGGACCCTGGCCGAAGCCCGCACGCGCATGGCCGAAGCGTCGGTCAGGCCGTCGCTGGCACTGCTGGACCACCACCTCAGCCACGGCGCATCGCCACAGGACAACGTTGGCCGGCTGCGCAGCTGGCTGGCGCCGGGCGTGCCGATCGTGATCGTGACCGGCGACACCTCCAGCCAGGCCATGCGGCAGGTCGCGGCGCTCGATGTGCAGGTGTGGCACAAGCCGGTCGACCCGGTCCTGCTGCGCGGCCTGCTCCAGCCCGCCGGCCCGGCGGCGGATTGACGACAATCCGGCCATCGCTGCGGAGCCGCTCATGTCACTCGATACCCTGATCAGCCACAACCTCGGCCAGACCACCCGGCCGTTGCGCGACGGCGGCTGCGCGCTGGTGCTGATGGGCGGCGGCGCCCGCACGGCCTACCAGGCCGGTGTGCTCAAGGCTGCGGCCTCGATGCGCCGGTCGTCCAGCGAACGCTTCCCGTTCCGCTGGCTGTTCGGCACCTCGGCCGGCGCACTGAACGCGGCCTATCTGGCCAGCCGGGCGGCCGAGGGGCTGAGCGCGCTGGACAGCATGGCCGCGTTCTGGGCGCAGCTGCGGTCGGAGCGGGTGTACCGGCTGGAAGCACCTTCCTGGGTGCGGGCCAGCCGCCTGCTGGCCGGCTGGACGCTGGCCCGCCAGGTCAAGCGCCACCGCGCGCTGCTCGACACCCTGCCGCTGGTGGACACGTTACACAAGGCCATCGACCTGCGGCAGCTGGAGACGGCGCTGGAGGGCGGCGTCATCGACGGGCTGGGCGTGACCGCCTCGAGCTACACCACCGGTGAACACTGGACCTTCTGCCAGGTCGCCAGCCGCAGCACGCTGCACCCCTGGCGGCGCCCGGGCCGCCGGGCCGAATTCCAGCCGATCACCATCGAGCACCTGATGGCGTCCAGCGCCATCCCGTTCCTGTTTCCGTCGGTGCCGCTGTGGGTCGAGGGACACCAGGAGCATTTCGGCGACGGCTCGATGCGGCAGCTCTCGCCACTGTCGCCGGCCATCCAGGCCGGGGCCCGACGGGTGCTGGTGATCGGTGTCGGCCAGCCGCAGCGCGCCGGGCTGGCGCCGGCCCACGCCGGCCAGCCCACCGCCGGCACCATTGCCGGCCACGCCATGGCCAGCGTGTTCCACGACACGCTGCAGGCCGATGTGGAGCAGACCACCCGGGTCAGCCAGACGCTGGCCAAGCTGCCGCCCGACCTGGCGGCCGCGCTGCCCTACCGCCCGGTCGAGGTGCTGGCCATCCAGCCCAGCCTGTCGCTGGACGAACTGGCCATGAAGCACCTGCGCGAACTGCCGGCATCCACCCGCAACACCCTGGTCGGCCTGGGCGCGCTGGACGACGCCCGGGGCGCCGCCGGCAGCGCTGCGGCGCTGGCCAGCTACCTGCTGTTCGAGCCGGGTTTCGTGCAGGCCCTGATCCAGCTCGGCGAGCACGACGCCTGGCGGCGCAAGGACGAACTGACCGCGTTTCTGGCCGATCCCGCCACCGCGGACCGTCACGGCCCGGTGCCATAATCCCGACCTTTCCCACGCATGGAGAACCGCATGGACAGCACGCCCCCCAGTTGCGTGCTTTCAGCCTGCCCCGCGGCCGTCTGACGGATCTGGCGGCACAGCCGGCTGAAAGCAGCCCCGAACCGCCCCACCCAGACCGAAACCCGCCGGGAGCCATCCATGCTCAACGTCTTCACCCTG
>PNMF01000075.1 GCA_013823485.1 Comamonadaceae bacterium
ATCAGCTCCATCCACCTGCTCAAGACCTTCATCAACGCCGCCAACTACGACGAGAAGGTGCTGATCTGGCAGACCGTGATCCACATCGCGTTCCTGTTCAGCGCGCTGGCCATCGCCCTGACCGACCGGCTGATGCATCCCCCCGCCGGCCACGGCCACTGACCCGGCCATCCTCTCCGCCCTCTTCGCCCTTCCCCACGTCTCCATCCCCACTCCCAAGGTTGCGACCATGAGCACCATCCGCCAGGAAGACCTGATCGAATCCATCGCCGGCGCACTGCAGTACATCAGCTACTACCACCCGGCCGACTACATCGCCCACCTGGCCCGCGCCTACCAGCGCGAGCAGAGCGCTGCGGCCAAGGACGCCATTGCGCAGATCCTGACCAACAGCAAGATGAGCGCCGTGGGCCACCGCCCCATCTGCCAGGACACCGGCATCGTCAACGTGTTCCTGAAGGTCGGCATGAACGTGCGCTGGGAAGGCTTCACCGGCGGTCTCGAAGACGCGGTCAACGAAGGCGTGCGGCGCGGCTACAACCACCCGGACAACCAGCTGCGCGCCAGCGTGGTGGCCGACCCGCAGTTCCTGCGCAAGAACACCAAGGACAACACGCCGGCGGTCATCTTCACCGAGATCGTGCCCGGCGACACGGTCGAGGTGACCGTGGCCGCCAAGGGCGGCGGCAGCGAGAACAAGAGCAAGATGATCATGCTCAACCCGGGTGACTCGGTGGTCGACTGGGTGCTGAAGACCGTGCCCACCATGGGCGCCGGCTGGTGCCCGCCGGGCATGCTGGGCATCGGCATCGGCGGCACGGCCGAGAAGGCGGTGCTGATGGCCAAGGAGTCCCTCATGGACGACCTGGACATGTACGAACTTCAGGACAAGTCGGCCAGGGGCGAGAAGCTGAGCCAGGTCGAGGAACTGCGCCTGGAGCTGTACGAAAAGGTCAACGCGCTGGGCATCGGTGCCCAGGGCCTGGGCGGCCTGACCACGGTGCTGGACGTCAAGATCAAGATGTACCCGACCCACGCGGCCAGCAAGCCGGTGGCCATGATCCCCAACTGCGCCGCCACCCGCCACGCCCATTTCGTGCTGGACGGCAGCGGCCCGGTCTACCTGGACGCGCCCAGCCTCGACCTCTGGCCCGACGTCAACTGGGTGCCCGACACCCAGAAGAGCACGCGTGTGGACCTGAACACCCTCACCAAGGCCGATGTGGCCGCCTGGAAGCCGGGCCAGACGCTGCTGCTCAACGGCAAGATGCTGACCGGCCGCGATGCTGCCCACAAGCGCATCCAGGGCATGCTCGCCAAAGGCGAGAAGCTGCCGGTGGACTTCACCAACCGGGTCATCTACTACGTGGGTCCGGTGGACCCGGTGCGCGACGAGGCGGTGGGCCCTGCCGGCCCCACCACCGCCACCCGCATGGACGGCTTCACCGAGATGATGCTGGCCGAGACCGGCCTGATCGCCATGGTGGGCAAGGCCGAGCGCGGCCCGGTCGCCATCGAGGCCATCCAGAAGCACCAGAGTGCCTACCTCATGGCGGTGGGCGGCGCGGCCTACCTGGTGTCCAAGGCCATCAAGGCGGCCCGCGTGGTCGGCTTTGAAGACCTGGGCATGGAAGCCATCTACGAGTTCGACGTGGTCGACATGCCGGTGACCGTGGCGGTGGACGCCGGCGGCACCAGCGCCCACATCACCGGCCCGGCCGAGTGGCAGAAGCGCATTGCCAGCGGCGAGTTCAAGGGCATCACCGTCGCATCGGCTTGAAACCTGAGGCTCGCCATGTCGGCGTGTTCGACAGCGGGGTCGGCGGCCTGAGCGTGCTGCGGGCCCTGCGCGCCGAGCTGCCGGGCGTGCGCTTCACCTACCTGGCCGACAGCCTGCACGCGCCCTACGGCGAGCGAGGCGCGGACTGGGTGGCAAAGCGGTCGCAGGCCATCGTGCAGTGGCTGCGGCAGGTGCACCGGATCGACGCGCTGGTGGTGGCCTGCAACACCGCCACCGCCCTGGCCATCGACGGCCTGCGGGCCCGCCATGCCGACCTGCCCATCGTCGGCGTGGAGCCGGCCATCAAGCCGGCGGCCGAGCTCAGCGCCAGCGGCCATGTGGGTGTGCTGGCCACCCGGGGCACGCTGGGCAGCGAACGCTACCGCGCCCTGCGCCAGCGGCTGGAGGCCGCCGCCGGCCGCCCGCTGCACATCCATGACCAGCCCTGCGACGGGCTGGCCGGGGCCATCGAACGGGACGACGCCGAGGCCATCGAACGCCTGGGCCTGCAGCATGTGACCACGGTGCGCCAGGCCACGCCGGCGCTGGACACCCTGGTGCTGGGCTGCACCCACTACCCGTTTGCCACCGAGGTGCTGCAACGCGCCGCCGGCCCCGGTGTGCGGCTGGTGGACACCGGCGAAGCGGTGGCCCGCCGCACACGCCAGGTGCTGGGGCTGGAGGCCGCTGCGCACGGCCAGCCGCCGCTGGCCGGATCGGTGCTGCTCACCACCGGCGAGCCCGAAGCGCTGACCGCTGCGGCCCGGCGCTGGCTGGGCTGGCACGGCGAAGCCCGCCGCGTGGTGGTGCCCGACGCCGCCTGATGCGGCTCAGCGCGGCGCCGACAGCGCCGCCCGGCGGCCGCGCTCCATGTCCAGCGGCACCAGCAACAACAGACCCAGTGCGAACAGCAGCGCCGTGCTGCCGATGGCCAGCCGGTGGTTGCCATCGGTGATCCAGGTAATGGCGCCATAGGTCAGCGGCCCGACGATGCTGGCCACCCGGGTGGCGAAGGTCCAGAGGCCATAAAACTCGGCCAGCTGGGCCGGCGGCGCCAGCATGCCGGCCATGGCCCGGCCGGCCGACTGGCTGGAACCCATGCACAGCCCGGCAATGGCGGCCGCCCACCAGAACACCGCCTGGGTGGTGGTGAGCGCGGCCAGCACGCAGGTGGCCATCCAGCCGACCAGGGTGATGGCCAGTGCGCGCTTGTGGCCCAGCCGGTCCTGGCCGTAGCCGAAGGCAAAGGCACCGGCCATGGCGGCAATGTTCAGCACGAAGATCAGCACCATGGTCTGTTGCGGCTCGAAGCCCACCACCTGCTCGGCATAGATCGCGGCCAGCGCAATGGCCACCGCCACGCCGCCCTGGTAGGCCGCTGCACAGGCCAGCAGCCACATGAAGTCGCGGTAGTGGCGGGCCTGCCGCAGCGTGGCCCGCAATTGCCGCCAGGCCGCGCCCAGCCCGCCGGCGCCCGCAGCCGCCGCCCTGGCCGGCGTGTGTTCCCGCAGCAGCAGCACCGACGCGGTGCCGGCCAGCGCAAACAGGCCGGCCGTGATCAGCAGGGTGACCGGCACGAACTCGGCCGCTGGCTGGCCCGCCGCCTGGGCCTGCAGCACCCAGGCCAGGCTCAGACCCAGGGCCAGCATGCCGCCCACATAGCCCAGGCTCCAGCCCCAGCCGCTGACCCGGCCCATGGCCTGCGGCCGGGCGAGTTCGGGCAGGAAGGCGGCCGCCAGCGACTCGCCCCAGGAAAAGAAGGTGTTCGACACCGCCACCAGCAGCACGCCCAGCACCACCGCCCCCGGCCCCACCAGGGCCAGGGCGGCCGTGGCCAGCACACAACCCAGGGTGCACAGGGCCAGCAGGCGGCGCTTGGCCGCGCGCTGGTCGGCCCAGGCGCCGATGCCGGGCATGGTCAGCATGACCAGCAGGTGCGAGGCGCTGAGCGCGGCCGTCCAGGCGAAGGTGGCCCAGGGTGCGCCCCCGGCCACCGCACCCACGAAGTAGGCCGCGAACACCGCCGTGAGCACCACGGTGGTGTAGCCGGAGTTGGCAAAGTCGTAGAGGGCCCAGCCGAACACCTCGCGCGGGCGCACGCCGGGGTTCAGCGCATCGGCAGGAAACAGCGGCATGGGTGAAGGTCCTCAGGCCGCCAGGGCGTCAGTGCAGGTGACGCGGCTTGCGCGGGCCACCGTGGCCCGAGCCGCCATGGCCGCGCGGCGGGCGGCCCAGCTGCATGGAATTGACCAGGGCATCGAAGCGCTGGGTGAACAGCTGGTCGATGGCGCCCACCACGTCGCCGAGCTCGGCGGCATCGAAGTGGCGCTCCATGATGTGCACCACATCCTGCACCAGCAGGTCGCGCTGGGTCTGCATGATGGCGGCCGGCGTGGGCCCGACGAAGAACATGACGAAGTCGTCGCGGGCTTCCTCGCCCTCGGCCGGGTCTTCCTCGTCGTACTCGGTGTCGTAGAACGAGACCTCCAGCGGCGCGCCGGCGGCACTGATCTCGTTCAGGGCCATGCAGGCCTCTTCCATGATCTGGCGGAAGTCTTCGTCGCCGGTGACGGTCCAGCAGATCTGCAGCACATGGGCTTCGCTGTCGACGCGGATGCCGGGCTCGTCTTCGTAGGTGCTGGCCGCAGCGGCCGCCAGCGAGCGGGCACCGGCGTACTGCCACAGGGGTTTGAGCGCCTCCTGGATCTGCTCGTAGGCGACGTCCTCGCGCAGGGGCAGGTCGCCGTGCACATGGATTTCGAAGGGGGCGTTGAATCGGCTCATGAAAACTCGCTAATCCGGTGGTGTCCGGAGGGATGGCCGGTGGTGGTGGCCGGCCGTGGCTGGTGCCCCGAACCGGAATCGAACCGGTACGCCCTGTTGGGGGCGGCGGATTTTAAGTCCGCTGTGTCTACCAATTTCACCATCGAGGCAGACCGGGCATTGTCGCAGGTCCGGCCCGGACCACCCCCGGACCGACCCGGGCAGGCAGTTTTCAGGGGCTGACGTCGGTCAGCAGATGGCCGGTCTTGACGAAGATGAGACAGCCTTCCCGCGAGAACGGCTGGTGCTGGCTCAGGTGCGGGCTGCGCAGCCAGCTGCCGGCCGGGTAGTCGCCGTGTTCGTCGGAGAACACACCATCCACCACGAAGATTTCTTCGCCGCCGAAGTGCCTGTGCGGGTTGAAGTACGTGCCCGGCGCCCAGCGCACCAGCGCCGTGTGGCTGGTGCCGAATGAGGACAGCGGCAGCACCGACAGGCCGGGCACCAGCCCCTGCCGCCAGGCGGCGGTACGGGTGTCCAGGGCGATCTGCTCCCGGTCCTGCGGGTCCTGGTAGCGCAGCTTGACGAAGATGGTGCAGCCCGGTTCGGAGAACGGCGCATGGCGCGATCCGGGCGGGTTCTTGAGGTAGGTGCCGGGACCGTAGTCGCCGGTCTCGTCGCTGAACACGCCGTCCAGCACCAGAATTTCTTCGCCGAGTTCGTGGTCGTGGGCCTCGAACCTGGCGCCGGGCGCGTACCGAACCACCGAGGTGGCGCGCGCCACCTCTTCGCCGTTGCGCTCCAGCATGCGCCGCTCCACCAGCCGGGAAGGCGAGGCCACCCAGGGCAGGTCGTGGCTGTGCACCACGCAGCGTTCGGTCCAGTCGGCTCGGAGTTTCATGGGGCCGGATTCTGCCGAACGCGGAGATACCCTGCACCGTGTCGGTGCATGGGTGGGCGCATGCGGTTAGAGTCGCGGGTCTTCTCCTTGAGCCCCTCCCCCTCCGTCTCCTCCCCCCGCATGCAAGGTCTGAAGCGCAAGCTCGTCTATGTCACGCTCTTCGAGCTGA
Source organism: Comamonadaceae bacterium (assembly GCA_013823485.1). Lineage (GTDB taxonomy): Bacteria > Pseudomonadota > Gammaproteobacteria > Burkholderiales > Burkholderiaceae_C > Hydrogenophaga. The sequence goes on from PNMF01000075.1 coordinate 5,614, forward strand.
TCGCCATCACCGCCTCCACCCTGCTGCTCCAGCAGTTCTCCGGCAGCGACCTGGAGCGCGCCGGCGTCGCAGCGGTGGGCGCTTCGGTGGTGGCGGTGCTCTGGAACCTGGCCTACAACACCGCCTTCGAATGGTGGGAAGCCCGGCAGGCCACGCGGGGCCGCAGCCTGGGCCGGCGGGTGGCCCATGCCATCGGCTTCGAGACCGGGCTGGTGATCACGCTGGTGCCGGCCTTTGCCTGGTGGCTGAACCTGACGCTCTGGGAAGCCTTCGTCATGGACATCGGCCTGATCGTGTTCTTTCTGGTCTACACCTTCGTCTTCAACTGGGTGTTCGACCGGGTGTTCGGCCTGCCGACCTCCGCCCTGCCCCGGCCGGATCAGCCGGTCTGAGCCGGCGCCCCTTCGGCTCCCGCCTCCACCAGCTCCACGAAGGCGCGCGCCGGGGCCGAGAGCTGTTGCCGGTCGCGCATGGCCAGCAGCAGGCGCCGCCGGGTCCAGAGCCCGTCGAGCCGGCGCAGCACCAGGCCCAGCGCAGGCGCCAGCGGCAGGGCGCTGGCGCGCGGCAAGATGGCCAGCCCCAGCCCGGCACTGACCATGCGGCACATGGCGTCGAAGCTGCGCACCTGCACCCGGGCATGCATCACCCGGCCACAGGCCCCGGCAGCGGCGGCGATGTGGCGCATGAGCGAGGTGGAGCGGTTCATGCCGACAAAGTCGTGGTCCAGTGCGTCGGTGAAGGCCACTGTCTCGCGCACCGCCAACGCGTGGCCGGCCGGCACCAGCAGCACCAGCTCGTCGGTCTCGCAGGGCAGCGTGTGCAACCCTTCGGTGGGGGTGTTGTCGCCGATCACCGCCAGTTCGGCCACGCCGGTGGCCACGGCACGGGCGGCTTCCTCGCTCAGCACGTCCTCCAGGTCGACCTTGATGCCCGGGTGCAGCACCGAGAACCGGGCCAGCGTGGTCGGCAGGAAATGGCCGAAGGCCGAGGTGTTGGCCCAGATGCGCAGGTGCCCCTGGGTGCCGTGGCGGAAGTCGTTCAGGGCCAGCGCCATCTGTTCCAGCTGCGCCACCAGCTCGATGGCATGGCGCTGCAGCGTCTGCCCGGCAGGGGTGGGCACCACGCCCCGCTTGCTGCGGGCCAGCAGCGGATGCCCCACATGGGCTTCGAGTTCGGCCATGCGCTTGCTCGCCGCGGCGAGCGAAATGCCGTAACGGTCGGCACCGGCGGTCAGGCTGCCGGCCTCCACCGTCATGAGGAAGAGGCGCAGCGAGCCCAGGTCGAAGCGGCCGAGGTTGATGGGGGCAGAAGACTGGGGGGTGTTCATGGTTCGATCCTCAACCACAGGTTGAGGATGTGTCAATCAAACACGAACCGAAACCGGTCCGGTGTCTCCAGAATCCGCGCGCCTGCCCCTCGGTATTTTTCGCTCACAACAACCGGAGACATTCCCATGCTGCACCGTCGCACCCTTCTGTCCTGCCTGCTGGCGCTGTCCGGCACCGCCTTCGCGCAGGGCTTCCCCACCAAGCCCATCACCTTCGTGGTGCCCAACCCGCCGGGTGGCGTGGTCGACACCTCGGCACGCCTGGTGAGTGATGGCGTGGCCAAGGCCCTGGGCGGCTCGGTGATCGTCGAGAACAAAGGCGGCGCCAGCGGCAACATCGCCTACAGCCAGGTGGCCCGCGCGCCCAAGGATGGCTACACCCTGCTGATCTCGTACTCGGCCTACCACGTGGGCAACCCGGCCATGTTTGCCAAGCTGCCCTGGGACCAGAAGGACCTGGTGCCGGTGGCGCTGATCGCGGCGGCCACCAACGTCATCACCACCCACCCCTCGGTGCCGGCGAAAAACCTCAACGAGCTGCTGGGCTACCTGCGCAGCAACGCCGGCAAGGTGAACTTCGCCTCGCAGGGCGTGGGCTCGCTGTCGCACGTGGGCACCGCCCTGTTCGAGCAGACCACCAAGACCGAAATGACCCATGTGCCCTACAAGGGTTCGGGTGCCGCCATTGCCGACGTGCTGGCCGGCCAGGTGCAGTTCTTCATGACCACGCCGCCCTCGGTGCTGGGCCACATCCAGCAGGGCAAGCTGCGGCCGTACGCCGTGACCAGCAAGACCCGCCACCCGATGCTGCCCGACGTGCCCACCACCGCCGAGGCCGGCCTGCCCGGCTTCGAGCTGGAGGCCTGGGTCGGCCTGTTCGCCCCGGCCGGTACGCCGGCACCGGTCATTGCCCAGCTCAGCGAGGCGGTGAAGAAGGTGCTGGAAGCCCCCGAGACCAAGCAGCGCGCTGCCCTGCAGGGGGTGGAGCCGCGTTACCTCGACCCCAAAGGCCTGGGCGACCTGGTGACCCGCGAGACCGGGTACTGGGGCCAGATCATCAAGAGCCGCAACATCACCGCCGAGTGACCGGAACCACCATCCATGACCTCCGCTGACGTTCGCACCTCTTTCCGCATCGGGCAGATCGTGCCCAGCTCCAACACCACCATGGAGACCGAGATCCCGGCCATGCTGCGCGCCCGCGAGGGCGTGGCGCCGGAGCGCTTCAGCTTCCACTCTTCGCGCATGCGGATGAAGAAGGTGACCAAGGAAGAGCTGGCCGCCATGGACGCCGACTCCGACCGCTGTGCCCTCGAACTCTCGGACGCCCGGGTCGACGTGCTGGGCTACGCGTGTCTCGTGGCCATCATGAGCATGGGCCGGGGCTACCACCGGCAGTCCGAGCAGCGGCTGCACCAGCGCACCGTCGACAACGGGGCACCCGCCCCGGTGGTGACCAGCGCGGGTGCGCTCATCCAGGGCCTGCAGCGCATCGGCGCCAAGAAGATCGCGGTGCTCACGCCCTACATGAAACCGCTGACCGCGCTGGTGGTGGACTACATCGAGCACGAAGGCATCGAGGTGCTGGACGCGGTCTCGCTGGAGATCTCCGACAACCTGCAGGTCGGTGCGCAGGACCCGCGCGCGCCGATCGAGATCTCGCGCCGCCTGAGCACCGCCAACTGCGACGCGGTGGTGCTGTCCGCCTGCGTGCAGATGCCCTCGCTGCCCTCCATCCAGCCGGTGGAAGACCGCCTGGGCCTGCCGGTGCTCTCGGCCGCTGTGTGCACCACGCACGCCATGCTGACGGCCCTGAAGCTGCCGGCCCATGTGCCGGGCTGCGGCGCCCTGCTCTCGGGCCGCTACTGAGATGGCCGCTGCAGGCGCCCCGAACAGCCCGCCGCCCCAGGCCCTGGCCGGGGTGCGGGTGCTGGAACTCGGCTCGCTGATCGCGGGGCCGTACGCGGCCGCGCTGCTGGCGCAGTTCGGCGCCGAGGTGATCAAGATCGAATCGCCCGAGGGCGGCGACCCGCTGCGCCAGTGGCGCAAGCTGCACGAGGGCACCTCGCTCTGGTGGTATTCGCAGAGCCGGAACAAGAAGTCGGTCACGCTGGACCTGCGCCAGCCCGAAGGCGCCGAGGTGGCCCGGCAGCTGGCGGCCAGCGCCGACATCGTGATCGAGAACTTCCGCCCCGGCACCTTGGAGAAATGGGGCCTGGGCTGGGAAGCCCTGCACGCGCTCAACCCGAAGCTGATCATGGTCCGCGTCTCGGGGTACGGCCAGAGCGGCCCCTACAGCCAGCGGCCCGGCTTCGCGGCCATTGCCGAATGCATGGGCGGGCTGCGCTACACCTCGGGTTTTCCGGACCGGCCACCGGTGCGCGTGGGTGTGAGCCTGGGCGACACGCTGGCCTCGCTGTACGGCACCATCGGCGCGCTGATGGCGCTGCACCACCGGAACAGCGGCGGCAGCGGGCAGTTCATCGACGTGGCGCTGTACGAATCGGTGTTCGCCATCATGGAAAGCCTGGTGCCGGAATTCAGCGTACAGGGCTTCGTGCGGGAGCGCAGCGGCGCCAGCCTGCCGGGCATCGCGCCCTCCAACACCTACCTGTGCGGCGACGGCCTGTATGTGGCCATTGCCGGCAACGGCGACGCCATCTTCCGCCGCCTCATGAACGCCATCGGCCGTGCCGACCTGGCCGACGACCCGGCGCTGGCCGGCAACGCCGGGCGGGTGGCGCAGGTGCAGCGCATCGACGAAGCCATCGGCCAGTGGACCGGGCAGCACACGCTGGACCAGGTGCTGGACGTGCTGGAAGCCGCCGCCGTGCCGGCCGGCCGCATCTACACCGCCGCCGACATCGTGGCCGACCCGCACTACCAGGCGCGCGGCATGATCGAGCCGCACACCCTGCCGGATGGCCAGCCGGTCTCGCTGCCGGGTGTGGTGCCGCAGCTCAGCGCCACCCCGGGCGCCACCCGCTGGATCGGCCCTGCGCTGGGCGAGCACACCGACGAGGTGCTGGGCTCGCTGGGGCTGAGCGCCGAGCGCATCGCCGAGCTGCGCCGGCAGGGCGTGGTCTGAAGGACATCACCATGAAGCGCGGCGCAGAGCGCGTTCACATCCACGACGTTGCCCTGCGCGACGGCCTGCAGATCGAGCCGGTGTTCGTGCCCACCGCCGACAAGCTGCGGCTGTGCAATGCGCTCTCGCGCACCGGGCTGGACAAGATCGAGGTGACCTCGTTCACCTCGCCCAAGGCCATACCCGCGCTGGCCGATGCGGCCGAGCTGATGCAGCGCATCGACCGCGCACCCGGCGTCACCTATGCCGCGCTGGTGCCCAACACCCGGGGCGCCGAACGTGCGCTGGCCTGCGGCGTGGACGAGATCAACCTGGTCATGTCGGCCAGCGACAGCCACAGCCAGGCCAACCTGCGCATGAGTCCGGAGCGTTCATTGCAGCAGTTCGAGGACGTGGTGGCGCTGGTGCACCAGACGCCGGGGGCGACGGTGGCCTTCAATGCGTCGTTGTCCACCGCCTTCGGCTGCCCGTTCGATGGCGAGGTGCCGATGGCGCGGGTGTTCGGGCTGATCGAACGGATCGCCGCGCTGGGCATTCAACGCATCACCCTGTGCGACACCACCGGCATGGCGCACCCGGCGCAGGTGGAACGTCTGTGCAGCGAGGTGCTGGCGCGCTGGCCTCAGATCCGTTTCACCGCGCACTTCCACAACACCCGTGGCATGGGCCTGGCCAACGCGCTGGTGGCCTGGCAGGCCGGCATCCGCCGTTTCGATGCATCGCTGGGCGGCCTGGGCGGCTGCCCGTTCGCGCCCGGGGCCAGCGGCAATGTCAGCACCGAAGACCTGGTGCACATGTTCCAGGCCATGGGCGTGGACACCGGGGTCGATCTGGACGCGCTGCTGGCGGTGGCGGCCGAACTGCCGCCGCTGGTGGGACACGGCCTGTCGGGGCAGGTGCTGCAGGCCGGGCCGTCGACCAGGCGGCATGCGGTGCCGGTGTGAAGCAGCGACCGATCCCCTGAAACCCCTCAGGCCGCGCTGCCCTTCAGGAACAGCGCCTCCACCATGGCCGCCACGCCGGCCCGGGCCACGCGGCCGCGGCGTTCGGCGTCCACCATGCCGGTGAGCAGGGCCATGAGCGCCTCGGTCTGGGTCTGGGCCGCGATGTCGATACGGAACACGCCCTCGTGCTGCCCGCGCAGGATGAAGGCGTCCAGTGCCTCCAGAAAGGCGTCGCAGCTGGTGCGGCCGCGCTCGTCCTGGATGGTCTCGGGCTGCCAGTGATAGACCAGGAACGCGGCCATCTCGCGCTGCTCCAGCTGGCCGGTGACGAAGCGCGAGAGCGCCTCCAGCGCCGATCCTTCGTCCAGCCTGGCGTCTTCCATGGCCCGCTGCAGGCAGCCGGTGGCGTGCTGCATCAGGCGGTCGATGAGTTCTTCCCGGGTGCGCGAAAAGCGGTAGAGCGTGGCGCGGCTGACACCGACGGCCTGGGCCAGTTCCTGCAGGGTGGCGCGCGGGTTGTCGACCAGGGCCAGGGCCAATGCGGCCAGCAGGCGCTCGTCGTCGGCCTGTTCCGGGGCGGCGGTGTGGTCAGAGATTTGAGATGTCTGCATGAATGTGTGATTTTGACCCAATCGGAATCAAGTGAATCAAAAAAGTTTCACATGAGTCGTTAGAATTTCCGCTTTTCTTGCCGATCCACCCGCCCCACCCGCGATCCAAACGCCCCACCCGGGCGCGACGGTCAAGGGTTTTCTGGAGTACCCCATGCCAGCCCAATCCCTGGATGCACGGCGCATCCGCCATCTTTTTGCCCTGGCCCTGTTCGCGGCCGGCGGCACCGCCCTGCTGTCCGCCTGCGGCGGCCGGGCCGACGCCCAGGGCGGCCCGCCCCCGGCCATGCCGGTGAGCGTGGCGCCGGCGGTGCAGCGCACCGTGACCGACGTCGAGACCTTCAGCGGCCGCATCGAGGCGGCCGAATTCGTCGAGCTGCGCCCGCGCGTGGCCGGCACCGTGGACAAGGTCCATTTCACCGACGGCGCCACGGTGGCGCGCGGCCAGCTGCTGTTCAGCATCGACCCGCGCCCGTTCGAGGCCGAGGTGGCCCGCGCTGCCTCGCAGGTGGCCGCCGCCCGCGCCCGCGCCGAACTGGCCACCGCCGAACTGGCCCGGGCCGAGAAGCTGCTGCAGAGCAAGGCGATCTCGAAGCAGGAGGCCGACCAGCTGGCCGCCGGCACCCGCACCAGCAACGCCGACATCGAGGCGGCCGAGGCCGCGCTGAAGGTGGCCCGCCTGAACCTGTCGCACGCCGCGGTGCGGGCCCCGATTGCCGGGCGCGTCTCGCGCGCGGCGGTCACGGCCGGCAACCTGGTCAATGAACAGGTGGTACTGACCACCATCGCCGCCAGCAGCAAGGTGCACGCGTACTTCGACGGCAGCGAACAGACCTTCCTGCGGGTGCGCGCCGCCGGCGCCAAGCCGCCGGTGGTGCGCCTGGGCCTGGCCAACGAGGCCGGCTACCCGCACCAGGGCCAGCTGGACTTCGTGGACAACCGCCTGAACCCGCAGACCGGTGCCATCCGCCTGCGCGCCAGCTTCGACAACAAGGACGGCCGCTTCGTGCCCGGCCTTGCGGCCCGCATCAGCATGACCACCAGCGCCCCGTACACCGCCACCCTGGTGCCCGAGCGCGCCGTGGGCACCGACCAGGACCGCAAGGTGGTGGTGGTGGTCGGCCAGGACGGCCAGCCGCAGTTCCGGGCGGTTCGCCTGGGTTCGCTGCAGGACGGCATGCGCGTGGTGCTGGGTGACGGTGTGAAGCCCGGCGAGAACGTGGTGGTCGAAGGGCTGCAGCGGATCATGCCCGGCATGCCGGTGCAGCCGCAGGTGCTGAAGGTGGACGAGCGCGGCATGCCGGTGTTCCCGGCCGCCGGACAGCCCGGTGCCGCGCCCGCTGCCCCCGCCGGCAACTGAACCGGAGCCCCGCCATGGACATCTCCCGGTTCTTCATCGACCGGCCGCGTTTTGCGGCCGTGCTTTCCATCTTCATCTTCCTGGTCGGTGCGCTGGCCATCTTCCAGCTGCCGCTCTCCGAGTACCCGGAAGTCTCGCCGCCGCAGATCGTGGTGCGGGCACAGTTCCCCGGCGCCAACCCGCGCGTCATTTCCGAGACCGTGGCCACGCCGCTGGAGGAGCAGATCAGCGGCATCGAGAACCTGCTGTACTTCGACTC
>PNMF01000076.1 GCA_013823485.1 Comamonadaceae bacterium
CGCAGCTTCATGCTGATGACGTCGCTGCCGGCACCGGGCTCGCTCATGGCCAGCGCGCCCACATGCTCGCCGGTGATGAGTTTTGGCAGGTACTTCTGGCGCTGCGCCTCGGTGCCGTTGCGCTTGATCTGGTTCACGCACAGGTTGCTGTGCGCGCCGTAGCTCAGACCCACGCTCGCGCTGGCACGGCTGATCTCCTCCATGGCGATCATGTGGGCCAGGTAGCCCATGTTGGCGCCGCCGTACTGCTCGGGCACGGTGATGCCGAGCACGCCGAGCTCGCCCATCTTGGTCCAGAGGTCCATGGGGAACTGGTCGGTGCGGTCGATCTCGGCGGCGCGCGGGGCGATCTCGGCCTGGGCGAAGTCGCGCACCGCGTCGCGCAGGGCGTCGATGTCGTCGCCGAGCATGAAGTTGAGGCCGGGCAGCTGGGTCATGGGGAAGGTCTCCGGGAGGGGAATGGAAAAGGGGGCGTCAGCCCTGCACGTCGGCACGGCCGGTGATGGCCATGAGCGTGGCATTCATGGTGGCCACGAGTGTCTCGCGGCCCTGGTCGATGGCGAAGGCCTGGCCCTCGGTCACGGTGATGGTGCGGCCCGGCTTGAGCACCCGGCCGACCATGCGGAACTGCTGGCCGCGCGCGGGCGCCAGCAGATTCACCTTGAACTCGATGGTCAGCACCGCCGCATCCGGCGCCATCAGGGTGAAGCCGGCGTAGCCACAGGCGGAATCGAGTGCGGTGGACACCACGCCGGCGTGCAGGAAGCCGTGCTGCTGGGTAAGGCCGGGCGCCCATGCCAGGCCGATCTCCACCTCGCCGGGCTGCACCCGCAGGAGCGTGGCACCCAGCGTGCCCATGACACCCTGGCGGGCGAAGCTGTCGCGCACTCGGCGCTCGTAGTCGGGCGAGCGCACGACGAAATCGGTCTGGGGCATGGCGCTGAAGGGGGCTGTGGGGCGGAATGAACCGCCGGATTCTAGTTTGACGTTTACGTAAACGTCAATGAAACCACCCCCCGGGACATCCCGCCCTTGGGTATGCTGCAGCCCCCTGCCCGACCACCCCATGCCTTACAGCCTTCAAGCCCCGGTCACCAGCGAACTGCTGATCCGCAAGAGCCGTTTTCTCGGCCGGGTGGAACCGGTGGCCGACCGGGCACAGGCGCTGCAGCAGGTGGCGACCGTGCGGGCCGCGCACCCGACCGCCACCCACGTCTGCTGGGCCTTGATGGCCGGCGGCCACTCCGCCGCCAACGACGACGGCGAGCCCGGCGGGACCGCCGGCCGGCCGATGCTCGAGGTGCTGCGCCACCAGGACCTGGACGGCGTGCTGGCCACCGTGGTCCGCTACTACGGCGGCATCCAGCTGGGTGCGGGGGGACTGGTGCGGGCCTACACCGACAGCGTCGCCCAGGCCCTGCTGCAGGCCGACAAGGTGCCGCGCACCGTGTTCCGGACGCTGACCTGCACCGTGCCCTATGCGCTGGAAGGCTGGTTGCGGCGCGAGCTGACCGCCCAGGGCGCCACGCTGGGGACGGTGGATCACGGACAGGCCGTGACGGTCGAATTTGCGGTGCCGCAGACGGTTGCCGCCGCGCTGGTGGCGCGCATCGACGATGCCAGCCAGGGCCAGGCGCTGTGGCACGGGCCGCCGGCCGCCGGCACCTGATCAGGCGGTCTTTTTCTCGACCTTGGCCAGCAGGGCCCGCGCCTCTTTTTCGTGCACCTTCACCTCGTCCAGATTGGCCATGAGGTCGGCCATCTGCTCTTCGAGCTGGCGGCGGTGGTCGGCCAGCACCGCCAGAAACTTGCGCAGCTGCGGCCCGGTGTCGCGCGGGCTGTCGTACATGTCGATGATCTCGCGCGCCTCGGTCAGCGACAGACCCAGGCGCTTGGCCCGCAGCGTGAGCTTCAGGCGGGTGCGGTCGCGCGCGCTATAGACCCGGTTGCGCCCGCCCGGCCCCTCGCGCTGCGGCTGCAGCAGACCCATGTCCTCATAGAAGCGGATGGCGCGGGTGGTCAGGTCGAACTCGCGCGCCAGATCGCTGATGGTGAAGGTCGGGTTGGTGGCCATGGTCCGGGAGGGGTGTCGGGTTGCAGACAGTCGCGGGGTGGGGCGGTGCCTAGAATGCGGCGGCCGATTGACGTTTACGTCAACGTCAGACCGGCCGCATCTTAATCCAATCCCACCGCCATGAACCCTTCGCGCAACGAGCTGGAAGCCCGCCTTCACTACCCCCTGGGCGATACCCTGCCCGAGCCCGGCCGTTCGCTGGAAGTGGCGCCCGGCGTGCGCTGGGTGCGCATGGCGCTGCCGTTTGCGCTCGACCACATCAACCTGTGGCTGCTGCGCGACCGGATCGGCGGCATCGACGGCTGGACCGTGGTGGACTGCTGCATCGACAAGCCGGAAGCACGGGCGCAATGGACCTCGGTGTTCGAGCACGAACTGCAGGGCCTGCCGGTGCTGCGGGTGGTGGTGACCCACATGCACCCGGACCACATCGGGCTGGCCCACTGGCTGTGCCAACGCTGGACCACGCCGCAGCACGAATGCCGGCTGTGGATCTCGGCCACCGACCATGCCGTGGCCCGCATCGGCTCGGGCGGCATCGGCGGTTTCGGGGCGGAGGCGGCCGCGGTGTTCTTCGGCTCGCACGGCCTGACCGACCCCGACAGCCAGGCAAAGATCCGCCAGCGCTCCAGCTATTTCCCCGGCCTTGTTCCCGCCGTGCCGGCGAGCTTTGCACGCCTCATGGACGGGCTGGAGGTCGACATCGGTGGCCACGCGTGGCGCTGCATCAGCGGCTTCGGCCATGCGCCGGAACACATGGCGCTGTGGTGCGAAGCGCTGGGTGTGCTGATCAGCGGCGACATGGTGCTGCCGCGCATCTCGACCAATGTGAGCGTCTACGACCAGGAGCCCGAGGCCGATGCCCTGAAGCTGTTCCTGAGCTCGATCGACAAGTTCCGGGCGCTGCCGCCCACGGCCCTGGTGCTGCCCTCGCACGGGCGGCCGTTCACCGGCCTGCACGAGCGCATCGACCAGCTGCACGACCACCACCGTGACCGGCTGCGCGAGGTGCTGGAGGCCTGCAGCCAGCGGCCTCACAGCGCTGCGGACATCCTGCCGGTGCTGTTTCCGCGCGCGCTCGATCTGCACCAGACCACTTTCGCCATGGGCGAAGCGGTGGCCCACCTGAACCGGCTGTGGCACGGCGGACAGCTGCAGCGGCAGCGCGGCGACGACGGTGTCTGGCGCTTTGCCGCGACCGACGCTCAGGCGTCCGGCGGCACCGCCACCTGACGCAGCGCCTGCCGGCGTTCGCGGTGGTCGGGCATGACGCTGGCCACCACGTCCCAGAAGCGCGGGCTGTGGTCCATGTGGCGCAGGTGGCTGAGCTCGTGCACCACCACATAGTCCACCATGTCCATCGACAGGAAGATCAGCCGCCAGTTCAGGCGGATGGTGCCGTCGGCCGTGGCGCTGCCCCAGCGGGTGCCGGCGCTGGACAGGCGCAGCCGGCTCCACTGCACCCCGAGCTGCGGCGCGAAATGCTGCAGCCGTTCGGTGAACACCGCCTCGGCACGGCGCATCAGCCAGGCCTGGGCAGCATCGCGGATCTGGGCCTCGGTGGCCGTGTGGGGCAGGCCCAGGCGCAGCACGGCCGGCGCGCCCGGCGTGGCGGATGCCTCGAACTGCGCGTGCCGCGAGCTGCGGCTGCCATAGGCATGGGTCGGGTCCAGCAGGAGCTGCACCGGCTGGCCCAGCACCTCGAAGGTCGCCCCGTCGGCCCAGCCGATGCGGGCCTGGTCCAGCGTGGTGCGGCGCTCGCGCGCGGCCTGCAGTTTCTCCAGCACCCAGTCGGCCCGGTCGAGCAACAGGGCCTCGACCTCGGCCACCGGGGTCCAGCGCGGCGCACTCACCGTCAACCCGTCCTGTCCCACTGATAGGCCGATGGTGCGGCGCCGCGCGCGCTTGAACTCGTAAGCCACATGGCACTGCCGCAGCCGGATCTGCCGGTTGGCCCGTGGGTGGTGCCAGGTGGCGGGCTGAAAGACATCGTCCATCGGCAGGGCCGGGGGCGTGTGCTCGTCCGGTGCCGGACGGACGGCGGGCGGTGCGGGTGCGGGCAGCGGATCGGGCCCACCCAGAAAATCGAGCGCCAGCTGGAGGAAGCGCTGCATGGCGAACCGCGTCCGGCCGCTCAGCGGGCGGCGTAGGCCTCGGGGTCGAGGCGGCGCATCTCGGCCTCGATCCAGGCCTCCACCTCGCGCATCAGCTCGTCGGCCTCGCGCCCCTGGCTGGGGATGGGCTTGCCGATGGAGAAGTCGACCACGCCCGGACGCTTGATCAGCGCCTTGCGCGGCCAGCACTTGGCCGAGGTGACCGCGATCGGGATCACCGGTGCGCCGGTGGCCACGGCCAGACGGGTGCCGCCGGTCTTGTAGGCGCCCTGTTCGCCCCGCGGAATGCGGGTGCCCTCGGGAAACATGATCACCCAGGTGCCCTGGTCCAGCATGCGCTGGCCCTGCTGCACCACCTTGTTGAAGGCCTGGGCGCGCTTGCTGCGGTCGATGTGGATCATGTCCATCTTCGCCATGGCCCAGCCGAAGAAGGGCACGTACAGCAGCTCCTTCTTGAACACATAGGCCAGCGGGTGCGGCATGAGTGTGGGCATGCAGAAGGTTTCCCAGGTGGACTGGTGCTTGAGCAGCAGGACGGCTGGCGCCGTGGTGCCCACCGGCAGGTTCTCGAAACCGCTGATGCGGTTGCGGATGCCCAGCATCAGCTCGCCGCTGCGCACCGCCAGCCGCAGCCAGCCCACGCACATCCAGTAGATCTGCGTGCTGTTGAGGAAGGGCGCGGCGATCAGCACCGCCAGCGCCCACGGCACCACGGTCACGGCCATGAACAGCAGGTGCAGGACCGAACGGATGGCGTGGACAAGGATCATGCGGGGGTCTTGGGTGCGGTGGGTTGGGAGAGCAGCCAGTCGGCAAAGGCACCGAGGTCGGCATGCACCCGGGTGCCGGGGGGCAGGTCGGGCATGGCCTGGACATCGGCGCTGGCCAGACCGGCCAGCGGGCCGGTCAGCAACAGGTGGGCAGGGCAGCCGGCCGCCGCTGCCGCGGTGACATGGCGCAGGGTGTTGCCGGCGGCCGGCACATCGGCCAGCGACACGCCGAAACGCGCGCCGATCTGCCGGAACAGGCCGGGCCGGGGCTTGCGGCAGTCGCAGTTGTCCTCCGGCGCATGCGGGCACAGGAACACCGCCTCCACCCGTCCGCCGACCGCCGCGAGCTCGCGCTGCATGCGGGCATGCACCGCATTGAGCGAGGCCATGTCGAACAGGCCGCGACCGATGCCGGACTGGTTGGTGGCCAGCACCACGCGCCAGCCGCCGTGGTTGAGCCGGGCCACCGCCTCGAGCGCGCCGGGCATGGGCTCCCACTCGTCCGGCGACGCCACCTTGTCGTCGCGGCTGCGGTTGATCGTGCCGTCGCGGTCGAGGATGAGCAGCTTCATGTCAGGTGGCCAGTCGGGACAGGTCGGCCACGCGGTTCATGGCGGTGTGCAGCTGCTGCAGCAAGGCCAGCCGGTTGGCCTTGAGGGCCGGGTCGTCGGCATTGACCATGACGCCGTCGAAGAAGGCGTCGACCGGTGCACGCAGCGCGGCCAGGGTCTGCAGGCTGGCGGTGTAGTCGCCCTGCTCGAAACGGCCGTCGGCGTCCGGCACGGTGGCGCCGATGGCCGCTGCCAGCGCCTGCTCTGCCGGCTCGGCCAGCAGGGCGGCATTCACGGCAGCGCCCACCCCGTCGGACTTCTTCAGGATGTTGCCGATGCGCTTGTTGGCCGCTGCCAGCGCGGCGGCCTCGGGCAGGGCGGCGAAGGCCCGCACGGCCTGCAGGCGGCGGGTCACATCGCCCAGACGGGACGGGCGCAGCGCCAGCACCGCATCGACCTCCTGTGCGCTGTAGCCCTGCTCGCGCAGGCTGCCGGCCAGGCGATCGAACACAAAGTCGGCCAGCGCATCGGTCGGGTCGGTGATCAGGCTGCCGAAGGCCGGCACGGCGGCACGGATCAGGGCGGGCAGGTCCAGCGGCAGGTCGCGCTCGGCGAGCATGCGGATCACGCCCAGCGCGTGGCGGCGCAGCGCGAACGGGTCCTTGTCGCCGGTGGGCAGGTTGCCGATGCCGAACATGCCGACCAGCGTCTCCAGCTTGTCGGCCAGCGCCACCACCAGGCCCACCGGGTTGCGCGGCAGTTCGTCGCCGGCAAAGCGCGGACGGTAGTGGTCTTCGATGGCGAAGGCGATGTCTTCGGTCAGGCCATCATGGCGGGCGTAGTAGCCGCCCATGATGCCCTGCAACTCGGGGAATTCACCGACCATGTCGGTGAGCAGATCGGTCTTGGCGAGCTGGGCCGCGGTGTCGGCCTGCTTCGCCAGGATGTCGCCACCGAGCTGCTGGCCGATGCTGCGCGCAATGGCCCGCACCCGCTCCACGCGGTCGCCCTGCGTGCCCAGCTTGTTGTGATAGACCACCCGTGACAGCCCCTCGACCCGACTCTGCAGCGTCTTTTTGCGGTCCTGGTCGAAGAAGAACTTGGCATCGGCCAGGCGTGGGCGCACCACGCGCTCGTTGCCGCCGATGACCGCGCTGGCATCGTCCGGACGGATGTTGCTCACCACCAGAAAACGGTGGGTCAGGCGGCCATTGGCATCCAGCAGCGGGAAGTACTTCTGGTTGGCCTTCATGGTGAGGATCAGGCACTCCTGGGGCACATCCAGGAACTGGCGCTCGAACTCGCACACCAGCACGTTGGGCCGCTCGACCAGAGCCGTCACCTCGTCGAGCAGCGCGTCGTCCTCGATCGGGCGGCAGCCACCGCCCACGCGTGCGGCGGCCTCAGCCAGCTGACGCACGATCTCGGCCCGGCGGGCAGCAAACGAGGCGATCACGGCGCCATCGGCGGCCAGGGTGTCGGCGTAGGCATCGGCCGAAGGCAGCACCACCGGGTCGACCCGGGCCTCGAAACGGTGTCCATGCGTGGCATGGCCGGCCTGCAGCCCCAATGCCTGCACCGGCACCACGGTGCTGCCATGCAGGGCCACCAGGCCATGGGCCGGCCGCACGAACTGCACACTGGTCCAGCCCGGCAGCTCGCAGCCGGATTCGAGCTGGTAGGTCATGACCTTGGGAATGGGCAGCTGGGCCAGTGCGTCGTCCAGCGCAGCCTGCAGGCCGACCGCAAGGTCGACCCCCGGTGCCACGCTGTCGAAGAACAGGGCTTCGGCCTTGCCGTCCGGGGCACGGCGCAGGCCGGCCACGGCCGATGCGTCGGCACCCAGCGCACCCAGGCGCTTGAGCAAGGCCGGCGTGGGCTGGCCCGAGGCATCCAGCCCCACCGCCACCGGCATGAGCTTCTGCGAGACGGCGCGATCGGCTGCCCGGGGCAGCACCGCGGTGATGTGGGCGGCCAGCCGGCGCGGGGAGGCAAACGGCGTCACCGCCGCGTCCGGCGCTGCCAGGCCCTGGGCCGTGAGCCGCTGGGCCAGCACCTGGGCAAAAGCGTCACCCAGCTTCTTCAGGGCCTTGGGGGGCAACTCTTCGACAAACAGCTCGACGAGCAGGTTCTGTGCGGTCATCGTCGTTCTTCTTTTCAGGCGGCTTTTTTCGGCATCTGTTCGACCCATTCGCGCGGGGCCATGGGGAAGCCCAGGCGTTCGCGGCTCTCGTAGTAGCTCTGGGCCACGGCCCGGGCCAGATTGCGGATGCGGCCGATGTAGGCCGCCCGCTCGGTGACGCTGATGGCACCGCGCGCGTCCAGCAGGTTGAAGCTGTGGGCGCACTTGAGCACCTGCTCGTAGGCCGGCAGTGCCAGCTGCTGCTCCATCAGGTACCTGGCCTGTTTCTCATGCGCGCCGAAGGCGGTGAACAGGAAATCGGCATCGGAATGCTCGAAGTTGTAGGCCGACTGCTCGCGCTCGTTCTGCAGGTAGACGTCGCCGTAGCTCATGGTCTCGGTCCACTTCAGGTTGTAGACGTTGTCCACGCCCTGCAGGTACATGGCCAGGCGCTCCAGGCCGTAGGTGATCTCGCCGGTGGCGGGCTTGCAGTCGATGCCGCCGACCTGCTGGAAATAGGTGAACTGGGTCACCTCCATGCCGTTGAGCCAGACCTCCCAGCCCAGGCCCCAGGCGCCCAGCGTCGGGTTTTCCCAGTCGTCCTCGACGAAGCGGATGTCGTTCTTCTTCAGGTCGAAGCCCAGCGCTTCCAGGCTGCCCAGGTACAGCTCCAGGATGTTGGCCGGCGCGGGCTTGAGCACCACCTGGTACTGGTAGTAGTGCTGCAGGCGGTTCGGGTTCTCGCCATAGCGGCCGTCCTTGGGGCGGCGGCTGGGCTGCACATAGGCGGCCTTCCAGGGCTCGGGGCCGATGGCCCGCAGGAAGGTGGCGGTGTGGCTGGTGCCGGCACCGACTTCCATGTCGTAGGGCTGGAGCAGGGCACAGCCCTGGGCGTCCCAGTAGGACTGCAACTTCAGGATGATTTGCTGGAAGGTCAACATGGGAAGTACGCGACTCGGGCCGCGCAGCAGGGAACGGAATGGGGGAGCGCGGCCGGGGCCGCGCACACGGTCGTGTCGCAGAGGCCCGATTTTACGGGCCGGGGCATGGCTCAGCGCCGGCGTGTGCGCCCGCCACGCCGGCCCAGATGCCGCAGCGTCGCGAGCACCAGCACCAGCAGACCGCACAGCAGGCCCAGGGGCATCAGCCCCCAGGTGCCCGCCCACCGGGCGTAGGGGGTCAGGCCTTCGCGACCCTGCACGGTGGCTTCCAGCCGGCCCCGCTCCAGCCGGGGCAGCAGGGCGGTCACCACGCCCTGGTGGTCGATCACGGCGGTCGCGCCGGTGTTGGTGCTGCGCAGCATGGGCCGCCCCAGCTCCAGCGCCCGCAGGCGGGAGATCTGCAGGTGCTGGTCGATGGCCACCGTGTCGCCGAACCAGGCGATGTTGCTGAGATTGACCAGCACCGTCGGGGCGGAAGCGGCATCGCGGAAGCCGGCGGCCAGCTCTTCCCCGAACAGGTCCTCATAGCAGATGTTGGCCGCCAGCCGCTGCCCACCCCAGGACCAGGGCGCCTGCGGCAGCGCACCGCGCCGGAAATCGCCCAGGGGGATGTTCATGAGGTCGGTGAACCAGCGGAACAACGGGGGCACGAATTCGCCGAAGGGCACCAGGTGGTGCTTGTCGTAGCGGTAGAGCAAGGGCTCGGCATCGCCCGGCCGACCTCCCCCCGCCCGTGCGGCGGCCGGCGTGATGCCCCAGGCCGAGTTGGTGTAGCCCTGCCGGTCACCCAGCGGCAGCCCCATCAGCACCGCGCTGGCCCCGGGCCCCTGCTGTGCACCCAATGACGCCATCAGCGGCGTCCAGAAGCCCTCACCCAGTTGCGACGGCAGCAGCGGAAGGGCTGTTTCCGGGGCCACCACCAGCAGCGGGCGATCGGCACGGCGGGCCGCCGCTTCGGCGATCTGCTGCGGGTACCACGACAACGCCTGCGCAATGCCGGTCCCGGGCTGGAATTTCTGGTCCTGCGGGATGTTGCCCTGCAGCAGCCAGACCGCCAGCTCGCCGGCCGGTGCCGTGCCGGCATCGGGCTGCCGCCAGCCGGAACGGGTGCCCAGGGTGGTCAGCAGCCCTGCCACCAGCAGCAGGAGCAGACCGTTGCGGACCAGCCCGGCCCATCCCGCACCGAGCCAGGGCCAGCGCGGCTGCACGCGGGCGGCGGGCTGGGGTATGCGCGAGCCGGGCATGCCCGCACGGGGCGGCCGGCTCACCGGGGAGAGCAGCCAGGCCGCCGCCGTGCGCCAGGCCCCGGAAAAGACCGATGCCAGTACATACGCCAGCAGCGCCGCCAGGAAGCCCATGCCGTACACGCCCACCCAGGGCGCCCAGAACGGCATCAGATCGACATGGGCATAGCCACCGGCGCCCCACGGAAACCCGGTGAACAACTCGCCACGCGCCAGCTCGGCCAGGGTCCAGAGCGAAGCGAACATGAAGGCCTGTCCGGCCCGCGAGACCGGCGCCAGGGCCGCCAGAACCCCGGCAGCCACGGCGTAGTACAGCGCCAGCGCGCCTGCCAGTGCGGCAACCGCCAGCACCGCCATCCAGGCCGGCATGCCGCCATAGGTGTTCATGGAGACGAACAGCCACCAGAAGGTGCCGCACAGCCACGCGGTGGAAAACACCCAGCCCCGCCACACCGACTGCCCCACCCGGCCGGAGAACTGCAGCGCCAGCACCAGCAGCGCCAGGGAAACGATCTGCCATCCGCCGGCAGGCTGACCGGGCACCGTGCCCGGCAGACCCCAATCCGCAGACGGCCAGGCCAGCGAAAAGGCCTGCATCAGCCCCGCGACCACACAGAGCAGGAACCAGAGACCGCCGCCGCTGCGCCCGCCACGCCCCGGCGGCCTGCGGCTCATCGGGTTGAAGCTCGACGGCGTGTGCAGGGAGTCGAACAGGCTGCGCATGCGGGGAACGGTGGCGGTGCTCGATCAGGGCTCGGCAGGAATCGGCATCACCTTGAACCACTTCACCGCGCCACCCTTGGTGTGCAGCACGACGAAGCGCAGTCCGTGCAGCTCGTGCTGCTCGCCGCGCTTGGGCACATGGCCCATGGTGTGGGCGATCAGGCCGCCGATGGTGTCGAAATCGTCCTCCGGCAGCGACAGGCCGAAGGATTCGTTGATGCGCTCGATCGGCGTGTCGCCGCTGACCCGCCAGGTACTGTCGGCCAGCGCGAAGATGTCGCCGTCGTCCTCGGCCACATCGAATTCGTCCTCGATCTCGCCGACGATTTCCTCCAGCACATCCTCGATGGTGATGAGCCCGGCCACGCGGCCGAACTCGTCGATGACGATGGCCAGGTGGTTGCGGTTGCCCCGGAATTCGCGCAGCAGATCGTTCAGCCCCTTGCTTTCCGGCACGAAGGTGGCCGGACGCAGCAAGGCCCGGATGTTCAGTTCGGGGGCCCGCTGAAGCTTGAGCAGGTCCTTGGCCAGCAGGATGCCGATGATGTTTTCCCGCTCTCCCTCGAAAACCGGGAAGCGCGAGTGACCGGTGTCGATCACCAGGTGAAGCAGCTCGTCGAACGGGGCATCGATGTCCAGCACGTCCATGCGGGGCGCGGCGACCATGACGTCGCCGGCGGTCATGTCGGCAATCCGGATCACGCCTTCGAGCATGACCCGCGATTCGGCATTGATGATGTCGTTGTCCTCGGCCTCGGCGAGGGTTTCGATCAGTTCATCCTTGGAGTCGGGTCCGGGGTGGATGAACTCGGCGAGTTTCTGCAGGAAACCTCGCTTGTCCACGTGCCGCAGGCTGCGCTGCGGCCCGCTACTGGGGGGGTGGTCGGCCACTGAAGGGATCGGGTGGTTGAAACAGGGAGCAAGAATACCCCAAGCGGGATGCCCCGGGGTGACACGCTCCGACCACCGTTGCCCTAGGACCTGGCCCGCTCCCGGGCTTCGCGCACACCCTGCCGGATGTCCTGCAGCACCGACAGCACGCTCCAGAACTGACGCGCCTGGGACTTGAGGTGGTAGTCGGTCAGTGCCACCTGCTCGTCCATCAGCTCGGTCACGCGGGAATCAAAGTCGGCCGGGGGCAGCCACAGGTGCGCTTCCGATTCGCTTCCCGCCCGCTCGATGACCGCACCCGCCTTGCGGGCGATCTTGAGCATGGCGGTGTTTTCGGACAGCGCATGGATGAACAGCTGGCTGACGCCTTCGTTGCGGGCCTTGATGGCCGCCCGCTCGAACAACCGGCCACCGTAGCCCCGCCCACGCGCCGCCTGAGACACCGACACGCCGAATTCGGCGCAGGTGGTCAGCTGGGGATCGACCGAGAACGCCAGATGCGCCATGGCGATCAGCTGGAGCTTGCGGTTGAAGATGCCGAACAGTTCGTCGCGCTCGAAGTTCAGCTGGGCCACATAGCGCCGGATCTGCTCGTCGTTGGCCGCATAACCGAACCGGAGGTAACGGTCGTGCGGCTCCAGCGCCAGCAGGTGCTGTTCGATGCTCGGCACATGGTCGCGGGACAACGACCGGATGGGCACCACCGAAGAGGTTCGCGGGGATGACGGACGCGGGTTCATGGACGGAATGTACGGGTTTTCCCGGATGAAAAGCGGAGTCGGCTCTCCAGTCTGCGGGAATGTCGCACGGACCGGCAGACCCTCAAAGAGGCAGGGCTGTGGTGCTTTTCACCCGCTCCATCACAAAACTGGTCTTGCAGTCCTGCACGCTGGGGTGTTTGAGCAGCGTTTCCATCATGAACCGGGCATAGGCCGGCATGTCGGCCACCACCAGGCGCAACTGGAAATCCATCTCGCCGGTCAGGGCCGCGCATTCGACCACTTCGGGCCAGGCCATGACGCTGGCTCTGAACTCGTCCATGGGATTGCGCTTGGCGCCGCCCGCGTGCTTCTCCAGGCGGACGTTCACATAGGCGGTGAGACCAAGCCCCACGGCCTCCGGCTGGACCAGGGCGACATAGCGGGCGATCACGCCGGCGTCCTCGAGCCGCCGGACCCGCCGCAGCACCGCGCTCGGTGAAAGGCCGACCGATTCGGCGATCTGGTCGAAGGTGGCACGGCCATCCTGCTGGAGCATGCGCAGGATGCTCCGGTCCAGCTTGTCGAGTGCGTCCTGATTCATGGATTTGCAACTTTCATGCGTCAACTTGGTGAATCATGGCAGAGAACGCCGCATTCGTGTGCGGGTCGGCGCCTACAGTTCACCGACCCATCAATGGAGACGCCATGAACGCACGCCCCGACCCGAACCCGCAGACGACCGCCTGGGACAACCCCATGGGCACGGACGGCTTCGAATTCATCGAATACGCTGCCCCGGACCCGGCTGCCATGGGCGCATTGTTCGAGCGCATGGGCTTCCGGGCCGTCGCACGCCACCGCCACAAGGCGGTCACCCTGTACCGCCAGGGCGAGATCAACTTCATCATCAACGCAGAGCCGGACAGCTTCGCGCAGCGGTTCGCGCGCCTGCACGGACCCAGCGTGTGCGCCATCGCCTTCCGGGTGCAGGACGCCAAATCCGCCCACGAACGGGCCATCTCGCTCGGCGCCTGGGCTTACGCTGGCCAGGCGGGGCCGGGCGAGCTGA
>PNMF01000077.1 GCA_013823485.1 Comamonadaceae bacterium
GGCTTGGGCCAGAAGGCCGCGGCGATGGTGGCCACACCCTCGGCCACCTTGTCGACATAGAAGGCGCGCGGGCTGGCATGGCCACGGGCCACCGATTCGACCGCCTTCTTGAGGTCGGCATCCACCGCCGGGTAGTCCAGGATGGCCTTCGGGTGCACGCCGATGTTGTTGTTGATGATGAATTCCAGCCGCGCCAGACCCACCCCGCCGTTGGGGATCTGGGCGAAGTCGAAGGCCAGCTGCGGGTTGCCGACGTTCATCATGATCTTCACGTCCACCTCGGGCATCACGCCGCGCTGGACTTCGGTGATCTCGGTTTCCAGCAGGCCGTCGTAAATGTGGCCGGTGTCGCCCTCGGCGCAGCTCACCGTGACCAGGGTGCCATCCTTGAGGTGTTCGGTCGCGTCGCCGCAGCCCACCACCGCCGGAATGCCGAGCTCGCGGGCAATGATGGCGGCGTGGCAGGTGCGGCCACCGCGGTTGGTGACGATGGCGCTGGCCCGCTTCATGACCGGCTCCCAGTTCGGGTCGGTCATGTCGGTGACCAGCACGTCGCCGGGCTGCACCTTGTCCATCTCGCTGATGTTGTGCACCAGCCGCACCGGCCCGGTGCCGACCTTCTGGCCGATGGCCCGGCCGCTGGCCAGCACCGCGCCCTTGCCCTTGAGCTTGTAGCGCACCTCGGTCTTGCCGGCGGACTGGCTCTTCACCGTCTCGGGGCGGGCCTGCAGGATGTAGAGCTGGCCGTCGGTGCCGTCCTTGCCCCACTCGATGTCCATCGGGCGGCCGTAGTGCTGCTCGATCACCAGCGCATAGCGGGCCAGCTGCTCGACATCGGCGTCGCTCAGGCTGTAGCGGTTGCGCTGCTCGACCGGCACGTCGACCGTCTTGACCAGCTTGCCGCTGGCGGCTTTTTCTTCCGGCGTGCTGAAGGTCATCTGGATCAGCTTGCTGCCCAGGTTTCGGCGGATCAGCGCGCGCTTGCCGGCCTGGAGCATGGGCTTGTGCACATAGAACTCGTCGGGGTTGACGGCGCCCTGCACCACGGTCTCGCCCAGGCCGTAGCTGGAGGTGATGAACACCACGTCCTCGAAGCCGGACTCGGTGTCGATGGTGAACATGACGCCGGCCGCACCCAGGTCGGAACGCACCATGCGCTGCACGCCGGCCGACAGGGCCACGTCGGCATGGGCAAAGCCCTTGTGCACGCGGTAGCTGATGGCACGGTCGTTGTAGAGGGAGGCAAAGACCTCCTTCATCTTGTGCAGCACGTCGTCGATGCCGACCACGTTCAGGAAGGTCTCCTGCTGGCCGGCAAACGAGGCGTCGGGCAGGTCTTCGGCGGTGGCCGAGGAGCGCACCGCGAACGAGGCTTGCGGGTTGCCGGCGCTCAGCGTGGCGAACTCGGTGCGGATGGCCTGCTCGAGGTCGGCCGGAAACGGCTGGGCCTCGACCATGGCGCGGATCTCGGCGCCGGCCGCGACCAGTGCGCGCACGTCTTCGGTGTCCAGCGTGTCCAGCCGGGCATTGATGCGGTCGGCCAGGCCGTCGTGCTTCAGAAACTCGCGAAACGCGTGCGCCGTGGTGGCGAAGCCGGTGGGCACCTTCACGCCGGTGGGCAGCTGGGAGATCATCTCGCCGAGGCTGGCGTTCTTGCCGCCGACGGCCTCGACATCGCTCATCCTGAGCTTTTCAAATGGGACGACCAGGTCGGTCGCGCCGAACAGTTGGGACATGGGAAGACTCCTGAGGTTGAAAAACCGGGGGGCTCCATGCACCAGCGGATGACCTGTAGTTCTGTTGTGGGTCGGGCACCGGGCAAGGCAGGCAGATGGGGTCTGGCGGGGCCGGATAATCACCCCACGCAACAACCGACATTGTAGGACGCCGCCCATGGCCAACCGCACCGTGTACTTCGTGTCAGACGGCACCGGCATCACCGCCGAAACCTTCGGCAACGCCATCCTGGCCCAGTTCGAGCTCAACGTCCGCCGCGTGCGGCTGCCGTTTCTGGACAGCGTCGACAAGGCCCATCAGGCGGTGCGGCAGATCAACCACGCCGCCGAACTCGAAGGCAAGCGCCCGCTGGTGTTCCTCACCGTGGTGAACGACGAGGTGCTCGACGTGTTCCGCCAGCACTGCCGGGGCATGATGCTCGACATGTTCGGCACCTTCGTGGAGCCGCTGGAGGCCGAGCTCTCGCTGAAGAGCAACCACCGGGTCGGGCGTTTTTCCGATGCCTCCAAGAGCAAGGCCTACAACGACCGCATCGAGGCCATCAATTTCTCGCTGGCGCACGACGACGGCCAGAGCCATCGGGACCTGGAGGGGTCGGACGTGATCCTGGTGGGCGTGAGCCGCAGCGGCAAGACGCCGACATCGCTTTACCTGGCCATGCAGTACGGACTGAAGGCCTCCAACTACCCGCTGATTCCGGAAGATTTCGACCGCCGCAAGCTGCCGCCCGCTCTGGTGCCGCACCGCAAGAAGCTGTTCGGCCTGACCATCGCGCCCGAGCGGCTGAGCGAGATCCGCAACGAGCGCCGGCCCGACTCCCGCTATGCCAGCCTGGAGAACTGCCGGATGGAAGTGTCGGAGGCCGAGAACATGATGCGGCGCGAGGGCATCCGGTGGCTCTCGACCACCACCAAGTCGATCGAGGAGATCGCCACCACCATCCTGCAGGAAGTGCGGCCGGAGCGGCTGGAGTACTGAAGACGCGTCGGTCAGCGGCGCAGCAGCTGCACCAGGCGGGCCACCGCCAGCACGTGCAGCAGGATGATCAGGTTGGACAGCAGTCCGGCCAGGATGCTGTCGGTCACCGCGACCGAGCCGCTGGGCAGGGTCAGCGGCAGCATCACCGCCACGAACACCACACCGCAAGCCAGCGGGATCCGCCGTCCGGTGACGGCCGAGGTCCGGATGGTGGTGATCACCAGGGCAATGATCAGGCCGATGCGGAACACATCGGTCAGTTGGGAAATGACCAGATCGATCAAGGCAGGGTCTCCATGTGCCAGGGGCACTCACCAAAAGACAGACCGCCTGCCCTCGCGGGCAGACGGTCCGGCGGCAGGCGCAAGGCCCGAGCTTACTTGCCGGTGTCGCCGGCGAAGATGTCTTTCTTGTGCGTGCCGCCCGGCACGAACAGCGAACCGATCACCAGGGTCATCACGGCGATCACGATGGCGTACCACAGACCCGAGTAGATGTTGCCGGTCTGCGCCGAGATGGCGAAGGCGGTGGCAGGCATCAGACCACCGAACCAGCCGTTGCCGATGTGGTACGGCAGCGAGAGACCGGAGTAGCGGATGCGGGTCGGGAACATCTCCACCAGCATGGCGGCGATCGGGCCGTACACCATGGTGACCAGCAGCACCAGGTAGGTGAGGATCAGGACGATGGTCAGCTTCTGGGCCGAGAAGATGTCGAAGAAGTTCTTCGCCTTGGCCACCGTGGTGTTGTCGGCCGGCACCAGCGGATAGCCTGCCTGCTTGAGGGCGGTGTTCAGGGCGCCGTCGAAGGCGGCCTTGGCCTTCTTCAGTTCGTCACCGCTGAGCTTGCCGGCGTCGTACGAGGGGATGGCGGTCTCGCCCACCTTCACCACGGCCGGCGTGCCGGGGGCAGCGCCTTCGATGGTGGTGTAGTTGACCGAGGTGCGGGCCAGCTGGGCCTTGGCGATGTCGCACGACGAGGTGAACTTAACCGTGCCGGTCGGGTTGAACTGGAACGAGCAGTCTTCGGCGGACACGGTCACCGACACCGGCGTCTGGTGGGCGGCGTACAGGGCCGGATTGGCGGTCTTGGTCAGGAAACCGAACACCGGCAGGAAGGTGATGGCGGCCAGCAGGCAGCCCGCCAGGATGATCGGCTTGCGGCCGATGCGATCGGACAGCGAGCCGAACAGCAGGAAGCCGCCGGTGCCCAGGATCAGCGACCAGGCCACCATCACGTTGGCGGTGAAGCTGTCGATCTTGATCACGTTCTGCATGAAGAACAGGGCGTAGAACTGGCCGGTGTACCAGACCACCGCCTGACCGGCGACCAGACCCAGCAGGGCGATCAGCGCGATCTTGCCGTTCTTCCAGTTGCCGAAGGCTTCGCTCAGCGGTGCCTTGGAGGTGCGACCCTCTTCCTTCATCTTCTTGAAGGCCGGGCTCTCGTTCATCTGCAGGCGGATGTACAGCGAGATCAGCAGCAGGAAGATGGAGCCGATGAAGGGAATGCGCCAGCCCCAGGCGTTGAACGCCTTGACCATGGTCGGGGTGCCGTCGGCCATCAGCACGGCCACGCCGTCCTTGAGCAGGGGCACGTCCGGGAAGGCGCTGTTGACATAGCCCTGCACCGACAGGATCACGATCAGCGACAGCAGCAGGCCCAGCGTGGCCGTGGTCTGGATGAAGGCCGTGAAGTAGCCGCGCTGGTTGGCCGGTGCGTGTTCCGCCACATAGATGGCGGCACCACCGTACTCACCGCCCAGTGCCAGACCCTGCGCCATGCGCAGCAGGATCAGGATGATCGGGGCGGCCACGCCGATGCTTTCGTAGTTGGGCAGCACGCCGACGAAGAAGGTCGACAGGCCCATGATGACGATGGTCATCAGGAAGGTGTACTTGCGGCCGATCATGTCGCCCAGCATGCCGAACACCAGCGCGCCGAACGGACGCACGATGAAGCCGGCAGCAAAGGCCAGCAGCGCAAAGACGTTGCGGGTGTTCTCGGGGAAGGCGGTGAAGAACTGCGCCCCGATGATGGCGGCCAGAGCGCCGTAGAGGTAGAAGTCGTACCACTCGAAGATGGTGCCGGCCGATGAGGCCATGATCACCTTTTTCTCTTCAGCGGTCATCGGCCGGGAGCGATCCCGGACGTTGGTTGAGATGTCGGCTGTCGCCATGTTGCTTGCTCCGGTTGGGCCCGGCACAGCAGCCGGGCGGTTCTCGTCCGCAGAAGGTCTGCGGCTTGTCGGAGCGCAATGTGTTCAGGCAGCCTTACTCGAAAATTGCTGATCGACCCCGGGGCAGGAAACCTAAGGGTATGCCCCTACGGCCGGGGTCGACAACTGACACGAGCCTTTCAGATCAGGCCGCGACCGCCTCGGCCACCGGCTGACGGATCAGGTGGTCGAAGGCGCTGAGCGCGGCCTTGGCGCCGTCGCCGGCGGCGATCACGATCTGCTTGTACGGCACCGTGGTGCAGTCGCCGGCAGCGAACACGCCGTCCACATTGGTGTGGCCCTTGGCGTCGATCACGATCTCGCCGTAGCGGCTGAGCTCCACCGTGCCTTTGAGCCACTCGGTGTTGGGCACCAGGCCGATCTGCACGAACACGCCTTCCAGCGGCACATGGCGCACTTCGCCGCTGACGCGGTCCTTGTAGCTCAGGCCGTTGACCTTGCCGCCGGCGCCGGTGATCTCGGTGGTCTGGGCGTTCACATGGATGGTCACGTTCGGCAGGCTGCGCAGCTTGCTCACCAGCACCGCGTCGGCCTTGAGGGCGTCGGCGAACTCGATCAGCGTGACATGGCCCACGATGCCGGCCAGGTCGATGGCGGCTTCCACGCCGGAGTTGCCGCCGCCGATGACGGCCACGTCCTTGCCCTTGAACAGCGGACCGTCGCAGTGCGGGCAGTAGGCCACGCCCTTGTTGCGGTACTCGTTCTCGCCAGGCACGTTCACATTGCGCCAGCGGGCGCCGATGGAGATGATCACGCTGCGCGCCTTCAGCACCGCACCGTTGGTCATCTGCACCTGCACCAGACCGCCCGGCTCGCTGGCCGGAATCAGCTTCTCGGCGCGCTGCAGGTTCATCAGGTCGACGTCGTAGTGGCGGACCTGGGCTTCCAGGTCGGCGGCGAACTTCGGACCGTTGGTCTCCAGCACCGAGATGTAGTTCTCGATGCCCATGGTGTCGTTGGTCTGGCCGCCGAAGCGCTCGGCCGCCACGCCCACGCGGATGCCCTTGCGGGCGGCGTACACGGCTGCGGCTGCGCCGGCCGGGCCACCGCCCACCACCAGCACGTCGAAGGCTTCCTTGGCGTCCAGCTTGGCGGCCTCGCGCTCATCGGCATTGACGTCGAGCTTGGCCACGATTTCCTGCAGCGTCATGCGGCCGGAGCCGAACACCTCGCCGTTCAGGTAGACCATGGGCACGGCCAGCACCTGGCGCTCCTCGACCTCGGCCTGGTACAGGCCGCCGTCGATGACCACCGTCTTGATGGACGGGTTGCGGATCGCCATCAGCGAGAGCGCCTGCACCACGTCCGGGCAGTTGTGGCACGACAGGCTCATGTAGACCTCGAAGCGGAAGTCCCCCTTGAGCGCGTCGATGGCGTCCAGGGTTTCGGCCTCTTCCTTGGGCGGATGGCCGCCGGTCCAGAGCAGGGCCAGCACCAGCGAGGTGAATTCGTGGCCCAGCGGGATGGCGGCAAACCGCACGCCCTGGTCGGAGCCTTGCGGCGCGATCAGGAACGAGGGCTTGCGCGCATCGGTGCCGCTGTCGTCGAAGCTGACCAGGTCGGAGAGCCCGGCGATCTCGACGAGCAGTTCGCGCATCTCCTGGGCGCCCTGGCTGTCGTCGAGCGAGGCGATCAGGCGGATGGGGCGCTGCAGGCGACCAAGGTAGGCCTGCAGCTGGGACTTCAGCTGGGTGTCGAGCATGGGAATCTCCTTTGAAGGTTTGCGGTGTTCAGTGCCGCCGCTGGATGGGTGGGGCCACAAGACCCACACCCATCGGGCTGCGGTACTGGCGAGGCCAGTGAACGCGTCAGATCATCAGATCTTGCCGACCAGGTCCAGCGACGGGGTCAGGGTCTTGGCGCCTTCCTGCCACTTGGCCGGGCAGACCTGGCCGGGGTTCTTGGCCACGAACTGGGCGGCCTTGAGCTTGCGCAGGGTTTCCTTGACGTCGCGGGCGATGGCGTTGTCGTGGACTTCGGCGGTCTTGATCACGCCTTCGGGGTTGATGATGAAGGTGCCGCGCAGGGCCAGGCCTTCTTCTTCGATGTGCACGCCGAAGGCACGGGTCAGCTGGTGGGTCGGGTCACCGATCAGGGGGAACTGGGCCTTGCCCACGGCGGGGGAGGTCTCGTGCCACACCTTGTGGGCGAAGTGGGTGTCGGTGGTCACGATGTAGACCTCGGCACCGGCCTTCTGGAACTCGGCGTAGTTCTCGGCGGCGTCTTCCACTTCGGTCGGGCAGTTGAAGGTGAAGGCGGCCGGCATGAAGATCAGCACGGACCACTCGCCTTTGAGGCTGGCGTCGGTGACGGGCACGAACTTGCCGTTGTGGAAAGCGGTGGCGCTGAAGGGCTGGACGGTGGTGTTGATCAGGGACATGGTGGTTCCTAGGTTGGGGTTGCGGGATGGGAGATCTGTGTGGCGCAAAGCCCATGAAGCCTGCGCCGAAGGCCCTATTTTAGAAGGGGGCTATCGGGTAGCAGGATTGATAGTTGCTATTCGCCCGATAGGTGATCTGTTGCGACGCAACAACTGTATGCAAACGAGACCGATTCTCATTTGTAATACAATGACACATTCCAGCCAGCCAACACCGCCACCGGGCGCTGCAGCCAGCCGACGACCCTCGAACTGACTGCCACCATGTCCCATCCGAACCGCCTCCCGTCCGATCCCCGCCTGAGCGTGCCCTTCCCGCTGGCCCCGCTGCCGGTGGCCGCGCTGCTCCTGGCCGGCTCGCTCTGCGCCCTGCCCGCCCACGCCCAGACCGCCGCCGCCACCTCCTCCACCGCCGGCCCGACCCTGGGCACCGTGGAAGTGCGCGACGCCGCCATCGGCAGCAACGCCAAAAGCACCCTGAAGGCCACCGAAACCAGCATCGGCAAGGGACGCCAGGCCATCAAGGACATCCCCCAGTCGGTCACGGTGATGACCGAGCGCCTGCTGGACGACCGCAACCTCGACGACTTCCGCGAGGTGCTGCGCACCACCGCGGGCGTGACCTTCCAGGCCGGCGAGACCGGCGAGGAAGACGTCCGCATGCGGGGCTTTTCGCTCAGCCAGGCGGGCGACATCTTTGTCGACGGCCTGCGCGACGCACCGCTGATCGAACGCGACACCTTCAACCTGGACCGGGTCGAGATCCTGAAGGGCTCGGCCTCCATGCTGTTCGGTCGCGGCTCCACCGGCGGCGTGATCAACCAGGTGAGCAAGCAGCCGTTCCTGATGGACCAGCACGAGGTCAACACCACCATCGGCACCGGCCGCGAGGTGCGCCTGACCGGCGACTTCAACCTCAAGACCGATGAAGACGCCGCCCTGCGCATCAACGCCATGGTGCAGAACGCGGACAACAAGGGCGCCACCGACGACAAGCGCGGCCTGGCCGCCACCTACCGCTGGGGCATCGGCCTGCGCGACGAGTTCTCGGCCGGCATCTACCACCTCAAGACCGACGGCAACCCGATCTACAACCACCCCTGGTTCACCACCCCGAGGGGCAACGGGCAGAACCTGGTCATCCCGGTGCTGCCGGCCGACAACTTCTACGGCTTTGCCAGCGACTACAACCGCACCTCGACCACCGCCGTCACGCTGAGCCACCTGCACCGCTTCGACCAGGACACCGAGCTCAAGACCACCCTGCGCCACGGCCAGTACGAACGCGAGCTGTGGGCCACGGTGGTGCGGTTTGCCGGCGGCACCACGCTGGCCAACCTGAACCCGAACACGGTGCTCAGCCGCACCACCGGCGCTGCCAAGGGCCGCGTGGGCTACAGCGACCTGACCCAGCTCCAGAGCGACTACAGCACCCGTTTCGAGGCACTGGGTCTGAAGCACCAGCTGCTGGCCGGCGTGGACATCGGCCGCGAGGACGCCCGGCGCAACCAGAACATCGGTGGCGCATCGCTGGGCACCAACACCACGGTGGGTCGGCCGAACGACGGCGCCATCCGGCCCGACACCCGGGGCGCGATCCCGCTCAACGCATTCGACACCACCAGCATCGGCACCTATGTGCAGGACACGGTGTCGCTCAACGAGCAGCTCAAGCTGGTGGGCGGCCTGCGGTTCGACCATTTCAAGGCCGGTTACGCCGACCCGAACGGCAACGCCTTCAACATCAGCGAGAACCTGCTGAGCCCGCGCGTGGGCCTGATATTCCAGCCGTCGACCACCGCCTCCTACTACGCCTCGTTCGGCAGCTCGTACAACACCTCGGGCGACACCTACCAGTACGCACTGGGCGCCTTCACCCCCGGCAGCAACAACGCGCTGTTGGCCAACACGCCGCCGGAGAAGAGCCGCAATTTCGAGATCGGCGGCAAGTTCGACCTGTTCGAGAACAAGGCGCTGCTCGGCGTGGCCCTGTTCCGCTCGGAAAAATACAACGAGCGCAACACCGACCCCGACACCGTGGCCGGCCAGTACCTGCTCTCGGGCAAGCGCCAGGCCACCGGCATGGAGTTCAACCTGGCCGGTCGCTTCACCCCGCAGTGGGAGGTGTTCTACAACCACACCTGGATCCCGAGCGCACGCATCGAAGCCGGCGCCACCACCGGCAATGCGCCGCGCCTGGGCGACCGACCCGGCCTCACCCCCAAGCACAGCGCCAGCCTCTGGACCACCTACCGGGTCACGCAGCCGCTGCGCCTGGGTCTGGGCCTGAACTACCGCAGCGAGCAGACGCCGGCCACCAGCCGGGTCAACGTGGCGCCGGCGTTCACCACGGTGGACGCCATGGCCGAGTACGTGATCTCGGACCGCCACACCCTCAAGCTCAACATCACCAACCTGACCGACAAGCTCTACGCCGACAGCCTGTACACCGGCTTCTATGTGCCGGGCGCCGGCCGCAAGGTGCAGCTGACCCTCACCAGCCTGTTCTGACCTGCCCATGCTGATCCAGCTCAAGGACCTGCTCACCCCCGACGAAATGCGGCAAGCCCGCGCCCGCCTGGACGCGCAGGCACCTTGGGTGGACGGCGCCAGCACGGCCGGCGGCCAGGCCGTGGCCCTCAAGCACAACCAGCAGCTGCGGCAGGACAGCGAGGCTTCGCGCTGGCTGCAGACGCTGGTGGCAGGCGCCCTGCAGCGCGACCCGCTGTTCGTGGCGGCGGCCCTGCCCCGGCGGGTGCTGCCGGCGCTGTTCAACCGCTACCGCGCTCAAGGTAGCGCGGCACCCGGCACCGGCGACCACTACGGCCGCCATGTCGACAACGCGGTGCTGCGCCTGCCCGGCGGCAGCGCCGCCGAATGGATGCGGGGCGATGTGTCCTGCACCTTGTTCCTGAGCGATCCGGACGGCTACGACGGCGGTGAACTGGTGGTGCACCACAGCCTGGGCGCCCAGGCCTTCAAGCTGCCCGCCGGCACCGCCCTGCTCTACCCGGCCAGCACGGTGCACGAGGTGACGCCGGTCACCCGCGGGGAGCGTCTGGCCAGCTTCTTCTGGGTCCAGAGCCTGGTGGCCGACGACGCCCGCCGGCAGATCCTGTTCGACCTCGACATGAACCTGCTGCGGCTGCGCGCGCGGCATGGCGAGAGCACCGAAACCACCGCCCTGACCGGCGTCTATCACAACCTGCTGCGCCAATGGAGCCAGCCATGAACGCGGCCGACAGCCTGGCCCGGCTGGACCCGGCACACGCGGCCTACCTGCAGGGCGGCGCGGGTGACGAAATCACCCTGCGGGCCAACCGGCAGGCCTGGCAAGACCTGCCGCTGTGGCCGCGCAGCCTGCGGCCGCTGGCCGGCAGCCACACCCGCATCGAACTGCTGGGCCGGACCTGGCCCTCGCCCCTGTTGGTGGCGCCCATGGCGCACCAGATGCTGGCGCACCCGCAAGGCGAACAGGGCACGGCCCTGGCCGCTGCGGCGCTCGGCGTGGGCATGGTGCTGGGCTGCCAGGCCAGCCAGCGGCTGGAAGACGTGGCCCGGCCGGTGGCCACCGACACCAGCCGCGGACCGCTCTGGTTCCAGCTCTACCTGCAGCCCCGGCGGGAAGACACCCTGGCCCTGGTCCGGCGCGCCGAAGCGGCCGGCTTCGAAGCCCTGGTGCTCACGGTCGACGCGCCGGTGCAAGGCGTCCGCGACCGGGAACTGCAGGCCGGGTTTCGCCTGCCGCCGGGACTCACGGCGTTCAACCTGCCGCCCTCGGCACCCGAATCGCTCGACGCCCTGCTCGCGCGCGCCGCCACCGCCGACGACATCGCCTGGCTGCGCGCCCTGACCCGGCTTCCCCTGTTGCTCAAGGGCGTGCTGCACCCCGCCGACGCCGCCGATGCGGTGGCACTCGGCATCGACGGCCTGATCGTGTCCAACCACGGCGGCCGCACGCTCGACACCGCCGTCAGCACGGCACGCGCCCTGCCGGCGGTGGTCGAGGCCGTGGCCGGTGCCGTGCCGGTGCTGGTGGACGGCGGCATCCGCCGCGGGACCGACGTGCTCAAGGCGCTGGCACTGGGTGCGCGCGCGGTGCTCGTGGGCCGCCCGGTGCTGGTTGGGCTGGCCGCTGACGGAGCGCGGGGTGTGGCCGTGGTGTTGCGCCGGCTGCTGGACGAGTTCCAGGCGGCACAGGCATTGAGCGGTTGCCATCACCCGGCGGAGGCGGCCAGCCTCGGCCTGCTGGGCCCGGGCTTCGGTGTTGAAAATATATTTAATACGAACAATTCTCATTTATAATCAGTCCCAGAATCAAGGCCATCACCCTCCAGAGGAACCCCATGCCCACCGCACTGTCCGTCTTCGGTCTGAGCCTGTTGCTCATCGTGCTGGCGGCACGCTGGGTGTTCCGCGAAGACCGCACCCATAAACTATGAATCCGCCCTCCGCTGCCCTGGCACAAGGTCAGCCCCCCCTGCCGCTTCAAATGTCACCCACGACGTCCCGCCGGATCGCCGTCATCTCTTCCGTGGTCGGACTCCACCTCGCTGGCGTCTGGGCGTTGCAGAGCGGGCTCTTGCGCCGTGCGGTGGAGCTGGTGGTGCCGGTGAAGGTCATGGCCGAACTGATCGAGGCGCCGCAGCCGCAGATCCCGCCGGCACCGCCGCCTCCTCCTCAGGCCGCACCGACACCCGCGCCCCGGCCGCAGACCCGCCCGACCCCGGCACCTCGGCCACAGCCGGTGGCCAGCCCGTCGCCCGCGCCATCCGAACTGGCGCCCCAGGTGCCGCCGGCCGAACCGGCAGCGCCCGCCGCCCCGACGCCGGCCGTGGCCCCCGCGCCGCCCGCACCACCGGCCCCGCCGGCGCCCCCGGCGGTCGTGCTGCCCAGCACCCAGGCCGACTACCTGAACAACCCGCGACCGCCCTACCCGCCGCTGTCACGGCGGCTCGGGGAACAGGGCAAGGTGGTGCTGCGGGTCTTCATCGAGACCGACGGCACCGCCGCACGCGCCGAGATCCGCACCTCCAGCGGTTTCGAGCGCCTCGACCAGGCCGCCCTCCAGACCGTGCTGCGCTGGCGCTATGTGCCCGGCAAACGCGGTGGCACGCCGGAAGCCATGTGGGTCACCGTACCGATCAATTTCGTCCTTGAATAAACGTCACTCTTCAACGCCATGAACAACGATTTCGCAAGCTCGGGCCTGGCCCATGTCTGGACCCAGGGCGACTGGGTCACCCGCTCGGTTGCGCTGGTGCTGCTGGCCATGAGCCTGGCCACCTGGGTCATCATCCTCTGGAAGGTGCTGGACCAGCGCGCCCAACGCGCCCAGGCCCGTGCCGTGGAAGGCTTCTGGCACAGCGCCGACTTTGCCGAAGGCCTGGACAAGCTGGGCGCCCCCGAAGGCAACCCGTTCCGCAGCGTGGCCACCGAAGGCCGCGAGGCCGCCCGCCACATCACCCACAAGGACGGCCAGACCCGTCCCCAGCTGCACGACAGCCTGGACGTGAGCGACTGGATCGAACGCTCGCTGCGCCGCAGCGTGGACGACTTTTCGGCGCGCGGCCAGAGCGGGCTCTCGGTGCTGGCC
>PNMF01000078.1 GCA_013823485.1 Comamonadaceae bacterium
GATCCGCAGAAGGTGCCGGTCACGGTGCTGTCGCGCTGCCTGCAGTTCAACCTGCGGCCCATGGCCCCCGAGACGGTGGCCTCGCACCTGCAGCAGGTGCTGCAGGCCGAGTCGGTGCCGGCCGACGTGGCCTCGCTGCGCCTGCTGGCCCGCGCCGCGCGCGGCTCCATGCGCGATGCGCTCTCGCTCACCGACCAGGCCATTGCCTTCGGTGGCGGCCATCTGCAGGAGGCGGGCGTGCGCCAGATGCTGGGTGCGGTCGACAGCGCGCCGGTGCTGGGCCTCATCGGTGCGTTGGCCGAGGCCGACGGCGCGGCCGTGGTGGCCACCATCGACGCCCTGCGCACCCAGGGCCTGAGCGCGGCCGGCACGCTGGAAGACATGACCTCGGTGCTGCAGCGCATGGCGGTGCTGCAGGCGGTGCCCGATGCCACGCCATCGGACGATCCGGACGCGCCCGAGGTGGCCCGGCTGGCCCAGGCCCTGCCGCCGGACGAGACGCACCTGCTCTACAGCCTGTGCCTGCACGGCCGCACCGAACTCGGGCTGGCGCCCGACGAGTACGCGGCCCTGACCATGATCCTGCTGCGCCTGCTGGCCTTCAAGCCGTCGGGCACAGCGGAAAAAAAAAGCCTGAAAACGCCTGAGGCGGCCCCGCCCCAGGCCCGCCCGGCCCCGCTGCCGGTCGCAACGGTCACGCCGCCTCCTCCGCCGCCGGTAACGCCACCTCCGCCTGCGCCGGCACCCGTTTCCGTTCCTGTACCGGCACCCGCGCCTGCGCCTGCGCCTGCCGCAGCCGTTCAGGACGACGGCCCCCCGCCCGACGACGCACCCTGGCCGGAACCCGATGACGAGGGGCCGCCCTGGGAGCCCGACCTGCCCGCCAGTGCTGCCCGGCCACCGGCGCCATCGGCGCCGCTGGGCGCAGCCCCGGCCCGCCCGCCGCTGATGCGCATTCCGGTGCGCGACCCCGGCGAGCCCGGCCGGCTGGACCAGCCCCGCGCGGCGGCGCCCGAGGCACCTTTGCAGATCACGCCCGAGGGCGATGTGTGGTTCGACCTGGTGATGCAGCTGGTGCGCTCGGAAGCCGTCACGGCGCTGGTGCGCGAGCTGGCGCTGCAGTCGCAGCTGGTGGCCCGCGACGAGGGCCAGTGGGTGCTCCGCGTGGAGCGCGAATCGCTCAACCAGGGCAACACCCGCGAGCGGCTGGCGGCTGCCCTGCAGACCATCGGCCACGAGGTGCGGCTGCTGGTCGAGATCGGCCCGGTGGTCGATGCCCCGGCGCGCCGGCTGGCCGCCCAGGCGCGCGAGCGCCAGGCCGAGGCCGAGGCACAGATCATGGCCGACCCGTTCGTGCAGACGATGATGCGCGACTTTGGCGGCAGAATCGTCCCCGGCACCCTGAAGGCGGTCTCCTGACACCGCCCGACCCGATTTTTCTCACCCTGTTCATCCAAGGATTTCCATGTTCAACAAAGGACAACTCGCCGGCCTCATGAAGCAGGCCCAGGCCATGCAGGACAACCTCAAGAAGGCCCAGGACGAGCTGGCGTTCATCGAGGTCACCGGCGAATCCGGCGCCGGCATGGTCAAGGTGGTCATGACCTGCAAGCACGACGTCAAGCGCGTCACCATCGACCCCAGCCTGCTGGCCGACGACAAGGACATGCTCGAGGACCTGGTGGCTGCCGCCTTCAACGACGCGGTGCGCAAGGCCGAAGCCACCTCCAGCGAGAAGATGGGCAAGCTCACCGCCGGCATGCCGGGCCTGCCCGGCGGCATGAAGTTCCCGTTCTGATCCGGCGCGCCGCGTGGCCGACAACCTTTCGCTGGAGCGCCTGGTGCAGGCGCTGCGCCGCCTGCCCGGCGTGGGCGTGAAGTCGGCCCAGCGCATGGCGTTCCATCTGCTCCAGCACGACCGCGAGGGCGCGCGGGTGCTGGCCGGCGCGCTCCAGGATGCCGCCGGCTCGGTGCACCACTGCGCCCTGTGCCACACCTTCACCGAAGCCGAGATCTGCTCCACCTGCGCCGACCCGGCCCGGGACCGCAGCCAGCTCTGCGTGGTGGAAACCCCGGCCGACCAGGCCGCCATGGAGCGCACCGGTGCCTACAAGGGCCTGTACTTCGTGCTCATGGGCAAACTGAGCCCGCTGGACGGGGTCGGTCCGCGCGACATCGGCCTGGACAAGCTGCTGGACCGCATCATGGACACCGACGCACCGGTGCTGCGCGAGGTGATCCTGGCCACCAATTTCACCGCCGAGGGCGAGACCACCGCCCATGTCATCACCCAGGCACTGCGCGACCGCGAGGTCAAGGTCACGCGGCTGGCCCGGGGTGTGCCGGTGGGCAGCGAACTGGAATACGTCGATCTGGGCACCATCGCCCACGCGCTGGTGGACCGGCGCTGAACCCCTCTCTGACAACTGGAGCCCCCGCTCATGAAATCCGGACTCACCGTGGCCTACTGGGCCGTGCTGCTCTCGGCCCTGCTGCCCATCTTCTGCGCCGGTCTGGCCAAGTGGGGCATGTTCAGCAAGTCGCGCAAGGACGGCGGCTACGACAACCACAACCCGCGTGCCTGGCTGGCCCGCCAGACCGATTGGCGCGCCCGCGCCAACGCCGCCCAGGCCAACACCTTCGAGGCGCTGCCGTTCTTTTTTGCCGCCGTCATCATCGCCCACCAGATGGGCGCCTACCAGATGCGGCTGGACGTGATGGCCTTCCTGTGGGTGTTCCTGCGGGTGCTGTATGTGCTGCTGTATGTGGCCGATCAGGCCAGCGCACGGTCGCTGGTCTGGCTGCTGGCGCTGGCGCTGAACATCGGCATCCTGTTCGCCTGACCCTGCCCGGCCGGGCGTTCCCGGCTCGGTAGTTTCCCGCTCGGGATTGGTCCCGATGCGGTGGTCCGCTGCGGGAGATACGGTGTCGATCACAAGGTCGGTCTCTTGCCCGGCCGGGAGCAGGCAGTGCACAACTGCGATCGTCGCCAGTGGTTGGGACTCAGTGCCGGGTTGTTGCTGGGCTCCGGGACGACGCGCGCACAGACGGCACCGCCACTGCCGCTGCAGACGGCCATTGCAACGCCGGTCAGGCTTTCCTCCACCCGCCTGGTGATCACGGTGGAGCAGCGGCCAGCCCTGGCCTACCTGCCGCTCACCGTGGCTCAGCGCCTGGGCTACTTCGAGGCTGAGGGTCTGAATGTGGAAGTGCGCGACGTGACCGAGGTCGGCGGTGCGCTGCGGGCGGTGCAGGCCCAGGCGGCTCATCTGGTGTGCGCCCCTTTCAGCCAGTTGCTGACCACATCCCGGTTCCGAGCCTTTGTGCTGCACTCGCGAACCCCCCAGATCGTGGTGGGCGTCTCGCGCAAGACGCTGCCGCAGTACCGCGAGGTGAGCGATCTGGCGGGCCGGCGCATCGGCGTGCAGGCCGGCCACAGCACCGGCCGGGCGGTGGTGCGGCGCGTGCTGGAGCAGGGCGGTCTGGACCTGGCCCGGGTGGAGCTGGTGCCGCAGGCGAACCCGTTTGCAGCGGTTCAGGCGTTCCGCAACGGCGCCATCGACGCCATCAGCTTTGCCGACCCGGTGATCACCCAGCTGGAGCTGCTGGGCGAGCTGCGCGTGGTGGCCGACACGCGCACCCTGCGCGGCTCCACCGAGGTGTTCGGCGGGCCCATGCCCTCGGTCTGCCTGGGGGCGCCGATCGATTTCATTGCCCAGTTCCCGCGACTGTGCCAGGCCGTGTCCGATGCCATGGTCCATGCCCTCAAGTGGCTGCAGACCGCGGGTGTGAGCGACATCATCCGGGCGGTGCCCGAGTCGCACTTTCAGGGCGACCGGGCGCTGTACCTGGCGGCGTTCGAGCGCATGCGCGAAAGCTGGACGCCCGACGGCCTGATGCCTTCGGAGGGGCCGCTGATCGCCCTGCGGGCCATGGCCATGGGCGACGATGCGGCGCTGCCCGAACCCCAGGAGCTGCAGCGCAGCTACACCAACGATTTCGCGCGCCGATCCAAGGCCCGGTTCAGGGCCTGAGCGGGTTCGCGTTCAGGGCTTGCCGGCGGCCACCCGGGTGCGCGCCGGTGCCGCCTTGCGGCTGGACGCGGTGGCGGTCTTGCCCTTGGCCTGGGTGCGGGCGGTCCGGGTGGCGGCCTTCTTGCGCGTGCCGCCGGCCTTGGCCACCGCTGCGCGCTGAGGCAGCATCAGGGTGATGCTCTGGCCGGCCTTCAGGGACGCGCCGGCCGACAGCTTGTTCCATTCCGCCACGCTCGACACCGGCACCTTGTAGCGCCGGGCCAGGCTGGCCAGGGTTTCGCCCTTGCGCGCCTTCACCGTGGTGCGGCGCAGGACCACATCGGGCTGCAGCGACAGCATGGCGTTGTCGGCCACGTGCTCGGGAACATCCCGGTCGCGGGCGCCGGTCCGGTGCACCAGCAGGCTGGAGCCGGCCCGCACCTGCATGCGCGGCGGTATGTTGTTGACCGAGCGCAGTTCGCTTTCGCTCATGCCCAGCTTGCCGGCCGCCTGGGCCACCGACATGGTGCTGGGCACCACCCAGGCGGTCCAGGTGGCCAGCGGGCCATCGTGTCGGGCCAGGTTCTGCTGAAAGACGACCGCGTTGTCCCAGGGCAGCAGCACCGTGGGCGTGCCGGCGGCCATCACCACGGGCTGTTTCAGGGAGGGGTTGAGGGCCCGGAAATCGGACTCGCTGATGCCGGCCAGCCGCGCGATCACGGCGACATCCATGTCGCGTTCGATGGTCACGGTGTCGAAGAACGGGTGGTTGCCGATGGCGGGCAGCGTGGCGCCGAAGGCCTGTGGCCGCGCCACGATGTTCTTCACCGCCTGCAGCTTGGGCACGTAGTGGCGGGTTTCGGCCGGCATGGTGATGTCGGCATAACCGGTGGGCAGACCCGCCCGCTGGTTGCGGGTGATGGCCCGGTTCACATTGCCCTGGCCCCAGTTGTAGGCCGCCAGCGCCAGGTGCCAGTCGCCGAAGCGGGCATGGAGCTGCTGCAGGTAGTCCAGGGCGGCGCGGGTCGAGGCCAGCACGTCGCGGCGGTCGTCGCGGAACACGTTCTGCTTGAGGTCGAACGAGGCGCCGGTGGCGGGCATGAACTGCCACATGCCGGCGGCGCGCGCCGACGACACCGCCTGCGGATTGAAGGCGCTCTCGATGAAGGGCAGCAGGGCCAGCTCCATGGGCAGGTTGCGACGCTCGATCTCTTCGACGATGTGGAACAGGTAGCGGCTGGAGCGCTCGGTCATGCGCTGGATGTAGTCCGGCCGGTTCAGGTACCAGCGCTCGTGGTCGCGCACCAGCTCGTTGTCCAGGTCGGGCATGGAGAGGCCGCGGCGGATGCGCTCCCAGAGGTCGGTCGGTGCAGCCAGGCTGGCCACCGGCCCGCCCGGCATGCTGGCGGTACCGATCTGGCTCAGCGGACCGGAAGGCACCACCGGGGCCTGGGCCGGGCCGGAGCGGCCCAGGCCGGGCTCGGCCGTTGCCGGGTGGCCGGCAACGGTGTCGCCGGGGACCGACGCGCAGCCGGACACGAACAGGGCCAGCGCGGCCAGGGCTGCACCCAGGCAGCGGCGTTGACGGTCAGGCCAGCGCATCAGAAAACGTTCTTCCATTCGCGCAGGGTGGCCAGCACCGAGACGGCATCGGTGCCGGTTGCGGGCGCGTGGCGCCGGGCAGCGGCGGCCACGCCCGGCTCGGCGGTGCGCAGGAACGGATTGATGCGGCGTTCCAGTTCGATGGAACTTGGCAGGGTGGGCTGCTGCTGGGCCCGCAGCGCCTCGCAGCGGGCCTGGTAGCCCAGCAGGTCGGCGTTGTCGGGCTCGACCGCCACCGCGAAGCGCAGGTTGGAGAGCGTGTACTCGTGGGTGCAGCAGACACGGGTGTGGCCGGGCAGGGCGGCCAGGGCCGACAGCGATTCGTGCATCTGGCCCGGCGTGCCCTCGAACAGGCGGCCGCAACCGCCGGAAAACAGCGTATCGCCACAGAACACCAGCGGGCCCCCAGGCGCGTCGGGGGCAAAGAAGGCGATGTGGCCGGCGGTGTGGCCGGGCACGTCGATCACCTCGAAGCGGATGCCCAGCACCTCCACCGATTCGCCGCCCGACACGCGTCGCAGCGGCTCGGGCATGGTCTCGAAGGCCGGGCCGATGACGCGGGCGCCGGTGGCTTCGCGCAGCTCGGCCACGCCGCCGGTGTGGTCGGCATGGTGGTGCGTGATCAGGATGGTGTCGAGCTGCACGCCGGTGCTGGCCAGCCATTGCTGCACACCGGCGGATTCGCCGGGGTCCACGACCAGCGCGCGCTGGCCGTCGTGCAGGATCCAGATGTAGTTGTCGGAGAAAGCGGGTAGGGGGATGAGCTGCATGCCGTGCTGGGCCTCGGGGCCGTGTAGAGTGCGGGGCTGTCCGGATGGGGCCCCTCGCAGTGTCGCAGAGGGCAACCGCCCCGGTTCCATCCCACTGCGCCATGACCGAAAAAATTATAGGGTTGACCGAATGGTTCGCCACGCCCCCGGGCCAGTACCTGCTGGCCTGGGAGCAGGCGCAGTTCGATCTGGCCGTGGCGGATCTGTTCGGCTACAACGCGCTGCAGCTGGGTCTGCCCGAGCTGGATGCATTGCGCAGCAACCGAATGCCGCACCGCTGGCTGGCCCTGCCCGAGCCGTTCGAGCCAGGCACCCCGCCGGTCGCCGGCCAGGCCGCCGTGGCGCTGGTGACCGACGCCGCTGCGCTGCCCTTCCCGGCGGCCAGCCTCGACCTGCTGGTGCTGCCGCACACCCTGGAACTCAGCGCCGATCCGCACCATGTGCTGCGCGAGGTCGAGCGGGTGCTCGTGCCGGAAGGGCGGGTGGTCATCAGCGGCTTCAATCCGGCGAGCTGGTGGGGTTTCCGCCAGGGCCGCGCCCGTCTCTGGGAGCGCACCGGCATGGACGACGGCAGCGGCCTGTACCTGCCCGATGCGGGCGAGTTCATCGGCCCCTGGCGCCTGCGCGACTGGCTGCGCCTGCTGAGCTTCGAGATCGAGTCCGACCGCTACGGCTGTTACCGGCCTGCGGTGCGGACCGAAAAGTGGCTGCAGCGCATGGCCTGGATGGACCGGGCCGGCGCACGCTGGTGGCCGGTGTTCGGCGCCGTCTACTTTGTGGTGGCGGTCAAGCGGGTGCGTGGCATGCGGGTGCTGGGGCCGGCCTGGAAACCACGTCGTGCCAAGGCCGCGGCCCCGGTGCCGGTGGCCAACCGCCACTGACCAACCGCGACCGACAAAACCGCGCGGGCCGGTCGGCCTCTGGCCGTTCTTTATCTTTCCTACACATTCCTGGAGCAATCTGTCTTGAACCATGTCGTGATCTATACCGACGGCGCCTGCAAGGGCAATCCCGGCCCCGGTGGCTGGGGCGTTTTCCTGCAGTCCGACGGACACGAAAAAGAGCTGTGGGGCGGTGAACGCAACACCACCAACAACCGCATGGAACTCACCGCGGTCATCGAAGGGCTGGCGGCTCTCAACCGCCCCTGCCGCGTCTCGCTTTACCTGGACAGCGAATACGTTCGCAAAGGCATCACCGAGTGGATTCACGGCTGGAAAAAGAAGGGCTGGGTCACGGCGGCCAAGCAGCCGGTGAAGAACGCCGAGCTGTGGCAACGGCTGGACCAGCTGGTGCACGGCGGCCCGCACCAGATCGAATGGCACTGGGTCAAGGGCCACGCCGGCAACCCCGGCAACGAACGCGCCGATGCGCTGGCCAACCGGGGTGTGCCGAGCTGATTCCGGCGGGCCGCGAGCTGTCGCACCAACCCCGACCAGGCCTCGGGGTCGCGGGAACTTCGTGCCCGGGCATCCGCTCTGGACTGATACATTGCCCGACGGTCCTGCCGCCCACGCCGGCCGCAGCGACCTCCCTATCCCCCAATGACGGGACACCATGGCCAAAAAACTGATTCATGTGCTGGTGGCTGCCACCGGCATCGCTGTGGCGTCCGGCGCCGCCTGGTGGTGGCAGAACCGGACCGCCGCGGCTCCTGCCGCTGCGTCGGGCGGCTCCGCTGCCCCCGGACAAGCCCCGGCCGGCGGCCCGCGCGCGGCCGCGGGCGGCCCGCCCAGCGTGGAGGTCACCAGCGTTCGCCGCATGCGGCTGCAGGACGACGCCCAGGCGGTGGGCACGCTGCGTTCGCGCCAGAGCGTGACCCTCAAGCCCGAGGTGGCTGGGCGGGTGCAGCGCATCGCGTTTGCCGATGGTGCCCAGGTCCGGCGGGGTCAGCTGCTGGTGCAGCTGGACGACACGCTGCAGGCCGCCGAGCTGCTGCAGGCCCAGGCGCAGCTCTCGATTGCCCAGGCCAACTTCAACCGCAACCAGGAACTGGTGGCCCAGAACTTCGTGGCCCAGCGCGTGCTGGACGAAAGCCGCGCCGCCCTGCAGGTGGCCCAGGCCCAGGTGACGCTGGCCCAGGCCCGGCAGCAGCGCATGCGCATCGCGGCGCCCTTTGACGGCACGGTGGGTCTGCGCAGCATCAACCTGGGGCAGTACGTGCAGGAGGGCCAGGACCTGGTGAACCTGGAAGACACCTCGGTGCTCACCGTCGACTTCCGCCTGCCCGAGCGTTACCAGACCCGCATTGCCCCGGGCCTGCCGGTGCAGGTGCAGCTTGACGCCTTGCCCGGCCGCAGCTGGGAAGCCAGGGTGCTGGCGGTCGATCCGCTGCTCGACGCCAATGGCCGCTCGATTGCGGTGCGCGCCACCATGCCGTCCGACCCGCGCAAGGAATTGCGACCCGGCATGTTCGCGCGGGTGCTGACCGTGTTTTCGGTCGACGACACCGCGCTGGTGGTGCCCGAAGAGGCGCTGGTGCCGCAGGCCGGCAAGCAGTATGTGTTCGTGCTGGACGAGCAGGGCGAGGGCGATGCGCGCAAGCGCGTGTCGCGCCGGGTCGAGGTGCAGACCGGTGCCCGCCGTGGCGCCGAGGTGCAGATCGTCCAGGGCCTTCAGGGCAACGAGACGGTGGTGGTCGCCGGCCAGCAGCGCCTGCAGCGCGACGGCACGGCGGTGAAGGTGGTCGACATGACCAAGGCCGTTGCCAAGGCACCGGCGCCGGCCCGCTGACCCCGATTCGCGGAGCAACCCATGCAGCTGCCTGAAATATCCGTCCGCCGCCCGGTGTTCGCCACCGTGCTGTCCCTGCTGGTGCTGCTGGTGGGGGCGGTGGCCTTCAACGGCCTGACGGTGCGCGAGTACCCGAACATCGACGAGCCCACCGTCACGGTCACCACCACCTTCGGCGGTGCGTCCAGCGAGGTCATCGAGACCCAGGTCACCAAGGTGCTGGAAGACTCGCTGGCCGGCATCGAGGGGGTGGACATCATCACCTCCATCAGCCGCCAGGAGCAGAGCCAGATCACGGTGCGCTTCAAGCTCGACCGCGACCCCGATTCCGCCGCCGCCGATGTGCGCGACAAGGTCAGCCGGGTGCGCCAGCGCCTGCCCGAAGATGTGGACGAGCCGGTGATCGCGAAGGTCGAGGCCGATGCCACGCCAGTGGTCTGGCTGGCCCTCACTTCGGAGTCCATGCCGGCGCTCGAACTGAGCGACCTGGCCAACCGCATTGCCAAGCCGCGCCTGCAGACCGCACCCGGTGCGGCCGACGTGCGCATCTTCGGCGAGCGCCGGTACTCCATGCGCATCTGGCTCGACCCGGACCGGCTGGCCGCCTACAACCTGACCGTGCAGGACGCCGAAGACGCCCTGCGCCGCTCCAACCTGGAGGTGCCGGCCGGGCGCATCGAGAGCCAGCAGCGCGAATTCAACGTCACCGCCGCCACCGACCTCCAGACCCCCGAGCAGTTTGCGGGCATCCCGATCCGCACCGTCAACGGCCAGACCATCCGCATCGGCGACGTGGCCCGGGTCGAGCAGGCCCCGCAGGACGAACGCACCACGGTGCGCTACAACGGCCGCGAGGGCATCTCGCTGGGCGTCATCCGCCAGGCCACCGCCAACCCGCTCGACCTCTCCGCTGCGGTGCAGGCCATGCTGCCGCAGATCCGCGAGGACCTGCCCGACACGGTGCGGGTCGAAATCGCCAACGACAACTCCATCTTCATCGACCGCTCCATCAAGGCGGTCTACACCACCATCGCCGAAGCGGTGGTGCTGGTGGCCCTGGTCATCTTTGTGTTCCTGCGCACCCTGCGGGCATCGATCATTCCGCTGGTGACCATTCCGGTGAGCCTGATCGGCACCTTCGCGCTCATGGCGCTGTTCGGCTTTTCCATCAACACCCTCACGCTGCTGGCGCTGGTGCTGGCCATCGGCCTGGTGGTGGACGACGCCATCGTGGTGCTGGAGAACATCTACCGCCACATCGAGGACGGCATGAAGCCGTTCGAGGCCGCCATCAAAGGCTCCAAGGAGATCGGTTTTGCGGTGGTGGCCATGACGCTCACGCTGGCCGCCGTGTATGCCCCGCTGATGTTCACCCCGGGCCGCACCGGCCGGTTGTTTGCGGAGTTCGCGCTGGCCCTGGCCGGCGCCGTGATCGTCTCGGGCTTCGTGGCGCTCACGCTGTCGCCCATGCTGTGCTCCAAGCTGCTCAAGCACAACCCGAAGCCCGGCCGTTTCGATGCCTTCATGGAACGCCAGCTCAACCGCATGAGCGACGGCTACGAACGCCTGCTGGGCGCCACCCTGAAGGTGCGCTGGCTCATGGTGGCCGTCATGCTGGTGAGTGCCGCCGGCAGCTGGCTGCTGCTGCAGTCGACCCGGCAGGAGCTCTCGCCCATGGAAGACCGGGGCGTGGTGCTGGCCTCCATCAACGGGCCCGACGGCGCCACGCTGGCCTACACCCAGAAGTACGCGCAGGCCATTGAAGGCATGGCCCAGACCTACCCGGAGTTCGACCGCATCTTCACCATCGTGGGCAACCCGTCGGTGGCGCAGGGCAGCGTGATCATGCGCGGTGCCGCCTGGGAAGACCGCGACCGCACCACCATGGAAATCGCCCGCGACCTGGCGCCCAAGGTGGCTGCCCTGCCGGGCATCAGCGCGTTCCCGATCACGCCGCCATCGCTCGGTCAGGGCTTCCGCGAGCGCCCGGTCAACTTCGTGATCGT
Source organism: Comamonadaceae bacterium (assembly GCA_013823485.1). Taxonomy (GTDB): domain Bacteria; phylum Pseudomonadota; class Gammaproteobacteria; order Burkholderiales; family Burkholderiaceae_C; genus Hydrogenophaga. The sequence continues at coordinate 11,125 of PNMF01000078.1, forward strand.
CACCAACGACTCCTACCAGAACCTCTCGGGCGTGGTACGACAGTTCCAGGACCGGCTGGCGCAGAACCCCGGTTTCGTGCAGGTCGACACCGACCTGCGCCTGAACAAGCCCGAGATCCGGCTGGATGTGGACCGCGAACGCGCCGCCGACATGGGCGTGAGCGTGGACGCCATCGCCCGCACGGTGGAGACCATGCTGGGCGGTCGCACCGTCACGCGCTACAAGCGCGACGGGGAGCAGTACGACGTGGTGGTGCAGACCGTCTCGGCCAGCCGCACCACACCGGAAGACATCGACCGCCTGTTCGTGCGCGGCCGGGGCGACGCCATGATCCCGCTGGCCTCGCTGGTCAAGACCTCCGAGGTGGTGGTGCCGCGCGAACTCAACCACTTCGCGCAGCGGCGCAGCGCCACCATCACCTCCAACCTGTCGCCCGACTATTCGCTGGGCGAAGCCCTGGCCTACCTCGACCAGATTTCAGCCGAGGTGCTGCCGCCCGGCTACACCACCGACCTCAACGGCCAGAGCCGCGAATTCCGCAGCGCCTCCGGCTCGCTGGCCATCGTGTTCGTGCTGTCGCTGGTGTTCATCTACCTGGTGCTGGCGGCCCAGTTCGAGAGCTTCGTCGACCCCTTCATCATCATGCTCAGCGTGCCGCTGTCGATGCTGGGGGCGCTGCTGGCGCTCAAGCTGGCGGGCGGCACGCTCAACGTGTTCAGCCAGATCGGGCTCATCACGCTGGTGGGCCTGATCACCAAGCACGGCATCCTGATCGTGGAGTTTGCCAACCAGCTGCGCGAGGAGGGTGTAGAACGCATCGAGGCGGTGCGTCGCGCAGCCGCCATGCGCCTGCGCCCCATCCTCATGACCACCGGCGCCATGGTGCTGGGCGCCATCCCGCTGGCCCTGGCCACCGGTGCCGGCGCCGAGAGCCGCCAGCAGATCGGCTGGGTGATCGTGGGCGGCATGTCGCTGGGCACACTGCTCACCATCTTCGTGGTGCCCACCATGTACTCGCTGCTGTCGCGCGACAAGGCGCACCGGCCGCAGCCCGCCACGGCGGACGAGGCCGGGTTCATTCCGCCCATCCGCCTCAGCGAACCGCCCAAGGCCCCATGAAAATCATCGACGAGATGTTCCACCTGGCGCTGCTCACCGCCGAACAGCACCGGCAGGCCAGCGACTGGATCGCGCAGGCCGCCACGCCCGACGACATCCTGCGCATGCCCGCTCCCCTGTGGCAGGCGGTCGAGCGGGCCAGCGCCGCCATGGGCATCGACGATGACCTGATGCGGCCACCCTCGCTCGATGCCGGCGACCGGACCGACGCCTGAGGTGCCGGCCCCTCAGAGGGCGCCGTCGAACACCATCACGTCCACCGTGTCGCCCACCGCGACATTCCCCTGCTGGTGGTGCAGCACGATGAGGCCGTTGGCCTCCACCATGGAGCGCAGCACGCCGGAGCCCTGATTGCCGGTGGTGCGGGCCACCAGAGAGCCGTCGGCTTCGCGGGTGACGGTGCCGCGCTGGTATTCGGTGCGGCCCGGCTTCTTGCGCATGGCTTCGCCGCTGCGGGCCTGCAGGAGTACCGGCGGGGTGACCTCGGCGCCCATGAGCTGCTGCAGGGCAGGGCGCACAAAGGCCAGGAACGTGACCATCACCGCCACCGGATTGCCCGGCAAGCC